>NC_015186.1:327142-654285 GCF_000202835.1 Acidiphilium multivorum AIU301
GTGCCGAACAGCGCGGCGATGACGGGCTTGCGGCAGTTGTCGAACCGCTCGATCACCTCGTGCAGGCCCGGCGCGCGCGGCGGCTTGCCGAATTCGGTGATGTCGGCGCCGGCCGAGAAGGTGCGCCCCTTGCAGGCGAGCACGATGGCGCGGACCGAGGCATCCGCCTCCGCCGCCGCGAGTTGCTCGACCAGCCCGGCCCGCACGGCATGGCCGAGTGCGTTCACCGGGGGGTTGTCGATCGAGATCACGGCGACGCCGTTGGCGATTTCGAGCCCGACTTTCTGCTCGCTCATGTTTCCTCCGCTTGGATGGCCGCAGCCTGCACCATTGGTTAAGCGTTTATCGCTTGCGGTCGGGGGCGATGCAAGACCCCCGGCCCGCCTTCGCGGTGTCAGAGGCCGGGGCCGACCATTTCGCGCGCGAACCAGGCGATCGCCGGCAGCGGGTTGGCGGCGACCGCGGCCGGATCGCGCGGGGCGAGGGCGGCGAGGTCCGGCAGGCCTGGCGGCGGCGGCACCGTCGCGTTCACCGGCCAGAAGGCTGAATCCATGTCGTCGGACGCGAGCGCCGCGCGCTGGCCGGCGGGCGAGCAGGCAAAGGCGATGAATGCCGCCGCCCCCCGCCGCAAGGCCGGCGTCATGTGCCGCGGCATCACGATCAGGCTCGGCATCAGCACGGCTGGAGCCGGCACGACGGCTTCGAGCGAGGGATCGATCCGGGAAGCGACGTGGAAGGCCACGGCGGAGCGGACGAGGGCGAGCTGGATGGCCCCGCTGCGCAGGGCGGCGACGGTGTCCGCCGTGGTGGCGTAGATATGCAGCCCGGCGCCGCCGAGCGCGGTGACGAAGCGGCGCCCGTCCGGCCAGCCCTCGGTGGCCAGCAGGCTCGCGAGGCCGCCCCAGGCTGCGTCGTCCGTCGTCGGGTCGGCCATGCCCGTGAGTCCGCGGCGGGCCGGCGCGAGCAGGCCGTGCCAGTGCAGCGGCGGCGTGAACGGCGCCGATTTCGACATCAGCACCACGCCGCCGAGTTCGAGTCCGGTCGGGATTGCGCTGCCATCCGCCGGAATGAGGGCGGCGGCGCGGGGCGAGAGGCCGGCCGGCACCGGCAGATGGCGCGCCAGCAGCCCCCGCGCGTCGAGGGCCACGGCGTTCGGCGTGCCGGCGAACCAGGCGAGCGCCCATCGCGGGTGCGCGCCCTCGCGCTCGATCCGGTCGGCGAGGCCGGTCGGCGGCGGGCGGCGCACGCGCACGGCGATACCGGTCTTCGCGGTGAAGGCGCGGGCGACGGCGGGCGCATAATCAAGCCGCGAATACAGCGTGAGCGATGCGGCGTGCGCGGCGAAGGGCATGCCGAGCAGGCAGGCGAGAACAAGCGGAGCGAGACGGTGCATCAGAGACTCCCGGCAACCCGTTCGACGACGCCGGACCAGTCGGAGGGGCGCTCCTGGCGGAACAGGCGCAGCGACGGGTACCAGGGCGTGTCCTCGCGGTCCAGCAGCCAGCGCCAGTCGGGCGCATAGGGCAGGATGATCGAGGTCGGCACGCCCGAGGCGCCGGCCAGATGAGCGACGGAGGTGTCGATCGTCACCAGCCGGTCGAGGCATTGCAGGATCGCCAGCGTATCGGTGAAATCGAAGATCGACGGCCCGAGATTGACCAGCGGCGCCGGGCCGAAATACCCGCCCACCTCGTCGATCCGGTCGCCTTTCTGCACGGTGACGATCGCGATGTCCGGCCGCGCGAACAGCGGCGCGAAACGCTCCAGCCGCACCGTGCGCTTGCGGTCGTTCTTGTGGGTCGGCCGCCCGGCCCAGACCAGGCCGATGCGCTTCAGCCCCGGCGGCACCAGCGCGGCGAGGCGCTGGCGCCACGCCTCCACCTTGCGCGGATCGGCCCGCAGATAGGGGATGTCCGCCGGAATCGTCGGGATCGTCGTGCCGGCGAGGCGCGGCAGCCCGGAGAGCGGCATGAAGGCGTCATACTCGCCGGCGGCGGCCCAGCTGTTCGCGAACCGGCCCACCTCGGTGAACTGCCGCAGCAGCGGCATGAGATCGCCGCCACAGGCGATCACCGGCTTCGGCGCGCGCGCCGCGACCCAGGGGATATAGCGGCCGAACTGGATGCAGTCCCCGAAGCCCTGGTCGGCGACCAGCAGCAGCCGCCCCTCCGGCATCGGGCTGCCGTCCCATTGCGGCTTGTCGGTCTTCGGCAGCATGCCGTCGGCCTGCTTCAGCTTGAAGCGCCATTCGTAGCTCTCCCAGCCTTCCGTCAGCCTTCCGCCGATCAGCAGCAGCTCGGCGCGCTCGAAATGCGCCTCGGCGAAATCAGGTGAAAGCGCGATGGCGCGGTCGGCCGCCTCGATGCCTGCGTCCAGCTCGTGGCGCTCGTAGCGGATCAGGGCGAGATTGAAATGCGCGGCGCGCTCCTCCGGCGCGAGTTCGACGGCGCGCAACGCCATCGCCAGCGCGTCGTCGAGCCGCCCGGCGCCGCGATAGATCTCGCAGGCGTTGCGCGGATAGATCGCGACCTCCGGCGCCAGGACGAGGGATTTCTCGATCCGCTCGATCGCGCGCGGGATGTTGCCGCGCCGGTAGGCGACGATCCCCGAGAGATGCAGGATGTGCGGATGCCCGGGCGAGGCGGCGACCGCGCGCTCGGCGAGCGATTCGGCGTCCTCCAGCCTGCCGTCCCGTTCGAGCGCGGTGATCTCGGCCAGCACCTCGCCGACCGTGATCTTCGCCGTCGGTTGCGGCGCGGCGCTCATGCCGCGCCCTCCGGCGTCGCGGCATAGCCGAGGCGCTCGATCCAGGGGGCGAGAACCGGCATCGCCTCGCCGAAGACGTCGCCGAAGCGGCGGTGGCGGAACACACCCCGGCGATGCGGCGGCTCCAGCTCGGCGCGATAGGCCGGAACGCGCGGGACGGCGCGCGGCGGGGCGGTGATCATCGCGGCGGGGTCGGCGGCCAGGCCGATGAAGTCGAGCACGCGGCGCAGCGTCGCCTCCGTGTCGGTGACGAGATCCTCGTAGCGGACGGGCAGGTAGCGCATGGTGGTCTGTCCGCGGACATGGGCGATGGCGTTCATCTGCGCGTCGTAGAGCCGGGCGAGGCTGGCCAGCGTCACGCCGGCATTGCCCTCGTAAAGCCGGTCCTGCGCGAAGCCGGACAGTACCACGTCGAGGGGGTGGCGCAGCACATGGATCACCGGCGCCCCCGGGAACAGCGTGTTGGCGAGGCCGAGCAGCCAGGGCAGTTCGGGATGGCGGTCGGTCACGAACCGCGCCTGCGGCCCGACAATGCCGGCGGCGCGGATCAGGGCGACATAGCGGCTGGCGAGAATGGCCGGAATGTCCTGCGCCTCGCCGGCAACCGTGCCCTCGAGGGCGGCCGGAAAGTCGAGCGTCGGCCCGCCAAACCCCTCGACCAGCCTGGGCAGCAGCCGCCCGAGGCCGGGCAGCGGCGCGCGGTTGTCCGCGGGGTCGATCTCCGTCGCCTGGGCCAGCAGGTGTTCCAGCAGGGACGATCCGGAGCGCGGCGCGCCGAGCAGGAAGACCGGCACCGGCGCGTTCGCCACGGGCGCCGGCCGCGGCAGCCCTGCCAGACGGTCGGCCCTGAACGTTTCGCGGATGCCGGCGAGCCGGGCCTCGATCGGCGCGGGATCGAACCGGCGGCGGGCGCGTTCGCGCTGGAAGTCGCGGCCGGCAAGATAGGCGGCCCAGGCCTCGTCGTGGCGGCCGAGGCGTTCCAGCGCGCGGCCGCGCATCGCCAGTTCGGTGGTGAGCAGCGGTTGCGGCGCGATTGCCGCCTCGGTGGCCGCGATGCGGTCGAGCGCGGCCTCGGCATCGCCCGCACGCAGCCGGGACAGCGCGATCAGGGCCGCGACCATGCGGTCGCCCGGGGCGGCGGCGGACGTCACGGCTTCGGCCAGCAGCGCTTCCGCCGCGTCGAACCGGCCGCGCCCGGCCTCGACCTGCGCCAGCCCGGCCAGAGCGCGTACCGGCCGGACAGTTCCGGACAACGCCTGCCCGTAGACCGCCGCCGCCTCGTCGAGCCGGCCCTGCTGGCGCAGATTCCAGGCGAGATTGCCGAGCAGCGTCGGGTTCGGCGCCTCGATCAGCGCCTCGGCCATGCGGTAATGCCGCTCGCCGGAGGTCGGGCGGCCGGTTTCGGTCTGGATCATGCCGAGCAGGTGATGCACCGACGGGTCGCGCGGGGCGAGCAGCAGTGCGCGTCGCGCCGGCGCCTCGGCCTCGGCGTGCCGGCCCTGCCCGATCAGGAGCTGGGCGTGCTGGACGTGCGCCGCCGGCGTCTCCGGCGGCAGCGCGGCGATGCGCGCAACGAGGGCGATGGCCGCCGGAATCCGCCGCTCGGCGTGGCGAATCTCGTAGAGCAGGCGCAGCGCCTCGCGATGCAGCGGGGCGAGATCGAGCACCTGCAGCAGCAGGCGTTCGGCCTCGCGGTTGCGCCCGGCGGTCCGCGCCGCGCGCGCCTGCTCCACTTGCGGCGCGACCAGTGCGTGATGGGCGGGGTCCGGCGGTCCGCCGCCATCGAGCGCGCAGCACCGCCGCGCCCGCAGCCCGGACCCGCAGGCACACGGAGCGGGATCGGGGCGGGGAGCCGGAGAGGGCGATGCGGCGCTCATGGGCGGATCATGCAGGGTTTGCGGTCCCGCGCAAGGGCCGGGCCGCCTCGGCCGGACACCCTCAATTGCAAATAAATCTCAAGTAAAACAAGGACCTTGACCTTGTCCGGCGGTGCCGCCATGTCTTGCGCATGCGCAACTTTTCAGAACTGTCCGACCGCGAAATCCTGGCCCTGGCGATCGGCGCCGAGGAAGAGGACGGCCGGATCTACGCCGACATCGCCGAATCGCTGCGGACCGATTATCCGGCCTCGGCGAAGGTGTTTTCGGAGATGGCGGCGGAGGAGAGCGAACACCGCCGCTCGCTGATCGACCTCTACCAGCAGAAATTCGGCGACCATATCCCGCTGATCCGCCGGCAGGACGTGCGCGGCTTCCTTGCCCGCAAGCCGGTCTGGCAGCTGCCGACGCCCTCGATCAACGATGTGCGCAAGCTCGCCGAGAGCATGGAGGCGGAAACCCAGAATTTCTATCGCCTCGCCGCCAGCCGTACGAGCGACACCGCAACGCGCAAGCTGCTCGGCGACCTCGCCGAGGCGGAGGCCGATCACGAGCGTCTCGCCGACCGTCTCGCGCGCGAGAACCTGACCGAGGAAGTCCGCTCCGCCGAGGACGACACGGCGCGGCGCAACTTCGTGCTGCGCTACGTCCAGCCCGGTCTCGCCGGGCTGATGGACGGGTCGGTCTCCACCCTGGCGCCGGTCTTCGCCGCCGCCTTCGCCTCCGGCAGTCCTTGGCAGGCCTTCATCGTCGGCATCGCCGCCTCGCTCGGCGCCGGCATCTCCATGGGTTTCGCCGAGGCGCTCTCGGACGATGGCAGCCTCACCGGCCGCGGCTCGCCACTGATGCGCGGCGCGATCACCGGCGCGATGACGACGCTGGGCGGCCTCGGCCACACACTGCCCTTCCTCATCCCGAATTTCTGGACCGCGATGGTGCTGGCCTTCGCCGTCGTCGTCGTCGAACTCGCGGCGATTTCGTGGATTCGCACCAAATACATGGACACGCCGCCGCTGCAGGCGGCGCTTCAGGTCGCACTCGGCGGGGCCATCGTCTTCGCCGTGGGCGTTGCGATCGGCAGTAGTTGACGTTTAGGGAAACCCTCGGCACAGTCGGGGGATGAGCGCCGCACAGGATCTTCGAAACAGGCTGGCGATTCCGGTGATCGGGTCGCCGCTTTTCATCATCTCCAACCCGAAACTGGTCATCGCCCAGTGCATCGCCGGCATCGTCGGCTCGTTTCCGGCGCTGAACGCCCGGCCGGCCTCCCAACTCGACGAATGGCTGGCGGAAATCACCGAAACCCTGGCGGCGTGGGACCGCGATCATCCGGACCGCAAGGCGGCGCCGTTCGCGGTCAACCAGATCGTGCACCGTTCCAACGCGCGGCTCGAACAGGATCTCGAACTCTGCGTGAAATACCGCGCGCCGCTGGTCATCACCTCGCTCGGCGCGCGGCCGGAGGTGAACCAGGCGGTGCATGGCTATGGCGGCATCGTGCTGCATGACATCATCAACGACCGCTTCGCCCGCAAGGCGGTCGAGAAAGGGGCGGACGGGTTGATCGCCGTGGCCGCCGGCGCCGGCGGCCATGCCGGCACGCTCTCGCCCTTCGCGCTGGTGCAGGAAATCCGCACCTGGTTCCAGGGGCCGCTCGCTCTGTCCGGCGCGATCGCGACCGGCCGCGCCGTGCTCGCCGCCGAGGCGATGGGGGCCGATTTCGCCTATATCGGCTCGGCCTTCATCGCCACCGAGGAGGCCAACGCGGCCAGTGCCTACAAGCAGGCGATCGTCGCCAGCGGCGCGGAAGACATCGTCTACACCAATCTCTTCACCGGCGTGCATGGCAACTACCTGCGCCCGAGCATCGTCGCCGCCGGCCTCGATCCCGACAACCTGCCGCAGAGCGATGCCTCGGCGATGAATTTCCACGAGGGCGCGAAGGCCAAGGCGTGGAAGGACATCTGGGGCTCGGGGCAGGGGATCGGCGCGGTCGATGCCGTGCTGCCGGCAGGCGAGCGGGTCGCGCGGCTGATCGCCGAATACCGCGCGGCGCGCGCCGCCCTGTGCGGCTGAGCGCGGCTCAGGCGAACGGGTAGGGGCCGCCGCGCTCCAGCGCCCGCTGCCACGCCGGCCGCGCGTGGATCGCCGCGAGGAAGGCGTTGAGCCGCGGGTAATTGCCGCGCAGCAGCCCCCTTGTGTTCGCCGCCTCGATCGGGAAGCTCATCATGATGTCGGCGCCGGTCGGCGCATCGCCGGCGAACCAGGCGGAGTTGGCCAGCGCGTCTTCCCAGAACCGGATATTGGCGCCGAGATTGGGGTCGAGAAACGCATCGCCCACCTTGTTGCCAATGGCGCGCATCAGCGGCTTGAGCACGAAGGGCGCCTGCTTGGGCATTTCGTCGAACACCAGCTTCATCACCAGGAACGGCATCGCCGACCCCTCGGCGTGGTGCAGCCAGTAGGTGTAGCGGCGCCGCTCGTCGGTCCCTTCGGGCGGGATCAGCCGCCCCTTGCCGTAGGTGCCGATGAGATATTCGACGATCGCGCCGGTCTCGGCGACGGTGATCCCGCCATCGGTGATGACGGGGGATTTGCCGAGCGGATGCACCGCGCGCAGCGACGGCGGGGCAAGCCTCGTCTTCCGGTCGCGGTCATAGCGCTGCACCTCGTATTCGAGGCCGAGTTCCTCGAGCAGCCAGAGCACGCGCTGCGAGCGCGACGCTTCGAGATGATGAACGACGATCATGGGGTCGCGGTCTCCGGCAGGGTCATCCAGGATGGAATGTCGGGCGTCAGCGCGATGCCGTCGAGACTCAGCCTGGCATCCAGCGCATCGAGCCGCAGCAGCGCGAGGCCGCGCCGGCCGAGGCTCGTCCGCAGCGTGCCCACTTCGCGCTCACCGGCGGTGATCGCCCCGGCGGCGGGCAGGTCCGCTTCGGCATCGACCGGGACGAGCCGGCGCTTCACCAGCCCCCGGTAGCGGGTGCGGGCGGTGAGTTCCTGCCCCATGTAGCAGCCCTTGTCCCAGTCGATCCCGTGCAGATCGCCGAAGCCGGCTTCCATCAGCAGGGTCTTTTCCGGTTCGAGATCGTCATGGTCGGGCAGGCCGAGCGCCAGCCGGTGCGCGCGATAGGCGGTTTCATCCGCCGCTCCGGCCAGCGGCGCCGGCGCGAGGAGCCTGTGGCCGGCTGCGGGCAGACGCGGATCGGCGGCGACGATCGCGCCGGGGGCGGACGGCGCGCCGCCCCATGCGGCATGCACCGCGAATTCGTCCGACCGGTCGCGCAGCGCCACCTGGCTGCGCAGCCGGAAGCGCGACAGCCGGCGGATCAGGTCCGGAACCGCCACGCCCGGCGCATCCAGCAGGAGCGACTCGCCGTCGGTGAGAATGAAGAACTCGGCCAGGTAGCGCCCCTGCGGCGTCAGCAGCGCGGACCAGACGGCCCGGCCCGGTTCCGCCTTCGTCACGTCGTTCGACACGAGGCCCTGGAGGAAGGCGACGCGGTCGGGCCCCTCGATCCCGATCACGCCGCGCGCGGGAAGATATGCGATCGTCGTCATGACCGGCATGTGGCCCCTTGGCCGTGCGGCGGCAAGCCGTGCTAGAGCCTCGGGAGCATGAGAATCCTGTTCATAACCTCGTCCCGCATCGGCGACGCGGTGATCGCCTCGGGCGCGATGGAGCGCATCCGGCACGATCATCCGGGCGCGCGGCTGACGGTGGCCTGCGGCGCCGCTTCCGCCGGCGTGTTCGCGCGCCTGCCGGGGCTGGAACGGCTGATCATCTTCGAGAAGCAGCGTCAGGATCGCCACTGGCTCTCGCTCTGGAGCCGGCTGGTGCGCGATCGCTGGGAGGTGGTGGTGGATTTTCGCGGCTCGGCGCTGGCCTACACGCTGCGCGCCGGGCGGCGGATCGTGGTGCGCGGCGGCCGTCGGCCGGGCCGGCGCTACCGGCAGATCGGCGCCTCCTGCGGGTTTGATCCGGCGCCGTTGCCGGTGGTCTGGACCGCGCCTCAGGACCGCGCCATCGCGACCGGCCTGCTGCCCGAGGGCGCGCCGGTGCTCGGCCTCGGCCCGACCGCGAATTGGGACGGCAAGATCTGGCCGGCCGAGCGCTTCGTCGCACTGGCCCGCGCGCTGGACTATCGGCGAATCGCCGTCTTCGGCGGCCCGGGCGAGGCCGAGGCGGCGCGCGCCGCCCCGGTGCTCGCGGCGCTGCCCGGCGCGATCGACCTCGTCGGCCGCGTTTCGGTGGTGGAGGCCGCCGCCTGCCTCGCCCGCTGCGCCCTGTTCGTCGGCAACGATTCCGGGCTGATGCACCTTGCCGCTGCCGCCGGCACGCCGACGCTCGGCCTGTTCGGCCGCTCCCGCGCCTCGGAATACGCGCCCGCGGGCCGCTGCGCCGGCTTCGTCGCGGCGCCGGGCCTGGAGGGCGAGGCGCCGATGGAGGGATTGAGCGTGGAATCGGTGATCGCGGCGGCGCGCGAACTCGCCGCGCGGGTGGGGACGGCATGAGGGTCGCCCAGCTGATGGCCGGTGCCGCGAACGGCGGCGCCGAACTCTTCTTCGAGCGGATGACGCTGGCGCTGCACGAGGCCGGCGAGGCGGTGCTGCCGGTGATCCGCCCCGATCCGGCGCGGATGAACCTGTTGCGCGCGGCGGGGCTCGACCCGGTTGGCCTGCGTTATGGCGGGCCGCTCGATTGTCTCACCCGCCCGCGCGCGGGGGCGGCGCTGCGCGGCTTCGGCGCCGAGGTGGCGATGGCCTGGATGAGCCGCGCCGCCTTTCACGCGCCGCGCGGCGACTGGGCGCTGGTCGGCCGGCTCGGCGGCTATTATCCGCTGAAATATTTCCGCCGCTGCGATCATCTGGTCGGCAACACGCGCGATATCGTGCGCTGGATCGGCGAGCAGGGCTGGCCGCGCGAGCGCATCGCCTATCTTCCCAATTTCGTGGCCGATTTCGCCGCCGAGGCGCCGGCCGCGCGCGAGGGGCTCGGCGTGCCAGCGGCGGCACCGCTGGTTCTCGCCCTCGGCCGGCTGCACGAGGTCAAGGGATTCGACGATCTGATCCGCGCGATCGAGCCGGTTGCCGGCGCGCATCTGGTGATCGCCGGGGAGGGGCCGGAACGCGCCGCGCTGGAGGCGCTGGTCGCCGCGCGCGGGCTTGGCGGGCGGGTCCATCTCGCCGGCTGGCGGCGCGATGTCGGCGCGCTGCTGCGCACGGCCGACCTGTTCGTCTCGTCCTCGCGCCATGAACCGCTGGGCAACATGGTGCTGGAGGCGTTCTCCGCAGCGACCCCGGTGGTGGCGGTCGCCGCCGAGGGGCCGCGCGAAATCATCCGCGACGGGGTGGACGGTGCGCTGGTGCCGCTCGGCGACACGCAATCTCTCTCCGCCGCGATCGCGGCCCTGCTCGCCGATCCGGCCCGCCGCGCCGATCTCGCCGCCGCCGGACGGGCGCGGTTCGAGGCGGAGTTCGCCGCCCCGGTCGTGATGGCAACCTGGCGCGACTACCTCGCCGGGGTGCGGCGCTGATGTGCGGCATCGCCGGACTCGCGCTGAAGCCGGGGGCGCGGATCGCGCCGGAAACCCTCGCGGCGCTCGCCCGCGCGCTGGCCCATCGCGGGCCGGATGGTGCGGGCACCCATGTCAGCGAGCGCGCGGCGCTGGTGCATACCCGCCTCGCCATTGTCGATCTCGCGACCGGCGACCAGCCGCTGTTCGGTGCCGGTGCCGCGCTGATCGGCAATGGCGAGATCTACAACAACCGCGAATTGCGCGCCGCCCTGCCGCTTGTGCCCTTCCGCACCGGCAGCGATTGCGAGCCGCCGCTGCATCTTGCCCGCGCCGAGGCGGATTTCGTGCCGCTGCTGCGCGGGATGTATGCGCTCGCGATCGATGATTCCGAGCGCGGCGTGGTGACGCTGGCGCGCGATCCGTTCGGAATCAAGCCGCTCTATCGCTGCGCCGCCGACCAGGGCACCGCCTTCGCCTCCGAGCCGCAGGCGCTGCTCGCCGCCGGGCTCGCGACGCGGCGGATCGACACGGCGCGCCTCGTCGAGCTGCTGCAACTGCAATTCACCGCCGGCACCGCAACCGTCTTCACCGGGATCGAGCGGGTGCCGCCCGGCGCGCTGCTCACCCTGCGCGATGGCGCCGAGGCGGCACTGCTCGACCATCCGCCGATCGAGCCGGGCGAGGCGCCGCGCGACGAGGATGCGGCCCTCGTCGCGCTCGATGCCGTGCTGGCGCAATCGGTCGAGCTGCACCAGCGCAGCGACGTGCCGTATGGCATGTTCCTCTCGGGCGGGATCGACAGCGCCGCGATCCTCGCCCTGATGGCGCGGCTGAACGAGACGCCGGTGCTCGCCTTCACCGCCGGGTTCGACCGCGCCACGGTGGCCGACGAGCGCGACGATGCCGAGGCGACGGCCCGCGCCGTCGGCGCCCGGCACGAGCGGATCGAGATCACCGAGACGATGACTTGGCGGCACCTGCCCGCCATCGTCGCCGCGATGGACGACCCGGCCGCCGATTATGCGATCATCCCCACATGGTTCCTCGCCCGCCACGCGCGCGGGAGCGTCAAGGTCGTGCTGTCCGGCGAGGGCGGGGACGAGATGTTCGCCGGCTACGGCCGCTATCGCGCGGCGGCGCGGCCCTGGCCCTTCGCCCGGCCGATGCGCGCCCGCGGCGCGTTCGACGGGCTCGACCTGCTGCGCGATCGCGGCGAGGGCTGGCGCGCCGGTCTCCTGCGGGCGCGGCAGGCGGCAAGCGGCAGCGGCCTCGCCCGCGCGCAGCGCGAGGATGTGGCGACCTGGCTGCCCGACGATCTGCTGCTCAAGCTCGATCGCTGCCTCATGGCGCATGGCGTCGAGGGCCGCACGCCCTTCCTCGACCGCGAGGTGGCGCGCTTCGCCTTCGCCCTGCCGGACCGGCTGCGGGCGCGCCGGGGGCTTGGCAAATATCTGCTGCGCAAATGGCTGGAGGCGAACCTGCCGGCGGCGCGTCCCTTCGCCCGCAAGCAGGGGTTCGATGTGCCGGTCGCCGCCTGGATTGCCGGGCAGGGCCAGCGCCTCGGCGAGCTGGTCGCGCGCGCGCCGGTCATCGCCGAGGTTGCGGACCCGGCGCGGGTGCGCGACCTGTTCGCCCGCGCGGCCGACCGCCGGGCCGGCGTGGCATGCTGGCGGCTGCTGTTCCTCGCCTTGTGGCATCATCGTCACGGGCTGGGCGGCGCCGTCGATGGCGATGTGTTCGAAATACTGGGAGAACGGGCATGACCGAGCGCTACGACCTGATCATCGAGAACGGCACGCTGATCCTGCCCTGGGGCGAGGCGACCGGGCGGATCGGCGTGCGGGACGGCCGAATCGCCACCCTCGCTGCCACCGGGGATGCGGCCGAGACGATCGACGCCCGCGGCCTGCACGTCCTGCCCGGGCTGATCGACCCGCATGTGCATTTCCGCGATTCCGGCAGCGGCGAGCTGCCGGCGGTCGAGACGATGGAAACCGGCACGCGCGGCGCCGTGCTCGGCGGCATCACCGCGATCTTCGACATGCCGAACACCGGCACGCCGGCCACCGGGCAGGCGGCGCTGGCGGCGAAGCGGGAGTCGCTCGCCGGCCGGGCCTGGTGCGATGTCGGCCTCTATGTCGGCGCGACGAAGGACAATATCGGCGAACTCGCCGCCCTTGAGGCCGAATCCGGCGTCTGCGCGATCAAGGTTTTCGCCGGTTCCTCCACCGGCAACCTGCTGGTCGAGGACGATGCCTCGATCGAGCGCGTGATGCGCGCCGGAAGGCGGCGGATCGCCTTCCATTCCGAGGACGAATACCGCCTGCAGGCGCGGCGCGGCGAATTTTCCACCGGCATGGCCTATGCGAACCACGCGATCTGGCGCGATCCGGAATGCGCGGCGCTGGGCACGCGGCGGATCATGGCGCTCGCCCGCCGCACCGGCCGCCCGGCGCATATCCTGCACGTCTCGACCGAGGAGGAATTCGCCTATCTGCGCGATTTCCGCGATGTCGCCAGCGTCGAGGTGCTGGTCAACCACCTGACCCAGATGGCGCCCGACGCCTATGACCGGCTCGGCGCCTATGCGGTGATGAACCCGCCGATCCGCGATCGGCGCCATGTCGAGGCGGCATGGCGCGCGGTGGCGGACGGGCTGGTGGACACGATCGGCTCCGACCACGCGCCGCATCCCCGCGCCGCGAAGGAGCGCCCCTGGCCCGAAACCGCGGCCGGGCTGACCGGCGTGCAGACGCTGGTCCCGGTGATGCTCGACCAGGTGGCGAAGGGGCGGCTGAAGCTGACCCGGCTGGTCGATCTCATGGCGGCCGGGCCGGCGCGGATCTACGGCGCGGTCGGCAAGGGGCGGATCGCCGCCGGCTATGACGCCGATTTCACCCTGGTCGACCTGCGCCGCCAGCAGCGCATCGAGGCGGGCTGGCTCGCCAGCCCCTGCGGCTGGTCGCCGTTCGAGGGCGAGCGCGTCACCGGGTGGCCGGTGATGACGATCATCCGCGGCCAGGTCGCGATGCGCGACGGCGCGGTGCAGGGCTCGCCCGCCGGCCGTTCGGTTACCTTCCGCTCGTAGCCGCACCGTCGACGCTGCCGGCGTGGCGGATTTCGAACAGGGCGCAGTAGGCCGAGCGATCGACCAGCCTGAGCCGCCCCGGCATGAAGCCGCCGAGATGCCGCGCCGCGCCGGACGATGACCGAATATTGCGCGGAGTCGCCGAACAGCAGTGGCCAGTAGGCGCGGTGAGAGTCGAGTCTCGGCATCGCTCGCGGCCAGCACGCGGCTGCCGGGGGCCACCGGCGCGATGCAGTCCTGCTGTTGCCTGGCCGGCCGGTTCGGCCGGGCCGATCCAGCTTATTGTCCGGGAGACTTGGTTCCTTTGCGAGGGCGCGCCGGCGGCGGATCGTGCCCTGGAGCATCAGGCGAGCCATTTGCAACCGGAACGCCGAAGCTCGATGATCTGGACCGATCAGACATTGCGGACGTCATTCGCGCCAGCAGGGCTCAATTCAGCCGGCTTCCACGCTCGCCGAAACAGCGACCCGTTCAGGATCCGCCGTGAAAATGAGAGCCTGGAGGGAATGGGAAAATTTTTGGAAATCAATGGTCGGAGCGGCGGGATTCGAACCCACGACCCCCAGTCCCCCAGACTGATGCGCTACCAGGCTGCGCTACGCTCCGACCCCGGCGTCTTAGCAAGTGACGCGGGGCGAGGCAATCGACCCGCATCACTTATCGAGGCTGGCACGCAGGTCTTCCAGTTCGGCAAGCACGCTCGCCATTGCCGCGCGCAGGAGCGCGGTCGCGGCGCGGGCCCGTTCGAGTGGCGCCGAGTCGGCGTCCGGCATGGCAGCGGGCGCGTGGCCAGGGTTGGAAGTCGCCGGTGCGGGATCGATCGGCAGTTCCGGCAGCCGGTCGGGCCGCGGGGCCGGCGGGGCCGGGATGTCGGCCCGCGCCCGCTCGGCGGCCGAGGCGGCGCGCTCCTCCTCCGAGGCTGGCGGAATTTCATCATGCAGCAGCCCGCCGCTTTCGCGAAGCAGGCGCTGGACGCCCTTGATCGTGTAGCCCTGGATGTAGAGCAGGTCGGCTATGCGCTGCAGCAGCAGGACATCGTCGGGCCGGTAATAGCGCCGTCCGCCGCCCCGCTTGAGCGGCTTGATGCGGGGGAACTTGGTTTCCCAGAACCGCAGCACATGTTGCGGCACATGCAGTTCGTCCGCCACCTCGCTGATCGTGCGGTAGGCTTCGGCGGATTTGCGGACCCGGTTGCGGCCGTGCTCGTCCGGCGTGGATTCGTGGCGATGCGGCTCGTCGGTCAAGACTGGCCTGCCGCCGACGGAACCTGGCCGGTATCGACGGCGTCGCGGAGGATCTGGCTCGGCCGGAACACCAGCACGCGGCGCGGCAGGATCGGCACTTCACGTCCCGTCTTGGGGTTGCGCCCGATCCGGCGGCCTTTCTGGCGCACAGAAAACGTCCCGAACCCGCTGATCTTGATGGATTCGCCTTCGGCCAGCGCCTGCTTCATGCGGTCGAGCACAGCCTCGAGGAGTGCCGCGGATTCATTGCGCGACAGCCCAACCGCCGCGTAAATCGACTCAGCCAGACCTGCGCGTGTCAACGTGCTCATTTTTCAAGATTAGCAAGAAAGCCTGTCGGGTCAACACGGAACAGGCTGCGGGCAGCGGCCGGAGCCATGCGCGCCGGCGGTTCAGAAGCGGATCAGCGCCGAACCCCAGGTCAGCCCGCCGCCAAGCGCCTCGATCAGCACGAGATGGCCGCGACGGATGCGCCCGTCGCGCACAGCCTCGTCGAGCGCGAGCGGGATCGACGCGGCGGAGGTATTGGCGTGCCGGTCAACCGTGACCACGACCTGCTCCGGCGCGAGGCCGAGCCGCTTGCCCATCGCGTCGATGATTCGCCGGTTGGCCTGGTGCGGCACCAGCCAGTCGATATCCGCCTGGGTCAGATCGTTGGCCGCCAGCGCCTCGTCGACCGCGCCGGCGAGCTTGCTGACGGCGTGGCGGAACACCTCGCGCCCGTTCATCACGAGGTGCTGCGGCCGGTCGTCCTGGCCGGTCGCCCCGTCGATGAAGAGGATGTCGCCGTAGCGCCCGTCTGAATGGATATGGGTGGAGATCACGCCACGATCGTCCTCGCCGGTGCCGGCGCGCAGCAGCACGGCGCCGGCGCCGTCGCCGAACAGCACGCAGGTGCTCCGGTCCTCCCAGTTGAGGATGCGCGAATAGACTTCGGTGCCGATCACCAGCGCGCTGCGGCATTGCCCGGCGCGGATCATCGCATCGGCCACCGAAACGCCGTAGACGAAGCCCGAGCAGGCGGCCGAGAGATCGAAGGCGAAGCCGCGCGTCATGCCGATGGCGGCCTGGATGCTCACCGCGGTGGCCGGAAAGCCCTGGTCCGGCGTGGACGTCGCGACGATGACGGCATCGACCGAATCGGCCGAAGCGCCGGCGGCGGCAAGTGCCCGCCGCGCCGCCTCGGCGCCCATGAAGGTCGCGGTTTCATGCGCGGCGGCGATGTGCCGCTGGCCGATCCCGGTGCGCTCGCGGATCCACGCGTCGGACGTGTCGATCCGCGTCGCGAGCTCGTCATTGGTGACGATGCGTTCCGGCAGGTAGCTGCCGACCCCTTCGAGAACGGTGCGTTGCATGTCGGTCAGCCGGTTGTCACGGAGGTGGCGGAAGCGGGCGGTGTGGCGCGGAACGCGTCGCTGGCGAGGCGTTCGCGGTCGGCGTGGCGGCCGAGATCGTCGCGGATGCGGTCGTTGAAGCGGTTGACGATCATGTCCATCGCCACATCGACCGCATGGGCGAACCCCTCGGCGTCGGCGCCGCCATGCGACTTGACGACGACACCGTTGAGTCCCAGCAGCACGGCGCCGTTGTAGCGCCGCGGGTCGAGCCATTCGCGCAGCCGGGTCAGGCCCGGCCGGGCGAGGAGATAGGCGAGGCGGGAGGCAATGTTCGCCGAGAAGACCCGGCGCAGCAGGTCGCCGACCAGGCGCAGCGCGCCCTCGCCGGTCTTGAGCGCGACATTGCCGGTGAACCCGTCGGTGACGACGACGTCGACCGTCCCGCCGGCGATGTCATGCCCTTCGATGAAGCCGCGGAACTGCGGCCCGATCGGGCTTTCGCGCAACGCCTCGGCGGCGCGCCGCAGGGTTTCGTCGCCCTTCATTTCCTCGGAGCCGACATTGAGCAGGCCGATCGTCGGGTGCGGCAGGCCGAGCACCGTCCGGGCGAACAGCTCGCCCATCACGGCGAATTCGACGAGGTTGCGCGCGTCGCAGACCACATTGGCGCCAAGATCGAGCATCACGACGTCGCCGCGGGCCGAAGGGCCGATCGCCGCCATGGCCGGGCGGTCGATCCCGCTCATCGTCTTGAGGACGATCTTGGCCAGGGCCAGCATCGCGCCGGTATTGCCCGCGGAAATCACGCCCGCGGCCTCGCCGTTCGCCACCGCGTCGATCGCCCGGCGCAGCGAGGCGTCGCGCAGGCGCAGTGCCGCGGTCGGCTTCAGTTCGTTCGGGATGATCTCGGTGGTCGGCCGGATCGAGACCCGGTTGCGCAGCCGCTTGCTGAGCCGCACCAGCTCATCGATCTGCACCGCATCGCCGAACACCTCGAATCGCGCATTGGGATGGCGCTCGGCCGCGATGTCGAGCCCCGCGATGACCATGCCGGGGGCGCTGTCGCCCCCCATGGCATCCACCGCGAGGATAGGCATCCCCGGCGCCGGCGTTGCGGTCCGATCGGATGCGGTCGCCGTTTCCGGCGTCGGGGGCGGGCTTGGCATGGCGGAAGGGGAGGCGGCTGCGGCTGTTGATCCGGTTGTCATCGGCGGCCTGAAGGCACGTACGGCGCCGACGCGGACACGACCGGATCAGACCCTGACCGTGCCCTTGAGATCCTTGCCGGCCGCGACGACTTCGCGCCCGTCGTAATGGCCGCAATGGCCGCACACATGATGCGGCCGCTTCAGCTCGCCGCAATTGCTGCACTCGGCATGAGCCTGCTGGCCCAGCGCATGATGGCTGCGGCGCATGCCTTGGCGGGAGGGGGAGGTCTTGCGCTTGGGTACGGCCATGGTCGACTCTCGGTTCTCTTGTGTTACGTCGCGACGGGTCGCGGCGCGCCAGCGGGTGACGCCCCGCTGACCGGGGGGATTGGAAAGCGGCCCTCTAGCAGAGCGCCGGGCCCACGGCAAGTTCGTCCGGCGCGGGACTGCCACATGCCGGTTGCTCAGTCGGGCCGGCGCAGCCGGGCGAGCGCGGCAAAGGGATGCGCCTCATCTTTGGCGCCGGTCCCGGAGGCCGCGGGCGGCTCTGCGCCCGGCCGGCGCGGATACGGATCGAGGGCCAGCGCCAGTTGTTCGACGAGCAGCGCGCCGAGATCGAACACCGTGCCGTCGGCGACGATGTCGTCCGGCGCATCGGGATCGAGGGAGCCGGCATCGTCCGGCTCGCCGCCGGCGAGCAGCCGGAAGCTGGTGCGCTCGGCGATGGTCTGTTCCACCGGCTCGAGCGAGACGACGCAGCTCTGGATGACGTGGGCGGCAAGCTCCAGCCTGGCCTCGGCCTGGTCCGGCCCGATGCGGCTGATGTGGAACCGGCCGGACAGCGCCTCGACCGCCGGAATGCCGAATTGCCGGGCGATCGCGGCGCGGGCCTCGGCGTCGGCATCGATCGTCACTTCCTGCGCCGCATCCCCGAGGCGGGCGAGATCGAAGTGCCGCGACAGCGGAAACGGAGGGGCGTCAGTCATCATGAAATACTGGCGCATCTTGCACGACGATGGAAGCTCGCCCATAGAACCGGGACCAGCCGCAACCCGAGGATCCAGCCGCGTGCGCAGATTGGCGACCAAGCTCCGCCCATTGTTTCCCCTCCTGCTGCTGCCGGCGCTGGCCGGCTGCGCCCTGTTCACGGCCCAGCCACGCTATCGCGGCACCGCGGTAACCGAGGCGCAGCTCAAGCAGCTCACCCCCGGCGTCTCGACCGAGGCGGACGCGACCGCGCTGCTCGGCTCGCCGACGCTGCGCGAAACGTTCCACGATCACGACTGGCTCTATGTGAGCCAGGTGACGAAGCCGCGCATCGGCCAGACCCTTGGCGTCGAGAAGCAGCAGGTCGTCGTGCTCGATTTCACCGGCAACGGCGTGCTGAAATCGATCCGCCGGGTCGGCGGGAAGCAGGCGGTTCATGTGGCGATGGCCGGCGGCAGGACGCATGCGCCGGGCGGCCATGCAAGTTTCCTGCAGCAGCTCGTCGGTGGCGTCGGGCACTATAATCCGGGCCTCGGCGCCGGATCGGCCGGCGGCCTCGGCGGCGGGAGCGGTTTCTGATCCCATGATCGGACGGCGCGGCGTGATGGCCGGAAGCGTGGCGGCGCTGGCGATGGCCGGCGCCGCCCGCGCCTCGACGTCTGTGCTTGGCACGGCGGAGCCGGTCACCAGCCTGCCGCCAGGGTCGGAGGCCCCGCAACTGAACGACGTCGTCGCGCCCGGCTGGCGGCGGGACGTGCTGATCCGCTGGGGCGACGCCGTGCTGCCATCCGCGCCGCCCTTCCGCCCGGGCGAAGTCACCCTCGCCGCCGCCAGCCAGCAATTCGGCTGGGATGCGATCATTGCCGGGCTGGTGAAGATGCCGCCGGCCGACGACGGCGTGCGCCGGCTGCTGATGGTCGTCACCCACCCCGACGTGCAGATGCGCATGGCGTTTCCGCGCGGCCGCGGCGCCGCGACCGTCGCCGGCAAGATGCAGGGCGCCTCGGTGCTCAACCTCGCCATGCAGAACGGGCGCTGGGTGGTGGTCGCCGGCGGCTACCAGTCCCGCCGCATCACCGACGGCACGCTGTGCCGCATCGCCGGCCCGGCCGCCGCTTCGGTCGGGCAGACGGTCCAGGGCGTGCTGGCGCCCTCCATCGGCGGTGTGACGCCCTGGAACACGGTGCTGCTGCCCGAGGGCCACACCGCGGGCTGGATCCGGCGCCTGGCCGGCCATGCCCCCGGTTTCGGCAGCCCGACCGTGGGCGCCGGCTTCGGCTGGGTGGTCGAGCTCGACGCCGCGAATCCGATGTCCTTTCCGGTGAAGCGCACCGCCCTCGGCCGGCTGTCCCGCGCGGGCGTGGCCTGCGGGCTCGCCGCCGATGGCAGCGCCGTGGTCTTCATGAGCGAGGACGGGCCGATGGGGCGGCTGTTCCGCTTCAAGGGCGCTGCCCCGGCCGGCACCGGCGAGGGCGCGCTCGATGCCGGCACGCTCGCCGTCGCGGTGATCGAGCACTCGCACATCGTCTGGCACGACCTGCCCGCCGGCCTGCCCTCGCTGACCGCGACGGCATCGGCCGGCCGCCGGGGTTCCGGCTTCGATGCCCCTTCGGGCATGGCGATCGCCCCGGACGGCACGCTCTACCTCGCCTGCCGCGGCAATCCGGGGCGGGGGATCAGCCAGATCGATCCGCTCAACCCGCGCGCCGGCAACGGCGCCGGCCACATTCTGGCCTTCGCCCCCGAGGGCGGCGATCCCGGCGCCCGCCGCTTTGCCGGTCGCGTGGTGCTGCTCGGCGGCAATCCGGCGCATGATTCCTCCTCGCGCTACGCGCCTGGCTCGACAGCCTGGCTGCGCGCGCCCTCGACCCTCGATCTCGACGGCAGCGGCCGGCTCCTCATCGGCACCGACCAGCGCGGCGCCGTGACCGACACGGCGGACGGACTGTTCGCGATGCACCCGCATGGCGGGCTCGATCTGCTCTACAGCGCGCCGGTCGGGGGTGCCGTGGGCGGGGCCGCGGCCGATCCGGCAGGGAAGACGCTGTTCACCGTGGCACGGCATCCCGGCGCCACGCGCGAGGCCGATTTCGCCGATCCGGCCACGCGCTGGCCGACGGTGCGCCCCGGCATGCCGCCGCAGACCACGATGGTGTCGCTGGCCCCGGATTGAATCCGGCCCCGGCCAGCGTACCTGAAGCCATGACGCTTTTGAACATGACGAGGAGGGCAGGATGCTGAACACCACCGGAACGGTACGGCTGAAAGACCCGGCGCTGCTGCGGGAAGCCAATTACATCAACGGAGAATGGGTGCAGGCGGAGAGCGGGAAGACCCTCGACGTCCTGAATCCAGCGACGGGCGAACTCGTTGGCCGGGTGCCGGCGATGGGTGCCGCGGAAACGCGCCGCGCGATCGAGGCGGCCGGCCGCGCCCTGGCCGGCTGGCGGGCGATGCTGGCGAAGGAGCGCGCTGCGATCCTCCGCCGCCTCTACGAGTTGATGATGGCCAACCAGGACGATCTTGGCGCGATCATGACGGCCGAGCAGGGCAAGCCGCTGGCCGAGGCGAAGGGCGAGATCGCCTACGCCGCCGGCTTCATCGAGTGGTTCGCCGAGGAGGGCAAGCGGATCTACGGCGACACCATCCCGCAGAACGCCCCCGGCCGGCGGATCATCGTGCAGAAACAGCCGATCGGCGTCTTCGCGGCGGTCACCCCGTGGAACTTCCCCTCGGCGATGATCACCCGCAAGGCCGGTCCGGGCTGGGCGGCGGGCTGCACCGGGGTGATCCGCCCGGCGAGCCAGACCCCGTTCTCCGCCCTTGCCCTCGCCGTCCTTGCCGAGCGCGCCGGCATGCCGGCGGGCGTGTGCAACATCATCACCGGCCCCTCCGGCCCGATGGGTGCTGAACTCACCGCCAACCCGATCGTGCGGAAATTCTCCTTCACCGGCAGCACCGAGGTCGGCGCGAAGCTGCTCGCCCAGTGCGCGCCGACCATCAAGAAGACGTCGATGGAACTTGGCGGCAACGCCCCCTTCATCGTCTTCGACGACGCCGATCTCGATGCCGCGGTGAAGGGGGTGATCGATTCGAAATTCCGCAATGCCGGGCAGACCTGCGTCTGCGCCAACCGCATCCTCGTTCAGGACGGTGTGTTCGAGCTCTTTGCCGAAAAGCTGAAGGTCGCGGTCGAGGCGCTGAAGGTCGGCAACGGCATGGAGCCTGGCGTCACCCAGGGGCCGCTGATCAACCGCGAGGCGGTGGAGAAGGTGGAGGCGCATATCGCCGACGCGGTGGCCGGCGGTGCCCGAATCGTCACCGGCGGCACGCGCCACGAGCGGGGCGGCAATTTCTTCACGCCGACCGTCATCGCCGACGTGAAGCATGACGCGCTGATCTTCCGCGAGGAAACCTTCGGCCCGGTCGCCCCGCTGTTCCGCTTCAACACCGAGGCGGAGGCGATCGCGATGGCGAATGATACCGAATTCGGCCTCGCCAGCTATTTCTACGCCCGCGATGTCGGCCGCATCTTCCGCGTTGCCGAGGCGCTGGAATACGGCATCGTCGGCATCAACGAGGGCCTGATCTCGACCGAAGTCGCCCCCTTCGGCGGCGTCAAATCCTCCGGCCTCGGCCGCGAGGGATCGAAATACGGGATCGAGGATTATCTCGAGATCAAGTATCTGGCGCTCGGCGGCCTGGGCGGCTAAACCGGCGCTGCCAGGATGGGTGGCCGAGTGGTTTAAGGCAGCGGTCTTGAAAACCGCCATACGTGAAAGCGTATCGTGGGTTCGAATCCCACCCCATCCGCCACCCCTACGTCCAGCACTGTCCGGCACCATCCTCTAAAGTATTAAATATCAGTGCATTAAGCCAGATTTCCGTCCACGCCCATCCACCCCGATCTGCCCGAATCCGGAGTTTCCACGTGGGTGACTTTGTGGGTAAGATTCGGTCATGGTCCGAGTCGTCAACAAGCTGTCACCGCTCAAGGTCGCCAAGCTGACCGCCCCCGGCCTCTATGGCGATGGCAACAATCTCTACCTCCAGATCGCCCCCTCAGGTGCGAAATCCTGGTCGTTCCGGTTCATGATACGTGGTCGGGCGCGCGAGATGGGGCTCGGCCCCGTCGCCCTGATGTCCCTGGCCGAGGCCCGGATGCGCGCCATCGAGTGCCGGCGCCTGCTGCTCGACGGGATCGACCCGATCGAGCACCGCCAGACGCAGCGTGAGGCCAAGACCATCCGCGGCAAGACCTTCGCCACCTGCGCCGAGGCCTATATCGAGGCGCACCAGGCCGGCTGGAGCAACGCAAAGCACGCCGGGCAGTGGCGGGCGACGCTCGCGACCTATGCCTACCCGGTCTTCGCCGAGACGCCGGTGGGCGCGATCGACCTCGATCTCGTGGTCAAGGCGCTCAAGCCGATCTGGACCGACAAGCCGGAGACCGCGAGCCGCCTGCGCGGGCGGATCGAATCAATCCTCGACTACGCCACCACCAAGGGGTGGCGGCAGGGCGACAATCCGGCGCGATGGAAGGGCTTGCTCGAGAACGTGCTGCCGGCCAAGGGGCGGATCGCCCGGGTCGCGCATCACCCGGCGCTGAAATGGCGCGATCTGCCGCCCTTCATGGCCGAGCTGGCGCAGCAGGAGGGCGTGGCAGCGCGGGCGCTGGCGTTCACGATCCTCACGGCATCCCGCTCGGGCGAAACCATCGGCGCGACTTGGAGCGAGATCGATCTGGCCGCGAAAATCTGGACGATCCCGGAATGGCGGCTGAAGAAGCGGCAGGGCGATCATCGCGTGCCGCTGACCGATCCGGTGCTTGCGATCCTCGCCACAATGCGGGCAGCGGCCGGAACGCCGGCACCGGCCGCGTTCGTGTTCCCAGGCGGCAAGACGGGCACGGGACTGAGCAACATGGCGATGCTGATTCTGCTCCGCCGCATGGGGCGGGAGAACATCACGACCCATGGGTTCCGCTCCACCTTCCGGGATTGGGCGGCCGAGGCGACGGACTATCGGCATGAAGTGGTCGAGGCCGCGCTGTCGCACACGGTGAGCGACAAGGTCGTCGCCGCCTATCGACGCACCGATTTCTTCGACCGCCGCCGGGATCTCATGGTCGACTGGGCGCGCTATGCTCTTTCCTCCGCCGATTCGGAGGGTTCCGCATCATGACGCGCGATGAAGACGAACAGGCACCGAAGCCCCGCAACCGCCGCCCGCGCGCGCCGCGGATCAAGACACTGCCGGAATCGATGCGCGATCCCCGGCACAATCCGGATGCGGCGCTGGCAGAGATCCGCGCCGTTCTCAAAGAGGGTGGCCGGCCTCTGTCCTTGGACGAGGCCAAGGCATGGCTCGGCCGGGTCGATCTGCGGCATTTTGAAGCCGAGATCGATCCGCAAACCGGCGCGGCAAGAAGCCCGGAGAGGGCCGAGTGCGACAAGGACGGACGCCTGCGGTTTCGCGAACCGGGTGAAAAGCATGGCCCAGGCCGGCTCAGGATGCGGTCGGAACAGGCAATCGAGCAGGCCGAGGCGGATTTCGCCCGGGCGGTGAACGAAGTCGAACAGGTGTCCACTCTGCTGCATTGGCAGAGCACGGCCGCCAGTCGCTCAGCGAGTGTGCGATCGCTACAGGCAACCGAAATCGCCGATAGGGTTTGCCAGCTCTATGACACTCTCTCCTTGCCGGCTCGCAACCGCGCCTCGGTCATCACCAAGCTCCTGGCCCGTGACGGTCACGCGATAACTGTGCAGCGGGTCAGGCAAATCCTCGCGACACATCGGCCTCGGCCCACCCGAAAATAGGGCCGACGACGCCGAGAAAAGAGAAAATCAACGGGCGTGCCGTAATCCCGCGGTCCCCGCATATCCGCGATTGTCTGGCTTCATTTCGAATGGAGCAGCCACAATGCCGGACGAAGTTATACCTCATTATGTTGCAATCTCAGATTGGGTCGTACGGTCGGGCATCTCTCGCTCGCGGACATACGAATTGATTGCCGCAGGGGAGTTGTCGGCGCGTAAAGTCGGCCGCCGCACGTTGATCGACCTCAGGGCTGGACTCGCGTGGCTGGACGAGCAGCCGGCACCGAAGATCGCCGTGTCGGTTACGAAGCGGCCGCATGGGGAGTTGGTTTGATGAATGCCCCCCTGATTTTCGGTCAGTCGGCGTCTCCGGAGATAGACAGTGCTACTAAGCAGCACAGCGCCGAGAGTGCGTCCGGTACTCAGTTCATGACGCTGCGCGATGTCGCCGATATTCTCGACGTCTCGCCCTCAACCCTGCGTCGCCGCATCGCCGAGGGCGCGCTCCGCGTGCACCGCATCGGCCGCGCGATCCGCATCTCGCAGACCGACCTCGCTGCCTTCTTGGCCGCCAGCCGTGGAGCAGAATCATGATCGCCGAACAGCTGGAGTTCACTGGCTTCAGGCCGAACACGGGCCACCGTCACACGCAATATGGAGAGCCTTTGCCGGCCGACGCTGTCCCGAATGAACGCAACCGCATGCGCACGCACTCGGGTGAGCGCAGGAGGGCGCGCGTGATGCAAGATGACCTTTTCGGCGCGCTTTGCGCCGAGACCAGCGACCTCGCCTCCAAAACAGGCATCCGTGAACCGATGGCCGCTGAACACTCCGCGTGCAACGACGGTGGTGGCGCGCTGGATGAGCCGGTCGACGGCGCAATCATCGACCCGACAACAATTTCGCTCCCGGCCAACGCACGCGCCCGGGTCGCCGGCGATACCGTTGTCTGCGCGACACCTCCGGCCACATTCGCCGAGGCGCTCGAACTGCTCGCGGCCAGCGATACCCTGCCGGCGGCGAGGCTCAAGGATCTCCGGCGCGATGTTGCATGGATAGAAGATCACTGCCCCCGCAATCGCGATGGTTCCGTGGCAGCCCCCTTGCCGTGCGATCCCGCCGCACTGCGGCCGATCCTGAAGAGCTTGAAATTTGATAGGAAGAAAACCGGGCCTAAGCGCTTCTATAATATCAAGTCGTCGCTCGCCGCGATTCAGCGCAAGACGGGCTGGCTCCCGCCGCGTGCGCCTCGCCGGCCGATCACGACGACCGCCTGGGCCAGCCTGCTCGGCATGATGAGCGATGGCGATCTCAGCCGTGCCACAATGCGGCGCTTCGCGGTCTTCTGTGAAGAACGCAATGTCGCACCCGGGGATGTCGCGCTCGAACACCTCGACGCGTATCACGACGCCCTCGCCGCCACGAATGCCAAGGCGCCGGACCAGACGGTGACAACAATAAAATCGCGCTGGAACCGCCTGTGCCGCGAGCAGGAATCCTTCCCTGGCCAGGAACTGCCCGCCCGCCGCAACCCGAACACGATCCGCGATGACGCTAACGGCATCCCGCCGAGCTTCATGGCAGACCTGAATGCCTATATCGCGAAGCTGCGGAAGCCGGGACCATTCGAAAAGGGGTTCACGGGCCCTGCCGCGAAGAGCACCGTGCGAACACGCGGCGATATCCTTGCCCTCGCGCCCCATCGGCTGGTGAAACGCGGCTGGCCCGCGGCAACCCTGACCTCTCTCGCCGCCATCCTCACCCCCACAGCGGTCGAGGCGATCTTGACCGATTATTGGGACACGAACTGCGCGGAGAGCGGATGGACTCTCGGCGCGGAAGCCACGGCGCAGGCTCTCGCAGCAGCCGCGCGCCAATGGGGCAAATTACCGGTCGCCGAACTGGAGCAGGTTCTCGACATCTGCCGTGAGGTGCGGGCGAAGCATCGCGGCTTCACCGCCAAGAAGCTCGAACGCCTCGCGCAATTCGACGATCCAAAGATCGAGCGGCGATTCCTGCAGCTTCCTGAAACACTTTGGCGCAAGGCGCTGAGATTCGCCAAGGCCGGCAAGATGAAGCGCGCCGCTGATACCGCGAAATACGCCCTCGCGTTGGCGATCCTGTTCGACAAACCCCTGCGCGTCGCCGATCTTTCGATCCTCGATCTCGCCCTC
The DNA here is from genome assembly GCF_000202835.1 of Acidiphilium multivorum AIU301. NCBI lineage: Bacteria > Pseudomonadati > Pseudomonadota > Alphaproteobacteria > Acetobacterales > Acidocellaceae > Acidiphilium > Acidiphilium multivorum. Next base: position 353,105 of record NC_015186.1, read on the forward strand.
GATTTTGCACGCGATGCGAAGGGCAAGATCACCGGCGTCAAAATCGCCTATGGTCGCGCCTCCAAGCGGGCGCCGATGGTCGAGGGCGCGCTGTCGTCGCAGACGGTGCGCATGCTGGAGACCTACGTCACCAGATTCCGCCCGACCCTGCTGCATGACGAGTCGACCTCGCTCTTCCCGGGGCAGGAAGCTGGCCATCTGGTTTCCAAATCGATGGCCACGCAGATCCGGGCTTTGATCGGCCGCGAGCTCGGCGTCGACGTCAATTCGCATCTGGTGCGCTCCTATGTCGGCACCGTCATACTCGACGAAGACCCACGCGCCGTGGCGCTCGCGCAGCGCGTGCTCGGGCACCAGAACGCCACGACGACGCTGAAATTCTACGCCGCGCAACGCGGCCGCGCCGCAAACCGCCACTACGCCGAGCTGATCGAGCGCCGGCGCCGGCGGCTGCGGATGAATGTCGAGGACTAGGTCCGTGACCACCATCCCTCCAACCCCCCGCCCCGATGCCGTTCCGGGCAACAAGGAACAGCATCGGAGCCTGCCTCTGGCAACCTGGCCGCCCGAAGATCGGGCGCGCTGGCAGCGTGTGAAGGAAAAGCAAGGCTTGTTCGACCGGCAGGCCATCCTGCATGACCTCAAGACACCGACAGTCCGCGGGCTCGAACAATCCGTCGGCCGCTTCCTTGCCTATCTGCTCCATGTCCGGGCGATGACGCCCGCGGCGTCGATCGGCACCCTCCTCTCGCCCGAGCTGGTGAACGACTATGTCGGCGTCATGCGCAAATGCCTGCGGGCGGGCTCCGTTCATGAGGAGTTGCGCCGCCTGCGCGCCGGCCTCGGTATTATGCTCCCCGGCGTGGAGCTCGGCTGGATGAATTCGCTCCCTCTGAAGCCGACCCGCGCCGAAGTACTCGCCTCCCGCAAGCCGATCGACCGCCCGGACGCCGCCCGCGTTCTCGCCGCCGCCTATCGCGCCTTCGATGCGCTGCCCGTCATGCAACGCGATACCGACACCTCGCAGGCTGCGCGCAACGCCCTGATGGTCGCGTTCTGCGACCTGTTCGGCCTGCGGCTCAGCGACCTTGCGCGGATCCGGCTCGGCGAACACCTGCGCCAGCATGGATCGCGCTGGCGGCTGATGTTCCCCTGCGGCGTCAAGAACGACGCCCTGCTGCTCTTCGACGTTCCCCCCGAACTCGCGCAACGGCTCGAAACCTATCTCGGCGCCTGGCGCATCGCCCTTCTCGGCAACCGCCTCGATCATGGCTTCCTGTGGATCGCGCGCGGCGGCAAGCCGCCTCTTGAGAAGATGATCGCCATGGGTATCGCCAAATTCGGCCGGCTTCATCTGGGCCGTTCCCTAAACAGCCACGTCTTCCGCCACGCCTTCGCGGTGACGACCGTCTTGCGCAATCCGGCCGATGCCGACCTCGCCGCCGCGGCACTCGGCCATACCAGCGAACAGATGGTCCACGGCACATACACGCGATCGGGCGATCAGGAGATTTCGCGGCTATGGCTGCGCAAGCTGACCCGCAAGCGCAGGGGGCTCTGATCATGCCGAAGCAACGGAGCGTCCCCACCCGGACGCAGAAATGTAATGACAATCGCGTTACGGCGTCCTAGAATGCCGATCATGAATCCCGCCAAGCAAGCCTCTGCGCCATCCTCCCGCCGCGACACGCTCAACCTGCGGATCAAAAGCGACGATCGCGGGCTGATCGACCGCGCCGCCGCCCTGACCGGCAAGACCAAGACGGACTTCGTGATCGACGCCGCCCGCCGCGCCGCCGAAGACGCCCTGCTCGACCGCACGCTGTTTCTCGCAACTCCGGATGCGTTCGACGCCTTCCGCGCGCGCCTCGACGAACCGCCGCTGCCGAATGCCCGCCTCCAGCGCGCCCTGAAGACAACGCCGCCCTGGGAATGACGTGGCCCTCACCCCGCCCGAACCGCTCGCCGAGCATCACGACATCAGCGGCTTCAACTGCGGCATCGCCTCACTGGATGACTGGCTGAGGCGCCGGGCCCGCGCCAACCAGGCCGGCGGCGCGACCCGTACCTTCGTTGTGACCGAAAGCGGCCGCGTCGTCGCCTATTACGCCATCGCTTCCGGCGCCATCAGCCCGAACGGCACCTCCGGCCGCTTCCGCCGCAACATGCCCGACCCGATCCCCGTCGCCGTCCTCGCCCGCCTCGCAATCGCCACCAGCGCCCAGGGACAAGGCCTCGGCCGCGCCCTCTTCCGCGACGCCACCCTCCGCATCCTGAACGCAGCCGAAACGCTGGGGATCAGAGGCATCGTGGTGCATGCCATCTCCGACCAGGCCAAAGCCTTCTACCTCGCCCTCGGCTTCGAAGCCTCGCCGCTCGATCCGATGACGCTGATGGTCACGCTCAAGGATGTGAGAGCGGTATTATAGAAATTGAGTAATCAATCTATAATTTTTTAGATTTTTGATATAATTTGACAATAATATTTAGAAATATACTTAAGAAGTATAAATATTGCCTACAATTGAGTAAAATATAAAATAACAAAATTCGTCATTTTGTCCAATTTTGTGCTGATATCGCGGGATGTTTCGAAGCAATAGCAGGAATTTACACCGCCCGCTCGCGGACTTCAGTAGAAAATTTATTTGTGGTCGGACTCGCCATGGCTCCATCTTATTTGGGAGTTGGAGCCTTCGGCAAACCCGGGGCGATTCACATCATCGAAGCCTGCTTCCGGCGGATGAAGCAGACCGGGCTCGAGGTCCGGCCGATGTATCACTGGAGCCCGCGCCGGATCGAGGCGCATGTCCGGCTCTGCGTCCTTGCCCTGCAGATACAGCGCTCGGCGGAGTTGCGCTGCGGCCTTCCCTGGGCGCGGATCGCCCACATCCTAGCCGGCCTCAAGGCGGTCCGCTATCAGATCGCCGGCCGGACTATTGTTCAGCGCACGAAAATCAGCCCCGAAGCTGCCGAGATCCTGAAAAACCTCGGAATATCAAAGCCAAAGAAGCTGCTTACAGTCATCGAGCCGCCGCAGGCCAAGGCCGCCTCATAGATACACGCCCTGATTCCGTATCGAAAATCCGCCGGAAAATAGACAGACTTTCCTCACGTCTGCCTCATGAACGCGAACCCGGGCGTGACTGAGCGCCTTAACCTCGTTAATCGGCAGATCAAGACTGTCCTACAGCGGATCGATGGTCTGGTCGAACAACTTGCCGGACCGGAGACCGAGCCGGGGCAAGATACCGAGCAGCGCGACGCGGCAATCCTGCGCTCCTTGCCGGGGGTGGGAAGGATTGTCCTCGCCACGCTGCTCGCGGAGGCTCATCAAGCCCTCCAGGCGCGAGATTACCAGGCTTTGCGCACCTTGACCGGTGTGGCCCCGGTCATGAAGCGGAGCGGCAGATCCTGTCGTGTGGAGATGCGTCAGGCATGTTCTGGCCGCCCGCGAACCGTCGTCTATCACTGGGCCCGCGTCGCCACCCAGCACGACGCCCGCAGTCGCAGCCGCTACGCCGCCCTCCGAGGACGTGGCCACTCTCACGGCCCCGCCCTCAGAACCGTTGCCGATCGCCTGCTGGGCATTGCATGCGTCATGCTCACCAACCGAACCATGTTCGATCCCGAGAAGATGCCCACCGATCGCCCAAAATCAGCTTGATCATTGGTGGGGAGCCCCCCCCCCCCCCCCTTAGTCATGGCAATAGGTACGGAACCTAGGGGGTATGCTGAACCGGACACACTGCTACGGGATATATAGATGTCTTGTATATTGAGCAATTCTCGTAATTGACTGTAACGCCATAATGTGCTGGCAATTCGCGATCATTTTTTATTTCTGCGGCATCCGTCAAATAATATATATTCTTGTAATCAAGGAGAGGCCTTAGATACTTTTTCTGAAACTTCTGGGTTATTCCGAGATGTTCTGGTAATCCGATGATCCTGTCATCAAGCGGAAAATAGGGAAGTATAAACCCTAACGGACGAAAACCAACAATTAAAAGAGCATTGTTGTATGACTTAAATTCTCTCTTACTTGCGCCAAAGTATGACGAAGAGAATGCCTCACGACCCCAGTTAGAATCAGGCAAGCTATAGGCCGCGGCTGTGGCCACAAGTAAGGCTGCAGCCACATAGGTCATGCTGTGATGTCGCCAATGCATGATTAATCTGCCCCATCGAACCAGCAGGACCAAGAGAATAGTTGGGAAAATCATTTCAGCGGCAGCAAAATATCGATAATATGAAAATACTTCTTCCCAAACAAAGAAAGATCCAGCAAAAAAACTAAGAACAAAAAATATATCATATAGTTCATTATTCTTGATTTTTTTGAAATATAAATACAATAATATTGATGGAGAAATTATAAAATAAAGAGCAGGGAAAATTGTTCTAAATGGAATTTCCATGCCTATTATATGTTGTTGATTTGGTTTCGGATGATGACGAACAACAAATTCGAATGGCAAAGTAATATATCCAATTAAATTTTGAGGAAACCAACGCTCATCACGAATCGCATAGTTGCCAATATATGGAGAATGAAATATATTATTAAAATACGGAAATATAGGGTTTTTGTACGTCAGAAAAAGTAAATATCCTATATTAAAATATAATAAAACGAATCCAGATAAAAATGAAAAACAGAATATAGTTTCAACTATGACGAGTCGACGAATATTAAATTTGTATCGATAGAGGGTGGTCAGAATGAAAGCGAAAACAAAGCCAACTGCATAGATCATGTTGGTGAATTTTAATCCGGCCACAAAGCCCACAAGGAGCCCGGCGAAGAAAAGGTATATCAGTCTATCCCGCTCCTGACTGATCAATGAAAAAAAAATTGCAAGTATAATGGGTGAAGCGAGTAAGGTATCACCCATAGTGCCCCCAATTTCTGACCAAAAAATGGGACCAATAATCGCTGATATTGCCGCGACAGATGATAGGATAAGCCGCGTACGAATATTGTATATTTTGAGTAGATGAAAGCAGAGCAGCCAAGCAGCAGAAATTCCTAATGATTGAAATCCGGCGATAATTAGATTTACCGTCAATGGAGCAAAATTTTTAATAAGTAAATAATAGAAGAAATTTAATCTAGGGTCTAGATATGATTGTTCTGTGCATAGAGAGTCTTGTATCAATTTTCCATGCGCCCAAAGATACCCATTGTAGAAATGATAATTCAAGAGGTCCCAATTGATGTCGGCGCCGAGTGACCTAGCAATTATGCACACAACCGCTGCATTCGTTAAAAGAACAGTCATGCCGATTATCACGGAGGCAACCGGGCGAATCCGACCAAACGAAACGGTAATTCGATGCATGCTGTCTCCCAGTGCTCTCGTCCTGACTGAAGGTCGGACTGAAAAATGATAGTTGAACGATTTTAGTAGGTTATGATTCAGTTCGTTTGCGATGACGAGCGGAGACACGATGGCCTAGACTAAAATCGCCCGGCAACGATATTGCAGGGCCGAATTGCGCTACGCAAGAGACCTCACCGATGCCGAATGGGCCTTCATTGAACCGTTAGAGCGGCTTTCGACCGGTCTGAATCGCGAGGGATTCCCATTGGCGTTGATTTCTGATTCAGAATCGGTGCTGGTGAAGGAGGCCGGCATGGATGGGCCAACCACTATCGATGGATCTTCGTCGGCGGCTTTTGGCGGCGATTGATGAGGGGATGAGTTGCCGGGCAGCGGCAGCCCGCTTTGGAGTGGCGCCGGCGACGGCAATCCGCTGGCGAGCGCAGCGTCGCGATACCGGCAGCTTTGCTCCGAAGCCTCAGGGTGGCGACACGCGCTCACGTCGGGTTGAGGAACGGCGGGCGGACATTCTCGCAATCTGGGAAACGCGTAAGGACATCTCGCTTGCAGAGCTGCGCCTGGCGCTGATCGAGGTCGGCTTGCACGTCTCGGTGGCCGGGCTTCACCGCTTCTTCATCGGCAGTGTCAGGAATTCCGTGTATGGGCGGCGGTTGAACATCAGGCCGCCAGGGCTCTTACGAAGCGATCGCCGAAGATGACGGCGAACTGAGCCTTTGCCATAGCCCATTCTCGAGGTGGCATCACCCACTCTTTTTCGGATCGGTTCAGGATCAGATAGAGCAGCTTGGCCGCGGCCTCATCGCTGGGGAAATGGCCGCGCGCGCGGATGGCCCGGCGCAGCTTGGAATTCAAAGCTTCTATGGCGTTCGTTGTATAAATGATCCGACGAACGTCGCCCGGAAAGCCGAAGAAAGGGATGACTTCCTGCCATACCCGGCGCCAGCTCTGGCCGATGGCGGGGTATTTCTGGCCCCATGGACCGGCCTCGAAATCGGCGAGAGCGGCCTCGGCGGCCCTGGCATCAACGGCCCGGTAGATGTCCTTGAGGGCGGTGGCCACCGCCTTGCGGTCCTTGTAGGACACGAAATCCATCGAATTCCGGAGCAGATGGACGATGCAGGTCTGCACGATCGTCTCGGGAAAGACGGCCGTGATCGCCTCCGGGAACCCCTTGAGGCCATCGACCACCGCCAGCAGGATGTCCTCGACGCCGCGGTTCTTCAGCTCGTTCATCACGCGCAGCCAGAATTTGGCGCCTTCGTTCTGCTCGATCCACATCCCGAGTACGACCTTCGTCCCGTCGGCCATAACCCCCAGCGCGATATGGATCGCCTTGTTGCGGACCTCGCCCTCGTCGCGGATCTTCACCCGGATGGCATCGAAGAATACCAGCGGATAGACCGGGTCCAGCGGACGCTGCTGCCAGGATGTCACCTCGTCCAGAACCGCATCGGTGATCGTGCTGATCAGCTCCGCCGAGGCATCCATGCCGTAGATCTCGCGCAGATGTTCCGCGATCTCCCGGGTGCTCATCCCCCGCGCATACATCGAGATGATCTTGTCATCGAAGCCTGGAAACCGGCGCTGGCATTTGGCGATCAGCTGCGGATCAAAGCTACCCGCACGGTCTCGCGGGATCGCAATCTCGATCTTCCCCGTGCCGGTCGACACCGACTTGCGGCCATAGCCGTTGCGGCTGTTCTCCGCCTCCGCTTCGTCGCTCAGATGGTAATCCATCTCCGCGCTCAGGGCCCGCTCCGCCAGAGCCTTCTTCAGCGCGTTCACCAGATCCCCGGAATTCAGCGCTGCCCCCGCGTCTCCCCCAGCCAGAAGCTGGTCCAGCAATTCGTCCGGGATCGCCGGCGCTCTCCGTCGTGCCATATGGGTCTTCCTTTCTACCCACTATGCCACTCACACACGAAATTCAGCACACTGCCTCTTCATCCGCCGCGGCATGACGCGTAAAAAAAGACAGGCCACGCCATCGAGCAGGATCGCCCCGATATCCTGAAACAGCGCCAGGACTGGTTCGATAGCCAGTTCGATCTGGACCCGGATCGCCTCGTCTTTATCGACGAAACCTGGACCGCCACCAACATGACCCGCAGCCATGGCCGCTGCGCCAGGGGCGAACGTCTGCGGATGGGCTTCCCACACGGTCACCGCAAGACCACCACGTTGGTGGCGGGGCTGCGCATGACCGGGATGGTCGCGCCGATGGTGCTGGACGGCCCCCTCAACGGCGACTGGTTCGAGGCATATGTCACCAAAGTTCTCACACCCGAACTGCGGCCCGGCGACGTGGTCATCATGGACAATCTGTCGAGCCACAAGCGTGACGCGGTGCGTGAACGGATCGAAGCGGCCGGCGCAACCCTGCGCTTCCTCCCGCCCTATAGTCCCGACTTCAATCCGATCGAGAAGGCGTTCGCGCGGCTCAAGGCCATCCTCAGAAAGATCGGAGAGCGAACCGTCTCCGGCCTATGGGACCTGATCGGCAGGCTCGTCGACAGCTTCCAGCACCGCGAATGCGCCAACTACTTCAGCTCATGCGGATATGACCCGGAATGATCGGAATACGCTCTAATGCCGACGCCGTCGCAACGGGGGTTGTTAGTGTTTGAATCGCGCCGAGAACCCCGGAGGGAGGCATCCAACTCTTGAGCCGGATGGAGCAATGGAAAAGCGGAAGACATCGGTGCGTTATTCGCCCGGGATTCCGAGATTAATCAGCCCGCCGATTCCGACTTTTATTCGCCCAGGCGGGCTGGGTTTGACAAGTCGGCTTGAGGTCTATGCTAGCTCATTCAGGTTTTCTTCCTTTAGCTGATCGGGTAGCGCCCACGTTATACGAGCGCGTTAGCTAACGTTTCAACGACGCGCGCAACATCCGCGCTCGAGAGGGTGGGGTAGCTCGGCAGGCTGATCCCGTGCGCGGCTATCGCCTCGGAGACAGGAAAATGCTCCGAATTCGAATACATTGGCATCTGGTGCGCGCAATAAAAGACCGGGCGTGTATCCACGCCGTTCTCCTGCATGCGGCCCATCACCTTAGTACGGTCCGTCCCTTCAGGCAGCAACAGGCTGACGAGCCAGTCGGAGCTGACCACATTGGCGGAAAGCTTCTGGAAGGATACAATATTGCCCAAACGCTCGGCGCACAGGCGCCGGTAGAGGTCGCCGATCGCGCGCTTACGCGCGAGGATCGTCGGCAAGCGTTCGATCTGCGCCAGACCTATGGCCGCGCAAATATTCGTCATACGGTAATTGAAGCCGAGTTCCACATGCCAATAGCGCTGGGTTGGTGACTGACCTTGGCCCTTGACGGTCTTGAGACGCCGGGCCAACACCTCGTCTTTACACACAACCATCCCTCCCTCGCCGCTACGGCATTCACGGATTTTACTTGCGCAGGTAGCTTGCGCCTGATTCTCCATGATTTTGAGGCTGATGGAGAAGATGGTGGCGTTACGTGCTGGAGATTTGGGTTACTTCGGAGATGCGCGACGTGCGGCGATGGGCAGCACGCTGGTTGAACGGGTGGTGGAGACCGGGTCTCTGGTCATCCGCAAGCTTGGTGGCACACGAGCGCGGGAGATTGCGATCCATCGCTTCCTGTCAGCCCCGTCGGTCACGTGTGCGGAGATGGTGGAGACGCTGGCGGATCGCACGGCCGCTGCCTGCCGGGGGCGTCGGATTGTGGCCGCGCAGGACACGACGGAGATCAATTTTTCCGGCCGTGAGGCGCGTCGCCGTGGGCTTGGACCGGCCGGTGATGGGGTATCGGCGGGATTTTTCCTGCATCCGGTGATCGCCATCGACAGTGAGACGGAGGCGGTGCTCGGCCTGGTGGACGCGAAGATCTGGACCCGTTCGGATGAGTTCGATGCGACCCCTGCACGCGAGCGGGCGCTGGAAGACAAGGAGAGCATGCGGTGGCTGGACGGTGCTGCGCGCGCCGCCGGGCGTCTGAGCGGTGCCGCCTCGGTCGTGGTCGTGGCCGACCGCGAGAGTGACATCTATGCGGGCTTTGCCAGGCGTCCGGCATCGGTCGACCTGATCGTCCGTGCCGCCCAGGATCGTGTTCTGGATGACGGTCGCCGCCTGTTCACCGCCCCGGCAGCCTGGCCCGAACTGACCCGGACCTCGGTTCGTGTCGCCCCCTCGCGCACCGGCGTCGCCGCACGGATCGCAACCGTGGCGCTGCGGGCTGGAACAGTGACGATCCGCAGGCCGCGCCATGCCAGCGACACGGAAGGGCCAGAGCATCTGTCCCTGACCATGGTCGAGGCGCGCGAGGTTGACGGGAATGGCGAAAGCGTCCCGCTCTTGTGGCGCCTGCTGACCACGATCGAGACCATCGACGCAGACGGTGCCGCCGAAATCGTACGCCTCTACCGGCTGAGATGGAGAATCGAGGAAGTGTTCCGGTCTTTGAAAAGTGACGGTCTCAGGCTTGAAGAAACCCAGATGCAAGATGCCGGACGGCTGTTCAAGCTGGCCCTGATCGGCCTCGCCGCTGCGACCCGCACCGTACAACTCGTCGATGCCCGCGACGGCAGCAACCGGCCGGCAACCGATGTCATCGATCCCGGATTACTCCCGGCCGCCGATGCCATTGCCCCCACTCTCGAAGGCAAGACGCCGCGACAGAAAAACCCCCATCCACCCCGATCCCTCGCATGGCTCGCCTGGATCATCGCCCGCCTCGGCGGCTGGAATTGCTACTACAAGCCGCCAGGACCAAAGACCATGCGCGCAGGGTGGGCACGCTTCGCTTCTATGGCCACAGGCTTCTTCATCGCAGCTCAGTCAAATCCGTGAATCCCGTAGCCCTCGCCGGTGGTGACGGTCTTATTGCCGAAGAAAGAAAACGTGCCGACATCGCCAAACAAGCCGACGTGCTTGCCATCATAGGTGGAGCCCAGCGCCTCGGCGCAATCCTCGATCAGATGGAGGCCGCGCGATTTCGCCAGTGCCGACAAAGCCGGCATGTCGCAGACGGCGCCGTAAAGATGTACGGCCATGATTGCCTTGGTGCGCGGCGTGATCTTGGCCTCGACATCGTCTATATCGATTAGCCAGTCGCTCGATCGGCACTCGACAAACACTGGCTTTGCGCCAGTCTGGGCGATCGTGTTGACGGAGGCAATGTATGTAAAGGTAGGAACAATGACCTCGTCCCCCGGACCGATATCGAGACAATGGATAGCTAGATGCAGTGCCACGGTGCCATTCGACACACACCAGGCATAAGGGGCACCGGTAATCTCACGAAAACCAGCCTCGAACCGGTCGATAAAGTCACCGATCGACGAAATCCACGTCGTATCGAGGCACTGGTTAACATAAAGCTTCTCGTTGCCGGACAGATCTGGACGGTAGACGGGAAGAAAATCGACGCTCATGACGGCAATATCCTCACTTGGTTCATTCTGACATCGGCGGCATTAGGGGCCGTCCGGCACAAGCTAGAAACTTTCTTGGAAGACCTGTCGCGCTATCATCAAAAGTCACACCTAAGTTGGTTAGATGACGCGCCATACCCCTGCCGGCCTCTAGCCCCGGGCGGCAGGTTATAGCAGCCTCAAGCAGCGGTATCAGACCTCCAACATAGCTCGCGGCCGAATAGCGCACGCGGGCCCAGGCTGCCGCCCCTGCGGCTGCAGCTTCGGCGGCTTGCGGATCGCGAGCAATCTCCGCCATCACGGCCGCGAGCGGCGCCGGCGCGTCGCCGGCTTCGATTTTGTGCACCAGCCCGTCTGGAATCTCGGCATAGGAGCCGACATCGTTCACCACGATGGGGCGCGCTGCATAGAGCGCCGTAATAATGGAGGCAGAGTGGCCTTCCGTCATGGGATGGCGCAGGCAGCACACGAGGTGTGCTTGGGCTAGTGACGCGCACAAATGTGCATCATCGACCCAGCCGGTGAACTCCGGTGCCGCCAGGCCCAAATCCGCCGCGAGCGCTGCTAGCCGGGTCCGGTAGCCCTCGTCAATTGCCCCGACGAAATGCATCCGCCCGTGCGTACGCAGCTTCGGATCGACGGCAAGCGCACGCAGGATACGTTCGGGCTGCTTGTTGGGATTGATCATACCGAAGCACGTGACAATGAAGGCCCCCGAGCCGTCTGGCGCTGGCGGAACGGCTCCGACATCGGGATAGCAGAGCGGCATCTGGACCGTCGGGCCGGGGCAAGTAGCGACCACATCATCGACATAATGCGAGCCGTGCACGACGCAGCCTGAGGCCAAAGCCGCAAAAAAAGAAAGATCCTGTTTGGGCAGCGTACATTTTTCAGGTAAAGTGAGCCCAGGCGGCGGCCAACGATTCAATAGAGCGTCAAGTTTGGGGTGAATCTGGCGTGCTCCTCCGAGAAACCCCTCCAGATTGGCATCGTGGAACACCGCAACGGCTGGCGTCGCAGCCGCCAAGTCTAGAGCGCCGGCATGGAAAGGAAAGTAATCGCCGTAATTGATGACACAGACATCGTAATCGTGCCGCAGCCGCGCGAAATCGAACGTATACGGCGGGTGGACCGGCAGATTATGGTCAAGAATGTCATGATCAAGGGCCGTTTTGTCCTCGAGGCGCAAGATCTCGACAGTATGGCCGTCCGCAACGAGCGCGCGCGTGACCATACGGCTATAGCGTGCAATTGCGGATTTCACATTATACGGTGTTCCCCACAGGATCCGCATCGGCCCATTCCTTACGTGAGAAGTTTCTCGATGGTGTGTGGCCATGTGATGCCGAGTCCATTCCATTCTTTGTGACCGGCCTGCCCGAGCTTGGCGGCGCGGGCCGGATCGTCCATCAACTTGGCGATCGCCTCCGCCAGTGCCCTGGGCGTTGGGGCGCCGACGGTGCCGGTATGGTCATCGTGCACGATTTGGAGCAGGCCGCCGGAATCCGTTGTCGTCACCACCGGCTTGGACGCCTGGAAGGCTTCCATCGTCACATAGCCGACTGAATCCTCATCGAAAGGAACATAGGCGACTGCGCGCGCCCGGCCGACATAATCGGCCAGTTCACGGCGAGAGAGGAAACGCAAGTCGAGCTTGACCCGGTCCTGCAGACCCGCCGCCGCGACACGGCGAACAAGTTCTTGGGCATCGGCGGGTGAGTCGGGCGGTCCGGCCACGATCATGCGGATCGAGGGCGGCAGATAAGCGAGTGCATCGACCAGAAGCGTCTGCCGTTTGCCGGCGTTTACTCTGCCGGCGGCGAGTAGATAGCCCTCATCGCCCTGATTCACGAAAATTTCTGGATCGTTCAGCGGAGGCATCAAAACTTCAGAGTCAAAACCATTGTAGTCTAGCAATCTTTTGCCAGTGACACGCGAATTCGTGTAGATCCGCGTAGCTGCCGCGAAGGTCTGCGTATCCGCGGCGCTGATAGCGGCGCGGATTTTCGATCCTTCAGGCGTATTCGGGATATTGGATTGGCCGGCATCCCATAGATCGTAAGCCTGGCGATATTGATGCAGTAGCCAGAAGACCTTGTCCCGGTGGGGGATTAGATAGGCCGGAAATTTCAGCGGGATTACCCGGTCCGCCTGGTCGAGACGAAAGGAAAAATTCATCACCATCTGTTCGATTAGACGCTCGGGTGGGTTCCAGGCGAAGGGAATGCGCAACAGCTCGGCCTGAGCACCGCTGGCAAGCAGGTTGCGAACCAGATGGTCCGCCAGTTCCTCCGCCCCGCCCCATGTGAAGGGGCTGGCATTGTTGAGAACAATGACCTTCATGGCGCGTCTCCCGGCAGTGGCGCGGTGAGCGCGGCGACGACGCTGGGCCAATTGATACCCAATTCGGCGACGCGGGCGCGCGCCGCTTCGCCAAGCCGGCGGGCGAGTGCACGATCGGCATAAAGCGTGTCGAATGCATGCGCGAGCGCCTCAGCCGTGGGTGGAACGATCATTCCGTTGGCCCCATCGATCACGAATTCCGACACACCGCCGGAATCTGTCGTCGTTATCGTTGCCTTGCTGGCGTGGGCGGCCTCGATCGTAGGGTAGCCGTAGCTGTCTTCATCGAATGGCGCGTAGACACTGGCGAGGGCACCGGCGAGGCGCTCGACTTTTTCGGCCTCGGAGATCCAGCGCGCCTCGATCGTTACCCGATCTGCTGCCGACCCGGCGGCAGACCGCACGGACGCAAAATAGCTATCATTCTGCGACCGTCCGCACAGGCGCAGGCGCACCGGAGTCCGTGTCAGTGCCATGGCCTCGGCCAGAAGATGTTGGCGCTTATGGCTCTCAAATCGACAGACCGAAACGATTTCCTCGCCATAATCCTGGCAGTGAAAACATTCCGGGGATTCAACGGGCGGGAAAAGAACCTTGGCCTCGACGCCGCTGAAGCGCTTCAGCCGATCGGCGACGACATGGGAATTGGCGAAGGTGAGCCGGGCCTCTGCCAAGGCGGCTTCATCCATGCGCATGACCGCATCGCGCAAGGCGCGTGTCGAGGGCGTGTCACTAATGGGCGAATAGGGTGTGCCCCAAAGATCGTAGAAGATGCGAAAATGATGGATAAACCAGACGATCTTCTTTGTATGCGGAATGAGATGGGCGGGCGGGCGGAAACAGACGATCCGGTCGCACGAACTCTCAAGATCCATGAGCCGATAGGCCCACATCTGTTCGAGCGGATTTGATTCATCATAAAAGGGTAGCCAGATCGTCTCAACCTGATGGCCGGCGGCCTGCAGCGGCTCGACGAGCCAGTTGACGATGTTGCGATAGCCCCCGTTCACGAAGGGCTCAACCGAGGAGACGAGAGCGATTTTCATAGGACGGCCTCGGAATCGACGCCTGGGAGCGGACGGGCGGGGGCACCAACAACGACGATGTTGGCCATAATCTCGCCGACGACGACCGCGCCCGCGCCCACGATCGCGCCCGCACCGATGCGCGAGAGCGGCCGCGCACAAGCGCCGAGGCCGAAAAACACCTCCTCGCCGAGCGTGCAGCACCCGCCCAAGGCTGAGCGGGGTGCGACATGGACGCCATCACCCAGCACGCAATCATGCTCGACGATCGCACCGGTATTGACGATCACATACTCGCCGATGCGCGCAGCGGCATTGACAACGGCAAGCGGCATTATCACGGTCCCCTCTCCGATCGATGCACTTGGCGAGACGACAGCGCTGGGATGGACGAGCGTGGCGAGCCGAAATCCCTCGGCGCGCAGTCGCTCGCCGATTTTACGGCGCAGCCGGTTGTCTCCGAGCGCGACAAACGCCAGGGTAAGTCCCTGCGCCCGCAATGCAGCGGCAGTCGCATCGTCACCCAGACGCCGGACCTCGCCTATGGGCGGCGCAGCCGGATCAGGATCGAGAAAGCCGACGACCGAAAACCCGGCCGCATGCGCTATGTCGAGCACAACCTTGGCGTGGCCGCCTCCGCCCACGAGCAAAAGTGTGCTCACGCGGCACCGGGCAGAAGCGGGGCAAGCCGGGCGCGGCCCTCGGGGCGGTGCAACACCAGATTGATCCACACCAACTCCTCCAGCCCTTCAGCGCGCAGCGGTGCCAACGTTCCGGCAGCCTCGTCGATTTCGAGAATGTCGAGGCCCATGTTGTGCACGCTCGCAATCCAGCTCTCGAGCGTGCCGCCCACGCGACGGATGATTGAGGGACTAAACTCGCTAAGAATGACGATCTGCGGATTATCGGAGATGATGCGAGCCATGCCGGCGAGCGCCTGCAGCTCGGCGCCCTCGACATCAATTTTGACGACACTCACCGTTGCACCCGGCGCGATCAGTGCGTCGAGCGGGGCGAGGCGCACCTTGATTGCGGCGAGCCCTTCCTCCTCGGCGAACAAGGAATTATGACCCGACGTATGAGCGAGAAACAGTTCAGTTTCACCTTCCGCCGCGCCGGCGGCAAACGGATGGATGGTAACACAATTGGCAATCTGATTCAGTGCAGTCATCAGGCGCAGCGCGGTAACAAGATCAGGTGCTGGCTCGACTGCGTGGACACGCCCTGCCGGCCCTACTCGCCGCGCCCCTGCCAAGGTGAATAGACCGACATTGGCGCCAAGATCGATGAAGACATCGCCGGGCGCGAGCAACTTATCGAGCACGGCACGCGAACCTTGTTCGGGCAAAGTGCCATTGGAAAGATAGCCTACATTGGCGAGATCTGCCGTGGGCAGGACAAGGAAACCATAACAGTTGCGCGAGGCCAGCATCCCCTCGCGGATCGGGAAAATGGATCTTTGGAGCAGCAGGTCAACATGGGCGCGCAGCGCAGCGATCTCGCTCTGAAGGCGAGCGATGCTATCTGATTGTTCGACAGTGGCGCGCAGCGCAGCGATCTCGCTCTGAAGGCGAGCGATGCTATCTGATTGTTCGACAGTGGCGCGCAGCGCAGCGATCTCGCTCTGAAGGCGAGCGATGCTATCTGATTGTTCGACAGTGGCGCGCAGCGCAGCGATCTCGCTCTGAAGGCGAGCGATGCTATCTGATTGTTCGACAGTGGCGCGCAGCGCAGCGATCTCGCTCTGCAGGCGGGCGACGCTATCTGATTGTTCGACAGTGGCGCGCAGCGCAGCGATCTCGCTCTGAAGGCGAGCGATGCTATCTGATTGTTCGACAGTGGCGCGCAGCGCAGCGATCTCGCTCTGCAGGCGAGCGATGCTATCTGACTGTTCGACAGTGGCGCGCAGCGCAGGGGCTATGGCTGAAAATAGGTGATGAGGTTTGAGAAGGCGGCGTATCGTGGCGGGTGTCCAAGCCTGCCAGAACCTCCCTGAGGAGCGATACGCCTATGAACGAGAATAGCACGATCACCTCCTTTCATCAGCCTGGTTCGATCATGGACCCGTTGACGGACATTGCCCGTGAGGGCGCGCGGCAGATGCTGATGGCAGCCCTGAAGGCCGAGGCGGCAAGTTTCGTCGCCCAGTTCAGCGAGGAACTCTTGCCCGACGGCCGGCAGCGTGTTGTCCGGCACGGCGCCGGACCGGAACGGGCGGTGCAGACCGGGATCGGACCGGTCCCGGTGCAGCGGCCGAAGGTGCGTGACCGCGCGCCGGGCGTGTCGGCGGAGACGAGGATCCGCTTCACCTCGGCGATCCTGCCGCGCTGGGCACGCCGCTCGAAAAGCCTCGATGCCCTGTTGCCCGTGCTGTATCTGCGCGGCGTCTCCACCGGCGATTTCCAGGAGGCGCTGACGGCGTTGCTCGGGGCGGACGCGCCGAACCTGTCGCCGGCGGTGATTTCCCGCCTCACGGCAGGCTGGCAGGAGGAGTATGATCGTTGGCAGCGCCGCGATCTCTCGGCGCGCCGCTATGTCTATGTCTGGGCCGACGGCGTCTACCTGCAGGCCAGGATGGAGCCGCAGGCCGAGTGCATGCTGGTGATCATCGGGGCGACACCGGAAGGCCGGAAGGAGCTTCTGGGCTTTCAGGTCGGCTTCCGCGAGAGCGCGCAGAGCTGGCGCGAACTGCTGGTCGATCTCAAGGCCCGAGGGCTTGCCGTGCCGCCCGAACTGGCCGTCGGCGACGGCGCCCTTGGGTTCTGGAAGGCGCTGGACGAGGTGTTCCCCGGCACCCGCCATCAGCGCTGCTGGTTCCACAAGATCGCCAACGTGCTCAACCACTTTCCGAAATCCATGCAGCCAGCGGTGGCAGCCGACCTGCGCGAAATCTCGCACGCTGAAACCCGCGCCGCCGCCCTGGCGGCGATCGACACCTTCAAGGCGAAATATGCCGCCAAGTATCAGCGCGGTGTCGCCTGTCTGACCAAGGACACCGAGGTTCTGCTGGCCTTCTATGACTACCCGGCCGAACATTGGGAGCATCTGCGTACCTCGAACCCGATCGAGAGCGTCTTCGCCACCGTTCGTCACCGCACGGTGCGGACCAAAGGCGCGTTATCGCAGAAGACCGCCAAGCTAATGGTCTTCACTTTGATTCGGGCCGCTTCGAAGAAATGGCGCAAGCTCAACGGCACCAGCCAGTTGCCACGCGTCATCGAAGGCGTCAGATTCAACGACGGCGTCGCACAATCCGACGCCACCCAGAGCCGCGCCGCCTGATCACGCCGCGTCACCCAAATTCCGCCATAGCTCGCAGCGCAGCGATCTCGCTCTGAAGGCTGACGACGCTGCCCGCTCTATTCACTGCGGTGCTAATGCGTGCTTCTACTCGGTACAGCACCGGCCGCAGATAGGGTTTGGCAGCCAACGCGGCGCGGTACAGCAGTCTTGCGGCACGTGAGCGTTCCACACCCACAGGCGCTTCAGGATGGGAGATGGCGGTCAATTCGGCCGCAGATTCATCCAATTCGGCCGCAGATTCATCGTCCCCTTTCAAAGTATCAGCGAGTGCAGCTGCAACCTGTCCTGACAGGACAGCGGAGCCGCGCCCTGTACGCAGCAGCGGTGTCATCACTCCGTGATCCACTTCATTGTATGGTTCATATCATTTTAGAGAAAATTGTAAATTTTCCTAGAGCCGGGCCGTTTGGGCTTGTCCCCGGAGTTACTCGGCCCTGATTGGCCCCCGATGAGTGGTCCAAGGTCGAATTTGGTGCATTTTCACCTCCGCCGCCACGGCCGCCCTCCGGTTCAGCTTCGCTCCACCGACGGCCAGCCATGGCGGTGGAGACAACAATGCACTAACTTCCAACACGGACCACTCATTGGGGGCCGGTCAAGGATCGACCCTTCGCCGCCGTCCCGTCAGTGAGCGACCACGGGGTTCTGGCCGGGGCAAAAATTCCATTTGTCCTGCTCACGGGAGTCACACCGACAACACCGTTGATATGACGAGTCGCCCAAAATTTGTGGGTGAATTTGAGTTTCACGCAATCAAAGTCAGATATAACATATTGTTTTATTTATATTTCATGCCAATTGCAGCGGACACCCCATCCGCCATATACGCCATGTGACAAACTGAAATTTCTTAATTTTCATCCTGTTCACCGCTGAGTTCCGCCGGATGGTGGTCACGCTGCATGCCGCCCGGAAGTCTCGGCGCTCCGCCATCGACGGCAGAACCACCCGGCGCCCCGGCTAGGCAAGGCCGCAGCGGCACTTGAGCCGGAAAAAATGCACTCGGACCGCACCCGAGTGGAAAATGCCTCACCAGGCCGACCATGCCGAGGAAGGCGTTCCTCTCACAGACCTCTTGCAGCAGCCTGTTAGATCGACGCACCGGGGCTCTCCGAACGAAAATGAGTTTGATTAAAGGCTAGACGCAGCACTATATCCTAACATATAATATTTAAAATCTAACAAAAATGTACATCCGCAACCGTGCACCTGCGCAATCTCAGCCACGCGCAACCCGCCGATGATCTCTTCCGGCTTGTGATTCCGCGCCATTCCAATTCTCCTTCTCCCTCAGGCCAAAATCTGAAACAGGCCCGGACCACTCAGAAGGCGGCAGGTCATGATCCGGCCGTTCACCGCGCTGTGATGTGAATATGACAATCGTGAGTCGCTTTGCTGAAGCTTTGATGAAAACAGGCCCCGAACACTGTTGGTTACATTGTGTTTAAGGAACCCGTCTGGTTACTCCCCGCCCAACATCGAGCGTGCCCGCCGGCAATCAGTCCGGCGAGAACGCGATTCGATGACTGATCGAATGGAAAAGGGATCTCAACAGTGCGGCTTTCCTCCGGCGTTCGTCATACTGATCGAGTCATGCAGCTTTCGCTCATGGCGCTTCTGCTGTCCACGAGTTGTCTCATTCCCGCCGCGGCATACGCGCAAACAGTGAGCGCCGGCGAGGTGAGCGCGTCCAGCGCGCTGTCGCTGCCCGGCGTCACGACCGCGCCGAGCCAGAAGAAGGTCTTCAAGTCTGGCAATACGACCCGCGTCCTGAACCGCAAGCTCCTCGAAGCCGCCGGCCCCGTCGCGGGCGCCGCGCAGATGCTGTCCTATGCCCCCGGCGTGCAGATCACCGGCTACGGCAACACCGGCGCGTCCAAATATACCGTGACGCTGAATGGCGTGCAGCAGGGCTGGGGCGGCTTCGGCGGCTTCACTGGCGACGGCGCCATCGGCGTGACGCTGGACGGTGTTCCGGTCGTCGATCCGGGCAGCGATCTCTGGCAGTCGAACATGATTCCGCAGAGCGGAATGATCCAGAGCGTGACAACCACTTATGGCCCCGGCAACGCCGCCGACCGCTGGTACAACAACCTCGCCGGAACCATCGAGTTCACCCCGGTGCAGCCGACGGCCAAGCCCGGCGGCGACATCAACCTGACCTATGGCAGCTACGGCCAGAAGAACATCGAGTTCGACCTGCGCACCGGCAACTATCACGGCTGGTCCACGGTCATTGCCGGCGGCGCCGGCGACGGCAACAGCTTCCGCAAGTCGCCGGACGGCTTCCAGAGCCCGTCCAACGACTATTCGATCTACCTCAAGACCGTGAAGAACTTCAGCGCCGGCAATTTCGCCTTCGGCGGTTACTTCGCGCGCAGCGCCGGCTATCGCGTGCCGGTCATCCCAACCTCCCCGATCCCGGGCGTCACGATCAGCGGAAACGCGGGCGCGCCGCTCTACAGCCAGCAGACATCAGGCTTCTACAGCGCGCCTCCTTACAACTACTACGAAAAATTCGATACCGACGCGCTGTGGATGGTCTTCGCGCGCGAGAACATCGAACTTGATGATTCGACCACGCTGCACAACCTGACCTATTACGAGAACTTCACGCGCACGCATTCGCGCCTGTATGATTTCGGCAGCGTTGGCCCGCAGCGCTATGAATACAACAACCCGTACACGAACGTCATCGGCGACAAGCTGTGGCTGACCGAAAAACTGCCGTTCAATACCTTGAATTTCGGCGGCTACTACATCCATACGCTCTATAACAGCCGGAACAATTTCTATAACACGGTGTTGGGCGGCAACAAGGGCGTGGTCAATGCCGGCGGCAAGATCCGGTCATCCTACTTCAACGTCGATAATTTCGCGATGTTCCTCCAGGATGACATTCATCCGGTCAGGGCGCTGCACATCATCCCCGGCATCCGCTTCGTCAGCTTCCAGACCAGCTATTCCGACTCGGCGCTGCAGGATTTCGCGTTCGCCCCGGGTGTCGGCCTTTCGACGCATTGCGTGCTGGATGGCAGCACCGCGACCAGCGGAACCACGCAGGCGACCGATCAGGGTTCATCCTGCGGATCGCATGTAAGCCGCAACGGCGTGGAGCCGTCCATCTCGGCGAACCTGCAGGTCATGCCGTGGATGGCGCTGTACGGTTCGTATGGCGAGGCGTTGCGCACCCCCAGCGTTGGCGGCGGCGGCGGCCTGTTCCAGAAGATCAACCCGACGACCGGCTATCAGCTCGAGCTCGGCCAGTACTACGACATCGGCGCGAAATTCCATGTCGAGAACGGGCGGTTCCTGCATCACTTCGCCGCCGGCGTCGACTATTTCCACCTGCGCTATGCCAAGCAGTCGCTCAGCACGCAGCTCGCCAACGGCAACGCCCTGTTCGCCTCCGGATCGTCGATCTACCAGGGTGTGAACATGTTCGCCGACGACAATCCGCTTTATAATCTCTACGTCTTCGGCAACGCCTCGTTCATCGATGCGAAATACCAGACCTACATCACCGGCGGCACCTCCTATGGTGGGCGGCATGTGCCCTACGTGCCCTCGGTCAACTTCAATATCGGCGCCTATTACGACATCCCGATCGGATCGATGCTGCTCGAACCGCGCATGTGGTATCAGTACACGGGCAGCCAGTACATGTTCAACAACAACACCGGCGCGCCGAGCAACCGGAAAATGCCTGGCTATGGCACGCTGAACATGTCCGCCAAGCTCACGGTCCCGGTGACCCTGCCTTACGTGGGCCACAAGAGCATGGATGTGTCGCTGACGGCATTGAACATCACGAACAATCAATACAATGCCTATGAATACATCGGCACGGGCGGCTACTTCAACTATTCCGGAACCGTCCCGGCCTCCGGCTTCACCTATGCCTATCCCGGCGCGCCGTTCACCATCTACGGCAGTGTCGGCTTCCACTTCTGAGGTTGCGGCGCGGGTCCATGTGCCCGCGCCGGTATCCCGCCGTTAGACAAGTCGAGGCAACGCGTTTGCCGCGGGTTTCCTTTCTCCCTGCCGCGTCGTCGGCGATCGGCCGCCTGATGGCCGATCGCCGCGACGCCAGACTTCGTATCGCTACTGCTCGATCGGATATCCATGAACACTCTTCGCGGCGCTGGTGATGGCATGAATCCCTTGCCTGAAGGTCGCCTGTCATTTCCCATCGCGCTCGTTGCGGCGCTGATCGTGGAAGTCGTTCTCGTCGTTCTGGTTGCCAGCATGCCGCCAAATCCCGTGCCGGCGGCGCGCCATCCGCAGGTGACGCGGATCAGGATGCTGGCCCCCCCGCCGAAGCCGAAACCCGTCCCGCCGAAGCCGCTGCCCCCGCCGCCGAAGCCCGTGCAACCGCCCAAGCCGCACGTGCCGCCGCCACCGCCGATCCCGAAGCCGCCCCTGCCAGTTCCGGTCCCGAAGCCGTTGCCGAAGCCCGTGCCCAAGCCGCGTCCGAAGCCCGTGGTGCATCATCGGCCGGCGCCGCGGCCAAAGCCGGTGGCGCACCAGGTGCCGAGGCCCGTGGCGCCGACACCGCCGAAGCCGCAACCGGTTCCCGCCGCCGTCCAGGAGAACGCGCTCGAAGCCTATGCCGGCTCCGTGCATGCCGCCGTGCAGGGCGATCTCAAGGTGCCGGAGATGGTCAAGATGCTGCATCTGTCCGGCGTGACCGAACTCGCGCTCCGCATCGCCCCGAGCGGGCAGCTTCTCGGCGTCTCGGTGATCCGGTCTTCCGGCGCGCCGCCGATCGACCGGGCGGCGCTGGCCGCGGTCAGGGCAACCCGGTTCCCGCCCTTCGGCGCGACGATGCCGCATCACCCGATCACCGTGGACATCTCGATCCGTCTGCGCACCAACTGACGGTGCGCCCGAAGAGCCCCGATTTGATGACACTACGATGAAACTTGTCGCCGGCTCTGACATCTTCTTGAGGCGGGCAACCCTGGCGATTGTCCGCCGGCGTCCCGCCAACTAGACGCTCGGTGACGGAATTGAAGAAATTGAAGCGAAGGTCACGGAGATCGTCATGCGACGAGTGATTGCGGCTGGGTTTGGCGTGGCCATCATCATCATTGCGGCGGTGCTGCTCTGGCCGGCACCGGCGCGGGGACTCGTGCTCTACGCCGCGCTCGACTACGCGCCCGCCATCGGCAAGGCCTTCACGAAAAAGACCGGAATTCCCGTCCGCGTCATCCGCTTGTCGACCGGCGCGCTGCTGGCGCGGATCACCGCCGAGGGCCATCATCCGGACTGGGACATCGGCTGGTTCGACGGCGCGACCGCCGCCGTCTCGCTCGATACGGCCGGCCTGCTGGCCCACGGCCTGCGCCCGCCCGTACCGCTGACCGCGACGGGCCGCTCGATGTTGCCGCCCGACGGCGCCTATATCCCCACCGGCTTCACCCTGGCCGGCGTTTTCGTGATGAACAAGGCATCCACCCTGAAGCCGCCGAAAACCTGGAACGATCTCACCGCGCCGCTCTATCACGGCGTCGTCGGCATGAACGACCCCGCGATTTCCGGGCCGACCTACCCCGCGCTCGCCGGCATGCTCAAGCAGGCGGGCGGCTGGCCGCAGGGCAAGGGCTTCGTCGCCGCGCTCAAGGCCAACGGGCTGCAGGTCTTCGCCAAGAACGATGCGACGCTGGCCGCCCTTCGGAACGGCACGATCAAGCTCGCGATCGTCCAGTCCTCCGCCGCCGTCAACGTGGCGCGGAATATCGACCATCACCTCACCGTCATCTATCCGCGCCCCGCCTACGTGCTTCCGAACGTCATCGTCCTGCCGAAGGGATTGCACGGCCGCGCGCTGCGCGAGGCGAAGGCCTTCATCGCCTTCGTCGAAAGCCCCGCCGGCCAGGCCATCCGCAAGCGCGAGGGCGAGGGCGACAGCTATTACTGGCCGGTCACCGCGCTTCCCGCGCCCCGCCACGCCCTGCCGCCGCTGACGACGCTCGATCTCGCAACGCTCGATGCGGCGCGCTGGGGCGCGCGCGAGAAGACCGTGCTGGCCTGGTTCGCCCACGCGATCGATGGGGCCGGCTCTTGATCCCGCAGTGCGGAACCGGCTGCCGATGAGAGTTGGCGCCGCCGGCCTTCGGGCCGCGATCATGGCAGGGCTGATCGCGACCTTCTTCGTCTACCCGCTGCTCCGCCTGCTGGTCATGCCGTTCCTCTCCGGTCACGGCGCGGCGGGCGACTGGCCGGCCTTCGCCGTCTCCCTGCTGCTCTCGGTCGGCACGGCGATCGTCGCGGCACCGCTCGGCGCGCTCTTCGCCCTCTTCACCACGACGGCGGCGGGCCCGGTCGCCCGCGCCGCCACGCTGACGCTCTGGGGCCTGTTCCTGACGCCGAGCTACATGCTGACGACCGGCTGGATGATCATCTTCAGCGGCCATGCCCTGCGCGCCACGCTTGCCGGGCAGGCCTTCTTCGGCGTCGGCGGCCTGCTGATGCTCTATGTCGTCAAGGCCCTGCCGTTTTCCGCCCTGGTCGCGCGGGCGACCCTCGCCGCCGCCGATTCGGCTCCGGCCGAGGCCGCCGCCATCCACGGCGTTCCCTTCATCCCGCGCGTGCGGATCGGCCTGCGCCTGCTCGCGCCGGCCATGGCGGTCGGCTTCGCCATCGCGGTGATCGAGACGATGCAGGAATTCGGCATCCCGGCGACGCTGGGTGTGACCAGCCACGTGCCGATCCTGACCTACGCGATCTACCAGCACCTCGCCGAAACCCCCACCGATTTCGCCGGCGCCTCGATCCTGTGCTGGCGCCTGATCGCCGTCGCGGCGGTGTTCGGCGGCCTCGCCATGGCCTGCCGCCGGCAGGGCGCGGCGATCCAGCATGGGCGGATGCGCCCGCCCGCGCGCCAGCGCCCCGCCCGGCGGCGCGAACTGGCCTTCGCCGCGCTCACCTGCCTGTTCGCCCTGGTCGGCATCGTCATTCCGGTCGCGGCGTTGTTCGTGCGCGCGCTCCAGCCGCTGACCGCGTCGATGCCGCATCCCGGCGCGGTGCTGCGCTCGCTCGGCTTCGGCATGGTCGGCGCGACGATGTCGCTCGGCGTCGCCGTGCTGATCCTGCGCCTGCGCGCCGCCGGCGCCCGCCGGATGACGGCGGTGCTCGATGTCGCCCTGGTCGCCAACATGGCGGTGCCCGGCCTCGTGCTCGCCGCGAGCTACATCGTCGCCTTCAACAATGATCTCCTCCCGCTCTACGGCACCCGGCTCCTGCTGCTGATCGGCTATACCGCGGGCATGGCCCCGCTCGCCCTGCGCATGATGCAGGGCGCGCTGGACGATCTCGATCCCAACCTCGTGGCGGCGGCGCGGCTGCACGGCCTGCCGCGCCTGACGCGGCTGGTGGATATCGAGGGCATGCTGCTGATCCGTCCCTTCACCTACGCCTATCTGCTGGTCGCCGCCGCGATCATGTTCGAACTGCCGGTCTCCGAACTGCTCTATCCGCCGGGGGCCACGCCGCTCGGCGTCGCCATCGTCACCCTCGACCAGATGAGCGACTACGCCGCCTCGGCGCGGCTCGCCCTGTTCGGCCTCGGCGCGATGGCCGGGCTCGCCCTTCTGCTCGCCGCCGGTGTCGCCCTGCTCGCCGCGCCGCGGCGCCTGCGCCCGGCATGAGCGCCGCACTCGCCATCGACGGCGTCGCCGTGCAGCGCGGCGGCCGCCTGGTCGTCGAGGAGGCGTCTCTGGGCCTGGCCCCCGGCGAATGCGTCGTGCTGGCCGGCGAGTCCGGATCGGGCAAGACCAGCCTGCTGCGGGTGATCGGCGGGCTCGACCGCCCGGCCCGCGGCACCATCCGCATCGGCGGCGCCGTGGTCGACGATGCCGCCGCCACCTTCGTCCGCCCCGAATCGCGCGGCCTCGGCATGGTGTTCCAGGATTTCGCGCTGTGGCCGCATCTGTCGGTGCTGGAAAACGTGGCGGTGGTGATCCGCGACCGCGCCGGGCGGGATCGCAAGGCGCTGGCCCTTCTCGACCGGTTCGGCGTCGCGTCCTGCGCCGGCCGCCTGCCGGCCACCCTGTCCGGCGGGCAGCAGCAGCGCGTCGGCCTCGCCCGCGCCCTGGCCGCTGCACCTCGCCTGCTGATGCTCGACGAACCGTTCTCCAGCCTCGATGTCGAGACGAGGGAAACCCTGCGCACCGAGCTGCGCGCGCTGATCGTCGAATCCGGGCTGAGCGCGCTCTGCATCTCGCACGACCCGGCCGATATCGCGCGCCTCGCCGACCGCGTCGCCGTCCTCGAGGACCGCCGCCTGACCGCCTGCACCACGCCGGACGCCATGTTCGCCCGGCCCGCAACCCCCTACGCGGCGCGCCTCGCCGGGCTGTGCGGGGGCGTGAGAGTGCCGGCGCGCGGGGAGGGGAGTGATGCCGCCATCGCCCTCGGCGGCGCGCAACTCGCCATCCCCGGCGGCGCCGCCCGCCTCGCCGGTGCCGCGCAGGCGCTGCTGTTCTGGCCGCGCGGCGCGCTGTCCCTCGCCGCCGAGGGCGTGCCGGCCACCTGCATCGGCGCGCATTTCGAGGCCGGGCACTGGCAGGCGCTGCTGCGGCTCGACGGACTCGCCGCGCCGGTTCCGGTTCAGTGCGCGGCCCCGCCGCCGCGCGGCGCCGTCGCCCTGCGTGTCGCGGCCGACCGGCTGCACCTGTTTCCGTTCAGCGGATAGTCACGACCCGTCCTCCGCGCCGGCGGGGCGGATTGCGATGCGCGTGCCGTCGCGGATCCGCTCGCCCGGATACAGCACCACGCGCTGCCCCGGCGCGAGCCCCGCGCGGATCTCGGCCTCAAGCCCGCCGCGCGCGCCGACCGTCACCGCCCGCCGCCGCGCCACGCCACGGTCATCGACGTACACCGCCCAGCCATCCCCCATCCGCACCAGCGCGCCGAGCGGCACCCGCAGCACATCGCCCTGGAACGTGATCACGTGCACATCGACCCGATACCCGTCGCCGAGCGCCTGCCAGCGCGCGGGCGGATCGGTGAGGTCGAGCACGACATCGACGCGCTGCTCCTCGATCCCCAGTGCCGAGACCTTCATCCGCCCGACCGGATCGATCCGGCGGATCACCGCGTGCAGGTCCGGCCCACCCCAGCCGGTGACGATCGCCGCCTCGCCCTGGCGCATCCTCACCGCATCCTCCGAGAGCGGATCGATGACGATCTC
Organism: Acidiphilium multivorum AIU301; assembly: GCF_000202835.1. NCBI lineage: Bacteria > Pseudomonadati > Pseudomonadota > Alphaproteobacteria > Acetobacterales > Acidocellaceae > Acidiphilium > Acidiphilium multivorum. The sequence goes on from NC_015186.1 coordinate 379,728, forward strand.
GAGCTGGTGCGGATCGCCGATATCGAGCAGCGCCGCCCCCGCCGCGACGATGCCGGCGCTGCGCCGGATCACCCGCAGCACCACGCCGCTGACCGGCGCCGTCACCCGCACCACCTCGCCGGCCGGCGCCGCGCGGCGCGCGGCGTCGCGGGGCAGCAGCCGCGCGCGGGCGGCGGCGAGTTCCTGGTCGCGCAGTTCGAGCGCCGCCCGCGCCGCGGCGAGGCCGGCCTCCGCCGCGCGGAAGGCCCGCTCGGCATCGTCCGCCTCGCGCTGCGAAATCGCCCGCCGCGGCAGCAGCCGCCGGGCGCGGTCGCGCTCGGTGCGGGCGAAGACCAGCGTCGTCTCCGCCCGGTCCCGCTCGGCCGCCGCCTGCGCCTTCGCCGCCAGCGCCGCGCCCACCGCGGCCTCCCGCTCCGCCATCGTGCGGGTATCGAGCATCGAGGGCGGCGCCGGCACGATCCGCGCCAGCACCGTCCGTCCCGCGGTCACCGGGTCGCCCGGATCGGCGGTGATCCGGTCGAGATCCCCGGTCAGCGGCGCCTGCAGCGTGTAGACGTGGCGCACCCTGGTCTCGCCGTCATCGTCGATGGTCACGCGCAGCATGCCTCTGGCAACGGTCGCGACATCCACCGCCACCGGCCGCGGGCGGAAACTGTAGACGATCCCGGCGCCGACCGCCGCGGCCAGCACGCCCCAGATCACGATCCGCCGGACGAAGGGGCGCACGGGTTCCTACTCCCGCGTCTTCAGCACGGCGATCATGTCCAGCCGGTCGAGGTGCCGCCGCAGCCAGGCGGCGACAATCGCCGCCGTCGCGATCATGATCAGCGCCGCGGTGCCATAGGTCGACGGGTAGATCACCGGCGGCACCCGGAACAGCTCGGTCTCGAACGCCTTGCCGAAATACCAGGCGAGCAGCGTCCCCGCCCCGCAGCCGAGCGGAATGGCGATCCAGACCAGCAGCCCGATCTCGCCGAGCAGGATATAGGCCACCTCGGCGCGGCTGAAGCCGAGCACCCGCAGCGTCGCCAGTTCGCGCTCGCGCTCCGACAGCGCGATGCGGATCGCGTTGACGATCACCCCGACCGACAGCGCCGAGGCGAACCCGATGAAGAAACCAAGGAAGATGTCGATGGTCTCGCCCATCGTCCGGTGGAACGTGTCGATCGCCGCCCGGCGGAACTGGATCGCGGCAATCCCCGGCAGGGTCCGCAGCCGGGCGAGAAACGCCGCGCGCCGTGGTTCATCGAGCGTGACATGAACGCCGGACAGCACGCTGCCATCGCCCATCCGCCGGTTGAGCGCGGCAAGGTTCATGTAGGCCGGCTTGCCGATATAGGTGTCGAACAGCCGGACGACCGGAACCATCAGCACCGCGCGCCGCCCTTCGAGCAACTGCACGCGGACCGGATCGCCGATGCCGGCATGCAGCAGCCCCGCCAGCTGGCGCGACAGCACCAGCCCGTCCGCCGGCATGTCGATCGGCCCCCGCGCCACGTCGTGCACCGGGGCGAGGCGCGCGCCGGCCGGCACGCCGATCACCGGTTCGCGCTGTTCGGCCCGGCCGCGCGCGAGCCGCGCCGGCACGATGCGGAACGGCTCCGCCGCCAGCACGCCCGGCAGATGCCGGATATCGTCGAGAACGCCGCGCGGCCGCAGGTCGTTGAAGGTGATCGTCGCGTCCTGCCGCTGGCCGCGCTCGTAATGCGTCTCGACCAGCGCGTTCACCGCATCGACCCATTGCAGCGCCAGGATCAGCACGCCGACCGAGAGCGCGAGGCCGGCGCTCGCCAGGAAGGCGCGCAGCGGCCAGCGCAGCAGGCGGCGGACGATCATCCGGCTCGGCCCGTCGAGGAACCGCCCCAGCGCCGCCGGGCCGAGGCGAGACCGCCGATAGACCGCCGGCGGCGCCGGCTGCATCGCGATCGCCGGCGGCAGCCGCGCGGCGCGGCCCACCGCCCCCATGCCGCCGGCGAGCGAGGTGACCAGGCTCACCGCGGCGGCGATCGCGAAACTCCGTGGCCCGGGCTGGTATAGCAGGAACGGAAAGCGGAAGAACTCGCGATAGAGCCTGGTGTTCCAGTTGCCGAGCGCGGCGCCGAGCACCGCGCCCAGCACGATGCCGCCGGCGGCGATGGCGAGCACCAGCTTCGCGTAATGCCAGAAGATCGCCCCGCCGCCATACCCGAACGCCTTGAGCAGGCCGATCTCCCGCCGCTCGGTCGCGACCAGCCGCGCCATCACCATGTTGGTGAGGAAGGCGGCGACGCCGAGAAAGATCGCCGGCATCAGCCGCGACATGTTCTTCTGCTGCGCGATCTCGTTGCTCAGGAACCAGTTCGAGACCTGTTCGGCGCGGTCATAGGCGCCGGTGCCGCCATAACGGGCGAGCAGCGCGTCGAGCCGGGCGATCACCGGCTGCGGGCGCTGGCCGGGAGAGAGCGCGAGCGAGACATCGTCGAACGCGCCCTTCAGGCCGAAGGCGGCGGCAAGCTCGTCGCGCCCCATCCAGATCACGCCGAACCGCCGGTCATCCGGCATCAGCCCGCCGGGTGGAATCGCATAGACGAATTCCGGGCTGAGCGCGGTGCCGACGATGCGCAGCGCCACGCGCCGGCCGCGCAGCACCGCGCCGATCGTATCGCCCGGCCGCAGGTGATGCGCCTCGGCGAAGGGTTCGCCGACCACCGCCTCGCGCAGCCGGCCCGGCGCCGGCAGCCGGCCCGCGCGCAGGACCAGCGCGTTGAGCCGCTGCGGGCCGGATTTCGGCAGCGAGACCAGCGTCGCCACCACCGGCTCGCGATACCCCGCGACATCCAGCAGACCGGACTCGACGATCCGCGTCTCCACCACCCGCACGCCCGGAATCGCGGCGATCCGCGCCTCCAGCGAGTCCGGCGCGCGCTTCAGCCGGGCGAACACATCGGCGAAGCGCGCGCGCTCGTAATAGGCGCTGGTCGTCGCCTCCAGCGATTCGGTCGTGGTCAGCGCCATCACCATCAGCGCGACGCCGGAGGCGATCACCAGCGCGATCGCCAGCGCCTGCAGGCGCAGCCGCCACAGATCGCGCAGCAGCTTGCGGTCGAGGCTCGACACCGGCGCTACCACACCAGCCCGGCCGGGCTGTGCCGGACCGGGTTGACCCGCGTGCCGACGATCCGCCCGTCGGCGAAGCTCAGCACGCGGTCGGCGATGTCGGCGATCACCGCGTTATGGGTGATGAGCGCCGTGGTGGTGCCGAGTTCGCCGTTCACCTTCAGGATCGCCTCGAGCACGAGAATGCCGGTGCGGCTGTCGAGCGCGCCGGTCGGCTCGTCGCAGAACAGCAGGTCGGGCGACTTGGCGATGGCGCGGGCGATGGCCACCCGCTGCTGTTCGCCGCCGGAGAGCTGGGCGGGGAAATGATCGAGCCGGTCGCCGAGGCCGACCAGCTCCAGCGCCGCCTCCGGCGCCATCGGCGCCTCGGCGATCTCGGTCACCAGCGCGACATTCTCCCGCGCGGTGAGGCTGGCGATGAGGTTGTAGAACTGGAAGACGAAGCCGACATGCCGGCGCCGGTAGCGGGTCAGCCCCCGCTCGCCGCCCTGCGCGATCGGCTGGCCGCGGAACAGCACCTCGCCGGCCGAAGGCGTGTCGAGCCCGCCGAGGATGTTGAGCAGCGTGGATTTCCCGCTGCCGGAGGGGCCGAGCAGCACGACCAGCTCGCCCTCGCGGAGCGTGAGGTCGACATCGCGCAGCGCCGGCACCTCGACCGCGCCCATCCGGTAGATCTTGGCCAGGCCGCGCGCCACCAGCGCGACCGGCGCCGCCCGCTCCTCGTCCGGCAACGCCACCCCGCCGGCGACAGGTTCCATGCCGCGCCTCCGCACGCATCACCGGCCGGAACCCTAGCGGCCGCGCGCTCCCCCATCATTGACGTCGATCAAGCGGGGGAGGGGGGAGCGTCCCCGCTTCGCGCTACGCGCGGCGATGGCGGGTGGCGGGCCAGGAAATGATGTGGCCGTCCGGCACCAGATCCGCGAGCGAATCGATCACCGATATCGCGGTGTCCGGCGCGCAGCAGAACTCGATCATCAGCGGCAGGTCGACATCGAAATGCAGCAGGTCGGCGGCATGGATGATCTTCTGCCCGTTCATCCCCGCGATGCCCCGGAATACCGACACGCCGTCGAGATCGAAATCGTCGCGCAGCCGCGTCAGGATGTCCTCCATCAGGTGGCGTCGCCGCCCGTGATCGGTTTCGCTCAGCGCGATGCGCACCAGCGTGACCTGTTCTTCCATGTCAGACATTCCTTGCGATGTAGACGCCGAGAACGGCGCCGATGAACCCGAGCACGACCGACAGCAGCACGTAAAGCGCCGACTTCACGATCTCCCCGTTCTCCACCAGCATGAGCGTTTCGAGCTCGAAGGTCGAGAATGTCGTGTAGCCGCCGAGAAAGCCGGTGAGCACGCCGGTGCGGATCGCCGGATCGATGGCGACGCGCTCGGCGGTGAGCACGAAGAGAAAGCCGATCAGGAACGAGCCGAGCACGTTGATGCTGAGCACGGCGACGGGAAAGCCGCGCCCGAACAGGTTCTGCATGAAGATGGTCTGGCCGTAGCGCGCCCAGCAGCCGAGCGAGCCGAAAAAGGCGATGGCCGCAAGTGTCTTGATCATGAAACGCCTTCTTGTTGTGGCGGAAATGTCGGGAATGTCGAGGGGATGGCGGCGGGGCAGGGCGGAAGCCTGCCGGCCATGGCCGGATCGGAAATGTCGAAAACGCGCGCGCCTGTCCCTCCGCGGTTGACGGATCGAAACAGGAGTCATCAGCCCCGCGGGCGGTTCACGGCGAACCCCATCGCCGGCGCGGCCGGACCGCGCGGGACGTGTTTGCGATGCCGGGTCCGGGCTGTCAATCCGCCCCGAACCACCTAGCCGAGGCCGACGAGCCAGGCGGTGCCGAGCGCGATCGTGAGAACCGTGATGGGCAGGCCGAACTTCAGATAGTCGCCGAAGCCGATCCGCACGCCGGCGGCGCGCGCCCGCTCGGCGACGATGAGATTCGCCACCGATCCCGGCAGCGTCAGGTTGCCCGCGAGGGTGGACGCCATGGCGACGATGAGCCACGCCTGCCGCGGGTCGGCGAGATGGGCGATGAAGGGGCGCAGCACCAGCACCGCCGGCACGTTGCTGACCAGGTTCGACAGGATCGCGGTGAGCGGCACCAGCACCGCCGGCCGGCCCGGATGCAGGGCTGCGACGCGCCCGATCACCGCCGCGCCGATCACCTCGCGCTGCAACGCGGCAACGACGACGAACAGCCCCGCGAACATCAGCAGCAGCGACCAGTCGACCCCGGCGAGCAGGCGCTGGCTCTTCACCCCCGGCGTCAGCATGATCAGCGCGGCGGCCACCAGCGCCGCCTCCGCCGGGCGCATGCCGCCGAGGCAGGCGATGACGAACAGCACCAGCAGCACGACCGACTTGCCGATGAGCCCGCCATGCGGCCGGCGCCGCGCGGCGGATGGCGGCGGCGGCGTCAGCGCCTCGAAGCCCGCGCGATGCAGCAGCCGGATGACGAGGAAGACGATCGGCAGCCCGAGCAGCGCGACCGGCACCAGCGCGCCGGCGAACGCGGCATAGCCGATGCCGGAGAGGCTGCCGATGATCATGTTCTGCGGGTTGCCGGTGATCGTCGCCACCGACCCGACATTCGAGGCGGTCGCCAGCGCGACGAGATAGGGCAGGGGCTGTTTCCGCCCCGCCCGGCTCGCTTCGAGCACCAGCGGCGTGAGCACGACGCAGACCGTGTCGTTGACCAGCACCGCCGAGAGCAGCCCGGCCATCGCGACGGTGAGCGCCAGCAGCGCATCGGTGCCGGAGGCGCGCGAGAGCACCGCCCCGGTGATCCGCTCGAAGAACCCGGCCCGGCGCAGCGCCGCGGCGAGGATCATCATGCCGAGCAGCAGCGCGATCGTGTCGAAATCGATCGCGGCGACCGCCTGCCGGAGCGTCAGCGCCCCGCTCGCGACCATCAGCACCGCGCCGACGAAGGCGATCCCCGCGCGGTCGAGCCGGAAGAACGGCAGCCGGCCCAGCGCCACCCCGGCGTAGGTCAGCGCGAAGATCGCCACCGTCGCGGCCGGCTGCCATGATCCGAAGAGGTCGCCGTGCATGGCGCGGACCTTGCGCTCAGCGGCCGCGGCGGAGAAGGTACGCCGCCTGCCGGCCGCGTCGCTGCCCCGGCCGTGCCCGCCCGTATCGAATCCTGCATCTCATGGCGGAAGGATAGGCGAGGCGGCCGGGTTTTGCACGCGGCCCCGTGGCCGGCCGGCGTCACTCGTAGCGCAGCGCCTCGATCGGATCGAGCCGCGCCGCCTTCCGCGCCGGGTAGAACCCGAACGCCACGCCCACCGCGACCGAGAACAGGAACCCGCCCGCCACCGCCAGCAGCGAAACCGGCGCCGGCCAGCCCGCGAACAGCGTGATCCCGCCGGACAGCGCGACCCCGAGCACGATCCCGCCAAGCCCGCCGGTGACGCTGAGGAACACAGATTCGGCCAGGAACTGCAGCAGCACATGCAGCCGCCGCGCCCCGATCGCCATCCGCAGCCCGATCTCGCGGGTCCGCTCCGTCACCGACACGAGCAGGATGTTCATGATCCCGATGCCGCCCACCAGCAGCGAGATCGACGCGACGATGGCCAGCAGCAGCGACATGATCCGGCTCGACCCCTGCGCCGCCGCGGCGATCTGGCTGAGATTGCGCACCGAGAAATCCTTGAGCCCGTTCGGCTGGATGCGGTGGCGCACCGACAGCGTGCCGCTGATCTGCTCCATCGCCTCCGCCACCGCGTCCGGCGAGACCGCCTGGGCGAACAGCTGGTTCACGTACCCGGTCAGCCGCAGTTGCAGGCCGTAGGGGTTGGGCCAGGCCGGATAGGCCCAGTTCAGCGGCGCATCCTGCCGGCTGGGCGTCGCGGTGCCGAGCACCCGCTGCTCGGCGGTGCTGAAGGGCAGCATCACGATATCGTCCTGGTCGGTGCCGAACGCCGTCTGCCCCTTGCCCGCCAGCACGCCGATCACCCGGATCGGCGTGCCCTTCACCAGGATCGTCGCCCCCACCGGGTCCTCGCCGGGGGCGAAGAGCTGCTGGCGCACGGTCTGGCCGATCAGCCCGACCAGCGCGCCGTTCCTCTCGTCCTGCGCGCCGATCGGCCGCCCCTCGGCGACGCGCCAGTTGGTCATCGCCGGATAGTCGATGCTGACGCCGGCGATCGCCGTGGTCCAGTTCTGGCTCGCATAGCGCACCTGTCCGGCGGCGCGGATGAGATAGCCGATCCGGCTCACCGCCGGGTCTTCCCGCAGGATCGCCCGCGCGTCGTCCACCGTGATGGTCGAGGCGCTGCCGAACCCCGCCCGCGCGCCGCCGGCCGTCGTCGCCCCGGGCAGCACCACGAGCAGGTTGGTCCCCAGGCTCTCGATCTGCTTGCGGATCGCCTGGTTCGCGCCCTGGCCCACCGCAACCATGGTGATCAGCGCGGCGACGCCGATGAACACGCCGAGCATGGTCAGCGCCGAGCGCAGCCGGTTGCGCGCCAGCGCCTGCACCGCGGCGCCGACGATCATGGCGCCGAACGCCCAGGCGATGCCGGCGCGCCGCCGCGCCGGCGCGGCATCCGGCGTTTCATTGGGCGCGGCGTCTGGCGCGGCCTCTGCCACCGCCGCCGGCGGCGCCGCTTCTCCCCGCGCCTTTTCCCGCCGCTCGTCGCCGACGATCCGCCCATCGCGCATCGTCAGCACCCGATCGGCATAGGCGGCGATGTCCGGCTCGTGGGTGACGACGAGGATCGTCGTGCCCCGCTCGCGGTTGAGCGCCGCCAGCGTTTCCATGATCTCGTGCGACGTCCTCGTGTCGAGATTGCCGGTGGGTTCGTCGGCCAGCAGCAGGCGCGGCGCGTTGATCAGCGCGCGGGCGATGGCGACGCGCTGCTGCTGCCCGCCCGAAAGCTGCGAGGGCGTGTTGCCCTCCCTTCCGGCCAGCCCCATCTGCCCGAGTGCCCGCAGCGCGCGGGCGGTGCGCGAGCCGCCCTTCACCGGCCCGTCCGAGGCGTAGAACAGCGGCAGCGCCACGTTGTCGAGCGCGCTGGTCCGCGCCAGCAGGTTGAAGCTCTGGAACACGAAGCCGATGCGCGCGCTGCGCACCCGCGCCAGCTCCGGCTCCTCCAGCCGGGCGACGTCGACGGATTCGAACCGGTATTCGCCCCGGCTCGGCCGGTCGAGGCAGCCGAGAATCGCCATCAGCGTCGACTTGCCCGACCCCGACGAACCCATGATGGCGACGAACTCGCCCGGCCCGATCACGAGATCGACCTCGCGCAGCGCCTGCACCTCGACATCGCCGCTCCGGTAGGTCCGCGAAACGCCGCGCAGCTCGATGACCGCCCCTGGCACCGCCCCCGGCATCGCCCGCGCCCCGTCAGAACCGCGGCACGAAGGGCGTCGCCGCCCGCGCCCGCCGCTCGCCGGTGATCACCTCGTCGCCGTCGCGCAGTCCGCCGCTCACGATTTCCGTGTTGGTGTCGTCATCGAGCCCGGTGACCACCGGAACGGCGGCCGGCTTGCCCTGCCGCAGCACCCACACGCGCGCCCCGCCGCCCGCCGGCGCCGCCTTCGCCAGCCGCGGCGTGAAGCGCAGCGCCTGGTCCGGCACGCGCAGCACCCCGGCCCGCGCCGCGGTGATGATCCGCACCGACGCGGTCATGCCCGGCTTCAGCTTCAGGTCGCGGTTGTCCACCTCGATGACGACGTCGTAGGTCACCACGTTCTGCACCGTCTGCGGCGACTGGCGCACCTGCGTCACCGTGCCGTCGAAGGTCTCGCCCGGAAAGGCGAGAACGGTGAACCGCGCCGCTTCGCCCTTGCGGATATCCGCGATATCCCCCTCGCTGACATTGGTATCCACCTGCATCCGCGTCAGGTCGGTGGCGATCAGGAACAGCGTCGGCGTCTGGAACGAGGCGGCGACGGTCTGCCCGATCGTGACATTGCGCGAGACGACGATCCCGTTCACCGGCGAGACGATGTCGGTATAGCCGAGATTGGCCTGCGCGGCGGCGAGCTTCGCCTCGTCCTGCCGGATCACCGCGCGGTCGAGCGCGGCCTGCGCCTCCAGCTGCCGATACGTCGCCTTCGCGCTGTCGGCGGCGTTCTCCGAGGCGTAGCGCTGCGGCACCAGCGAGGCGAGGCGGCGGTAATTGCCGCGCGCATAGTCGAGGCTCGCCTCGTCCTTGCGCAGCTGCGCCTGGTCCACGGCCACCGCCGCCCGGTCCTGGTCCACCACCGCCTGGTAGGGCCGCGGGTCGATCCGGGCGCAGATCTGCCCGAGCTTCACGATCGTGTTGTAGTCGCAGCTGATGTCCTGGATGATGCCGGACACCGCCGAGCCGACGATCACCGTCAGGATCGGGTTGACCGTCCCCGTCGCCGTCACCGCCCGCGTAATGTCGCCGCGCCCCACCTTCGCCGTCACGTAGTGAACCGGCGGCGGCGCCCCCACCGTCCGCCAGCCGATCGCGATCGCCGCCGCCACCCCCACCGCCAGCGCCGCCAGCACGGCGACCCGGCGGCGCCGGCGGCGCGGCGCGGCTGCCGGTTCCGGCGGCGCGGAAGGCGGTGGGCGCTGCGTGTTCGCTGGCGGGTTCGGTGAGGCCGTCATGGTGCTTCCTTCGGGCGCGTGCCCGTCCGGATCGGCTCGAACCTAGGACCGCGCGGGGCCGGCGGCGATGACGCAGATCAACGGTCCGGGACCCCGGCATCCCCGCATGGGTTCGCCTATGGCTCCGGCCCCCGCAGCACGAGCCGCAGCAGCGCCGGCAGGCCGAACAGCACCAGCGGAAACGCCACCACGAACCCCGAGATCACCGCGATGGCGAGCGGCTGCTGCATCCCGCTGCCCTGCCCGATGCCGAGTGCGAGCGGCAGCAACGTCAGGATCGCGGCCAGCGTGGTCATCGCGATCGGCCGCAGCCGGTTCCGGCTCGCCACCACCAGCGCCTCCCGCCGGTCCTGGTACCCGGCGAGGCTCCGGAATTCCGAGATGTAGAAAATCGCCATCTCGGTCGCGAGCCCGACGATCATCGTCATCCCCATCAGCGCGGTGATGTTGAGCGCCACACCCGAGAGATCGAGCCCGATGAACACCGCGAGGCTCGACAGCAGCGCGGTGGCGACGATCGCCCCGGCGATGACGAAGCTGCGGTAGAGGAACAGCAGCAGCACGAACTCCGCCAGCACGGCGGCGACGAACACGCGGGCGAGGCCGATGAACGCCTTCTGCTGCTGCCGGTAGAGCCCGCCGAGCCGGTAGCTCATGCCCGGCGGCAGCAGGCCCGGCCGCGCCAGCACGCGGCGCACCGAGGCAATCGCGGCGGAAATGCCGCCGCCGCTGATCCGCCCCGTCACCGCGACGATCTGGCGCAGATTGTCGCGGTCGATCTCCGGCCGGCCCGACACCGTCCTCAGCGTCGCGATCGCCCCGAGCGGCACCAGCGCGCCCGAGGGCGCGGCCAGCGGCAGGCGCAGCAGGTCGCCGGTCTGCGCGAAGGCGTCGCGCGGCAGTTCCAGCCGCACGCCGGTAAAGCGTTCCTGGCCCGGCAGCGCGGTGACCACGCTACCGCGCAGCGCCGTCGCCACCATCCGCTCGACCGCGGCGGGATCGAAGCCGAACATCGCCGCCTTCGCGGGATCGACATGGATGTCGATCGAATCCCCGGCGATCACCACGCCGTCCTGCACGCCCACCACGCCCGGTATCCGCCCGATCGCCGCCGCCACCCTCTTCGCGGTTTCATCCAGCCGCGCCGGGTCGCCATGCAGCTCGATCTCGATCGGCTCCGGCTGGCTGACGAGATCGCCCAGCAGGTCTGACATCAGCTGCGACTCGTCGAAATCGATGCCCGGCACGCGGTCGATGATCCGCCGGCGGATCCGGTCCATCACCGTCCAGATCGGCGCCCGCTGCCCGAGCGGGCGGAGCTGGACGAAAATATCGCCCTGATACGGCTCGTTGAGGTCGCCGCCGAGCCCGGCGCCGAGCCGGGTCGACCATGTCGCCACCGCCGGGTCGGCGCGGAGAATATCCCCCACCTGGCGGATCTCGCGCGCCCCCTCGGCCAGCGAGGTGCCGGGCCGCGCCTGGTAGTTGATCACGAACCCGCCCTCGTCCATCCGCGGCATGAAGCCGGTCGGCACCACCGCATAGGCATAGGCGCCGGCCAGCACGAACGGAATCAGCGCCACGAGCAGCCAGGCCGGCCGCGCCACCACGAGGTCGAGCAGCCGCCCGTGCGCCCGCGCCAGCACCGACTCCCGCGCTCCGCCGCCGGCGACCGGATCGTGCCATTTGTCGAAATCGATCAGCCAGCGCGCCAGCACCGGCACCGCGAAGGCCGAGAACAGCCAGGAGGCGATCAGCGTGGAGGCCATGGTGATCGACAGCGCCTTGAAGAAGGCGCCGGTCACGCCGGAAAGGAAGGCGAGGGGGACGAACACGATCAGCGTCGCCAGCGAGGAGCCGGCGAGCGGCGCGAGGAATTCCTCCGCCGCCGCCAGCACCGCGCCGCGCGCCGCGATCCCGCCCGCGCGCCCGGCCCGCCGCGCGACATGCTCGATCATCACGATCGCATCGTCGATCACCAGCCCCACCGCGGCGGCGAGCCCGCCCAGCGTCATGATGTTGAAGCTCATCCCCAGCAGCGTGAGGATCAGCACCGCGGTCGCCATCGAGGCCGGCAGCACCAGCAGCGCGATCAGCGTGACGCGCCAGCTCCGCAGGAAGCCGATCAGTACCAGCCCCGCCAGCACCACGCCGATCGCGATCGCATCGCGCACCGAGCCGGCGGCGGCGGTCACCAGCGTGCTCTGGTCGTACCATTTCACCAGCCGCACGCCCGCCGGCAGCCGCGTCTCATAGGCCGCCAGCGCCCGGCGCACCGCCGCGTCCACCTGCACCGCGTTGCCGCTGGGCTGCTGGAACACCTGCAACGTCACCGCGCGGTGATCGTTCTCGCTCACCAGGTCGTAGCGCGGCACCCGGCCCATCTCGACCCGCGCCACCTGGCCGAGCCGGACCACCCCGTCCGGCCCGCCGCCGACCACGATCCGCCGCACCTGCGCCATGGTCCGCAACGTGTTCTGCTGCACCACCAGATAGAGGCTGTCGTGATCGGCGAGCCGGCCGACCGAGGCGAGCACGTTCGACCGCGATACCGCCTGCTCGACACTCGCCAGCGTCACATGCATCGCGGCGAGCTTCGCCGGATCGACGATGACATGCACCTCCGGCGTGTCGCCGCCCTGCACGCCGATCTTGGCCACACCCGGAATCCGTTCCAGCACCGGCACGATGCGATACCGCGCGATCGTGCGCAGCTCCGCCTCGGAAATGCTGTGCGAGATCAGCGCATAGGCGATGATGGGAAACACCGTCGGGTCCATCCGCCGCACCACGTAGCGCGTGCCCTTCGGCAGGTCGGGCAATTGCTGCGCCAGCGCGGCGTCGACCTCCAGCGTCGCCGCCCGCATGTTGGTGCCCCAGTCGAAATCGATGAACGCCTGCATCGACCCGCGCGAGGTGGTCGAGCGCACCCCCCGCACGCCCGGAATCGCCCGCAGCGCCTGCTCGACCGGCTGGGTCACCTGCAACATCATCTCATGCGCCGGCCGCGCCCCCGAATCGATGTTGATCCGCACCCGCGGGAACGAGGTGCGCGGAAACAGCCCCACCGGCAGCGACAGCGCGCCGACGGCCCCGGCCAGGGCGAGGCTCGCCATCAGGAACAGGATCGCCTTCTGCTGGCGGCCGAGGAACGCGGCGAATCCCCCCATCATCCGCCCTGTCCCGGCCGCGCGATCCGCACGGCGATGCCCGGCCGCAGCTGGTAATTGCCCGAGACCACGACCGGCAGCGCCGGATCGATCCGCCCGGCGACGATGCTCCGCCCCCGCGCGCTCGCCAGCACCCGCACCACGACGCGCACCGCATGCCCGTCCCTGACCTGCCAGATCACGTCGCGCCCTTCCGCCGGCAGCGCGGCGTCGCGCGGCACGATGACGCCGCGCACCGTGCCGGTATCGATGCGCGCGCGGACCATGGCGCCGACCAGCGCCGGCGCGCCGCCAAGCCCGACCGTCGCATCCACCAGCCCGGTGCGCGGATCGACCTCGCCGGCGACCATGTCGATCCGCCCGCGCAGCGCCGCACCGCCCAACACCTGCACAAGCGCCGCCTGGCCGGCGGCAAGCCGCCGGGCGTCGCCCGGATCGACGCCGACCACCGCGACCAGCCCCGCCCGCCGCACCACCGTGGCGATCGCCGTCCCCGCCGGCAACGCGGCGCCGGGCGCGGCCGAAATCGCGGTGACGATGCCGGCGAACGGCGCCTCGACCGCCGCCATGGCCCGGTCCGCCCCCTCGCGCTTCAGCGCGTCGAGCGCCGCAAGCGCCGCCCGCGCCGCCTGTTCCGCCTGCGCCAGCTGGGTCCGCGTGGCGAGGTGCCGGGCCAGCAGCGCGCGCGTATGGGCGAGCACCCGCAGCGTCTCATCCCGCGTGGCGACGGCCTGCGCATAGGCGGCGCGGGTCGCCGGCGCGGTCTCGATCCGGGCGATCACCTGCCCCCTGCGCACACTCATGCCCGGCCGCGCCTCCACCGCCGTCACCGTCGCGGCATAGGCGGTGGCGAGCGTCCGCGCCGCGCCCGCCCCCGGCGCGATCCTTCCATAGGCCGTCACGCTCCGCTCCAGCGCCCCCTGCGTCACCGGCGCGGTGGTGACCAGCACGCTCGGCTCCCCGGCCAGCGCGGCATGGCCCGCGAACCCCGCACCGGCCACCAGCAGCAAGCCAAGGCGCCGCGCGCCGGAGCCAAAAAATCGTGTCATCGCATCAGTCCTTGCCGGAAGCGGAGAGTGAGCGGATCACCGGCAGCCCGGCGCCGAGCAGCGTGCGCAGCGACACCCGCCCGGCCGCGATGCGGGCCCGAAGGTCGATCGCCTCGGCCCGCCGGTTCGCCGCCGCGTCGATCAGGTCGGCCTCGGCGCGGGCATCGATCAGCCCGGCCGCGTAGGCTCGCCGCGCCGCCGCCGCATCGCGCCGGGCGATCGCCGCGCGCCGCACCGCCCGGCGATATTCCGCGCGAAGCAGCGTCAGCGCCTGTTGCGCCGCCTCCGCCTGTCCCGCCGCCTGGTCGAGTGCCGCGCGGAAGGCGGCGGCAAGCTGCCGGCGCGAGGCCCGCGCCACCGCGATGGCGCCGCGATGCCCATCGAACAGCGGCAGGTCGAGCGTGATCGTCGGCCCCAGGCTGGCCACCCGCGTCGTGTCGGTCCCGCCATTCACCGCGAGCGAGACCAGCGGAAACTGCGCGCGGATCGCGGCGCGCAGATCCGCATCCGCCGCCCGGTAGCCATAGCGCAGGGCGATCAGGTCGGGCCGCCGCCGGGCGAGGCTGCCGACCAGCGCCGCCACAAGCCGCGCCGGCAGCGGTGCCGAATCCGGTTCAGAAACCGGCAGCGCGGCACCGGGCGCGAGGCCGAGCAAGGCGGCGAGGGCGGCGTGGTCGGCCTGCTCCCGCCGCGCGATCGCATCCCGCGCCGTCTCGATCCCGGCGAGGCTCGCCGCCGCCGCCGCTCCCGCGCCAAGCGCAAGATCCCCCTGCTTGATCGCCGCGCGCGACGCCCGGTCGAGCCCGGCCAGCGCGTCCCGCGCCCGCGCCAGCGCGGCCAGCCGCCGCTGCTCGCCCCAGAGGCCGATCGCCAGCGTCTCCGCCTTCGCCGCCACCTGCCATTCCTGCCATTCGAGCCGCGCCGCCGCCGCGGCGGTCCGCGCCCGGGCGGCGGACAGGCGCGGGCCGCGCGTCGCCAGCGCGGCGATATCCTGCGCGATGCCGCCCGAGATCGACGGCGCGATCCCCGGCCCGCCGAGCAGGGCGGCGAACCCGCCGCTCACCTGCGGATCGGGCAGCAGTCCGGCGGCGAACTGCCGGGCGGAAGCCAGCCGCACCTCCTCCCGCCCGGCGGCCAGCGCCGGATCGTTCAGCACGGCTAGCGCCGCATAGGCGCCGGGCGTCAGCGCCCCCCGCGCCGCGATCGTCCCGCCGCCCGGCAGCGCGCGGTCGAGTGCCGCGAGCGACGCGGCGGGGGAGGGGCGCAGCGCCAGCGGCGCGGGATGAAAACGGGCGCAGGCGGACAGGCCGAGCAGCGCGCCAAGACCGGCAAGGCGACGGAGACGTACGAGGGGAGAACGGATCACGCCGGGCTGGATGCCGCAGCGCGGCTGCCCCGCGGCTTACATCCAGTTTGTGATTCGGTAATGTTTCCCGGTCTCGCTTGACCGGCGGGCCGGTACCATGATCCTCCGCTTCGTGCATGACCGGACCGATGCGATGACGCAACCCTGCCTGGCCATCCTGCTGGTCGAGGACGACGAGCTGACCGCCAATCTCGTGCGCGCCGCGCTCGGCGCCGAGGGGCATCTCGTCGCCGTCGCCGCCGATGGCCGGGACGGCCTGCTCCGCGCCGCCGCCGGCCATGAGGGCCGGGCCTGGGACCTGCTGATCGTCGACCGCATGCTCCCGGGCCTCGACGGTCTCGCCCTGGTCCGCACCCTGCGCGGCGCCGGCCTGACCATGCCGGCGCTGTTCCTCACCGCCCTCGGCGGCATCGACGACCGGGTCGAGGGCCTGCGCGCCGGCGGCGACGACTATCTCGTCAAGCCCTTCGCCGCCGCCGAACTCGCCGCCCGCGTCGCCGCCCTGGCCCGGCGCGGCGAGATGCGCCCCTCCGGGCCGGTGCTCCGGGTCGAGGATCTCGAACTCGACCGGCTCACCCGCGCCGTCACCCGCGCCGGCCGGCGCATCGACCTCAAGCCCCGCGAATACGAGGTGCTGGAATACCTGATGCGCCATGCCGGCCGCGTGGTGACGCGGACGATGCTGCTCGAGGATGTCTGGAACTTCCATTTCGACCCGCGCACCAGCGTGGTGGAGTCGCATGTCTCCCGCCTGCGCGCCAAGCTCGGCGCCGGGCGCGAGCTGCTGCACACCGTGCGCGGCGCCGGCTACCGCATCGGCGACCCCGCATGACCCGGCGCTGGCCCGCGTCCGGCCAACCCGCGATCCTGCGCACCTCCGGCGTCCGCCTCGCCGCCCTCGGCGCCGCGGTGGCGGCGATGGGCGCCGTCATCGTCTTCGTCGTGATCTATTACGGCACCCTCGGCTCCCTGCGGCAGACGCTCGATGCCTCGGTCACCAACGAGATCGGCGAGATCCTGCCGCAAGGGCCGGCGACGCCGCCGGCGGTGGCGGCCATAGCCATCCGCGCCGCCCTCGCGCAGCGGCCGTCCCGCATCTTCTACGCGCTCGCCGGGCCGAACGGCGCCCCCCTCGCGGGCAATCTGCGCTTCCCGCCGCCGGCGCCCGGCTGGCACACGCTGGACGCGCCGGAGGCCGACGCCTTCGCCCCAGGCGTGACGGAGCTGCGCGTCCTCGTGGTCCGCCTGCGCGGCGGCGCGTCGCTGCTCGTCGGCGTCGACGGCACGATGATCCGCCGGCTGAACGACCTGATCCGCCGCAGCTTCCTGATCGGCTTCGGCCTCACCCTCAGCCTCGGCCTCGCCGCCGGCATCGGTTTCGGCCGCAAGGCCCTCGCGCGGGTGAACGCGGTCAGCCTCGCCAGCCGCGAGATCATGGCCGGCGACCTGTCCCGCCGCATCCCGCTCGCCGGCACCGGCGACGAGTTCGACCGCCTGGCCGAAACCGTGAACGCGATGCTCGACCGCATGCAGCACCTGATGGAGAATCTCGGCGCCGTCGGCAACGACATCGCCCACGACCTCCGCTCGCCGCTGGCCCGGCTGCGCGAAACCCTCGAACTCGCGCTGCGCGACCCCGATCCGGCGGCGGCCGGGGCCGCCATCGCCGAGGCGATCGCGCAGGTCGATGGCGCGCTGGCGCTCTGCGGCGCCATTCTCCGCCTCGCCCAGATCGAAACCGGCGCCCGCCGCGCCTCCTTCTCCGACATCGACCTGACCGACCTGCTGGACCGCCTGGTCGAGACCTACGAGACCGTGGCCGAGGAGGCGGGCCACCGCCTCGCCGCGCATGTCCCGCGAGGCCTCGCCATCCGCGGCGATGCACAGCTCCTCAACCAGATGTTCGCCAACCTGATCGAGAACGCGATCACCCATGCGGGGAGCGCGGCGCGGATCGGCCTCGTCGCCCGCGCCGATCCGGCCGGCGTGACGGTCCGCCTGACCGATGACGGTCCCGGCATCGCGCCGGACCGCCGGGGTGCCGCGCTGCGCCGCTTCGGCCGGCTCGACCCGGCGCGCCACCGCCCCGGCTACGGCCTCGGCCTGCCGCTCTCCGCCGCCATCGCCGACCTGCACGATGCCCGCTTCACGCTCGATGTCGCCGCACCCGGCGCCGATCGCCCGGGCCTCGCCGTCACCCTGGTCTTTCCGGCGGGCGGCGTCCCCCGGCCGGGCTGACCGCGTCGGCCCTATTTGTCGGCTCTATTTATCGACGGCGTCGAGCACCGCATCCGGTCCGGCCGGATCGGCGCGGGACGCCAGCAGCGCGCGCACGCGCCCGGCATCGTCCGGCGTCGCTGGATTGTAGACGATCATGCTCAGATCCGGCCGTCCATCCACCGCGAACGACGAATACTCCAGCGCGATGGGGCCGATCACCGGGTGGCGCAGCCGCTTGGCCCCGTCGCCCTGCGGCATCACCTCGTTCTCGTTCCACATCGCCGCGAATTCCGGGCTGGCGCGGCAGAGTTCGTCGACCAGCGGCGCCACCTCGGCATCGGCCCCGGCGCGGGCGGCATCGACCCGGAACGCGCCGACCACCGCCCGCGCCATCGCCGCCCAGTCGAACTGCGCCGCGCGCACACGCGGGTCGGTGAAGATCATCCGCAGGATGTTGCGCTGCCCCGCCGGCAGCGCGGCGTAATTGGTGAACACGGCGGCGGCGGCGCGGTTCCAGGCCACCACGTCCCAGGTCGCGGTCCGCACGATCGCGGGGCTGAAGGGCAGCGCGTCGAGCAGCCGCTGCAGCCGCGGCGTGATCGCATCGCCGCCCCGGTAGCGCGCCTCCGGCGGATGGCCGCGCCCCAGCAGGAACAGGTGCTCGCGCTCGATCTCGGTCAGCAGCAGCGCCCGCGCGATCCGGTCGAGCACCTCGGCCGAGGGATTCCCGCCGCGCCCCTGTTCGAGCCAGGTGTACCACGTGGCGCTGATATGGGCGCGCTGCGCGACCTCCTCGCGGCGCAGCCCGGCGGTCCGCCGCCGGCCCGCGGCCAGGCCGAGCGACGCGGGATCGAGCCTGGCGCGCCGGCTTTTCAGATAGGCGCCGAACCGGTTGTCGTCCTTCATCGCGCCGATCATGCCAGAAATCTCCGGCGCCGGCATCACCCGCCCGCATCCCCGCAGCGCGCGGAGCCGCGGACCCGGCGGCGGTAGCGCTGGATGCGCGCGAGCAGCCGCCGCAGTTCCGGGCCGATCTGCTCCAGCTCGTCCAGATGCGTCTGCGACAGCGCGGCGAGCCGCGCCTCGCCGCTTCCGGTCAGCGCCAGCCGCACCCGCCGCCCGTCTTCCGGGTCGGTCGCCCGCGCCACGAAACCGGCGGCCACCAGCCGGTCGACCAGCTCCACCGTGCTGTTGTGCTGCAGGATCAGGAACGCCGCGAGGTCGGAAACGCTCGCCGCGCCCTGGCCCTGCATGGCGCGGATGCCGAGCAGCGCCTGGTGCTGGCGCGGCGTCAGCCCGTCGCGCCGGGCGGCGGCCTCGCTGAAGGCGATGAACTTCCGCAGCGCGAAGCGGAACGAGGCCAGCATCTCGTAATCCTCGTCGGTCAACCGCGCATCAGCCATGCTGTCTCCTCTTCCCGGCGGGTTGCCGTTGTATATCGCATTACGATATATGGCCAGCTCTTCCCCGGCCCGGAGTCCGCCATCGATGTCACCTTCGCCCAGTCTGCCACCCCCCGTTCGCCTTGGCGACTTCACGACCGACCGCGGGATCTTCCGGCTGATCGGCTTCGGCGCCTGCGCCGGCCTGTTCGGCGTCATCGCCGGCTGGATCCTGCTGCGCATGATCGGGCTGATCAACGACCTCGCCTATTACGGCGTCTGGTCGACCCGGATGCTGGCGCCGGGCGGCGCCGCGCCGGGCGGCCATCCCGCGCTGTGGACGATCCTCGTTCCCGCCGGCGGCGCCGTGCTGATCGGCCTGATGGCCCGCTACGGCTCGGAGAAGATCCGCGGCCACGGCATCCCCGAGGCGATCGAGGCGATCCTGCTCGGCGGCGCCCGGCTCGACCTGCGGGTGGCGATCCTCAAGCCGATCTCGTCGGCGATCTCGATCGGCACCGGCGGCCCGTTCGGCGCCGAGGGGCCGATCATCATGACCGGCGGCGCCGCCGCCTCGCTGATGGCGCAGTGCTTCACCCTGACCGATGCCGAGCGCAAGACCCTGCTCGTCGCCGGCGCCTGCGCGGGCATGACGGCGGTTTTCGGCACCCCGGTCGCCGCCCTCCTGCTCGCGGTCGAGCTCCTGCTGTTCGAGCTGAAGCCGCGCAGCATCATCCCCGTCGGCGTCGCCTGCATCACCGCCGCCATCCTCCGCCGCTTCTGCATGACGCCGGCGCCGCTGTTTCCCTATGCCGGCGGGGTGATCGTCGATCCGCTGCACGCCTTCGGCTGGCTCGGCCTCGGCCTCGCCGCCGGGCTCGGCTCCGCCCTGCTCACCGTGCTCGTCTACGCCGCCGAGGACGGGTTCGAGACACTGCCGATCCACTGGATGTGGTGGCCGGTGCTGGGCGGCCTCGTCGTCGGCATCGGCGGCGTGTTCGACCCGGCGGCCCTCGGCGTCGGCTATCCCGATATCGCGCGCCTGCTCGCCGGCACGCTCGCCGGCGGGGCCGCGATCCGTCTCGTCCTGGTCAAGGGCGTGATCTGGTCGGTGGCGCTGGGCTCGGGCACCTCGGGCGGCGTGCTGGCGCCGCTGCTGATCATCGGCGGCGCGCTCGGCGCCGTCCTCGCCCCCGTCATGCCGCACGCCGCCCCCGGCTTCTGGGCGGTGCTCGGCATGGCGGCGATGATGGGCGGCACCATGCGCGCCCCGCTGACCTCGACGCTGTTCGCCGTCGAACTCACCGGCAATCACCGCATCCTCCTGCCGGTGCTCGCCGCCAGCATGGCCAGCATGGCGGTGACCGTCCTGCTGATGAAGCGCTCGATCCTGACCGAGAAGATCGCCCGGCGCGGCCATCACCTCACCCGCGAGTACAGCATCGACCCGCTGGCGGTGACCCGCATCCGCGACATCATGGCAACCAAGGTGGACACGCTGGCGGCGGACCTGCCGGTGGGGGCTGCGATCGAGCGCTTCCTCTCGCACGCGGCGGCCCACCGCGCCTTCCCGGTGACGGCGCCGGACGGCCTCGTGCTCGGCCTCGTCTCCCGCGCCGACATCCTCGACTGGATCGGCGACGAGGTGCGGCGCGACCTGCCCTTGCGCGCGATGATCGCCGGCCGCGAGGTGACGACCGCCGCGCCCGACGAGATGGCCGACACCATCGCGGTGCGGATGCTCACCCGGAACGCCCCGCGAATCCCCGTGGTCGACGCGGAAGGCCGCCTCCTTGGCATCGTCTCCCGCGCCGACCTGCTGCGCGTCCACCAGCGCGTCATGCTCGCCGAAACCCGCCGCGAGCGCTTTTTCCCCTTCCGCCGCCGCGCCGCCGCGAAGGAAGCGCAAAAGCCCGAGCCGCTCGCCGTGCCATGAGGCGCCCGCCGGATTGGCGCGCCGCCCCGACCCCGGCATAACGGCGGCGGACCATGAGGCCGGCCCCTCGATTCCGGCGGGAGCAAAGACATGCTGATCCTGAACCCCGATCCCGCCCACGGCGCGCCGCTGGACGCCGCCGACGCCGCGCTGCTCGGCGCCGACGCGGCCGATGAACTCGCCCGCTACCTCGCCCACCGCCCCGATCACCGCCCGACGCCGCTCATCGCCCTGCCTTGCCTCGCCGCGCGGCTCGGCGTCGCGGCACTCCACCTCAAGGACGAATCGACCCGCTTCGGCCTCGGCAGCTTCAAGGCGCTCGGCGGCGCCTACGCCGTGGTCCGCCTCGTGCTGGAGGAAGCCGCCCGCCGCCTCGGCCGCCCCGTCGGCTACGCCGACATGGGCGCGCCGGAGGTCCGCAACATCGCCGCCACCATGACCTTCGCCTGCGCGACCGACGGAAATCACGGCCGCTCGGTGGCGCAGGGGGCGGCGATGCTGGGCAGCCGCTGCGCGATCCTGGTGCACGCCGGCGTCAGCCCGGCGCGGGTGGCGGCGATCGCCGGCCTCGGCGCCGAGATCATCCGCGTCGACGGCACCTACGACGATTCGGTGGAAGAGGCCGCCCGCCTGTCCGCCGCGCGCGGCTGGACCGTCGTCTCCGACACGTCCTGGCCCGGCTACGAGCGGATTCCGGGCCTCGTCATGCAGGGCTATGTCGCGATGGTGGACGAGGCGCTCGCCGCCATGCCGGCGCCGCCCACCCATGTCTTCGTCCAGGCCGGCGTCGGCGGCCTCGCCGCCGCGGTCGCCGGCCATCTCGCCGAACGCCTCGGCGCGCGGCGGCCGACGCTCGTCGTCGTCGAGCCCGACCGCGCCGCCTGCGTGCTGGAGACCGCGCGCGCCGGACGCCCCGTCCGCATCGCCGCCGGCGCGCCGACGGTGATGGCCATGCTCGAATGCTACGAAACCTCGCTCGTCGCCTGGCGCATCCTCGCCCGCGCCGCCGACGCCTTCATGACGGTGAGCGAGGAGGACGCCGTCGCGGCGATGAACCGCCTCGCCCGGCCCGAGGCCGGCGACATGGCGGTGGTGGCCGGCGAAAGCGGCGGTGCCGGTCTCGCCGGCCTGCTCCGCGTCGCCGGCGATGCCGGGGCACGGCAGGCGCTCGGCTGCGGCGCGGAGGCGCGGATCCTGGTCTTCAATACCGAGGGCGCGACCGACACGGCGCGCTACCGCGACCTCGTCGGCCTCGACCCGGCGCTCGTGGCCGGCGCCGGGTCAGCGCCGGATCAGTAATAGCCCTTCTTGATCAGCGGCTCGATCTTGTCGAGCAGCGCCTTGTCGTCGGTGCCGGCGGCGGTGTTGACGTTCATGCCCTCGAGGTCGAACCGCTTGGTCAGCACGCACTGCACCACCGGCAGGAAGCCCTGCATGTAGAGCTGCTGGTTCAGCGTCGCGGCGATGTAGCCGCTCTTCACCCCGGCGATGGTGGTCGGCGCGAGATCGATGCCGCCGACGACGATCTGCCCGGGCTTCTTGCCGGCCTCCTGCAACGCCTTCGGAATGAACGAGGTCACCAGCCCCTGCTGCGTGCCGATCGCCTTGAGCTTCGGATGCCGCTCGATGAAGGCGACGAGGATCGGCACCGACAGCGCCGGATCGGCGTTGACGGCGTTCGAGATGTTGAGCTTGTAGACCTTGAGCCCGGCCTTCTTCAGCCCCATCACCAGGCCCTCGTCGGATTCGCCGCGGATCCCCTCGGCGAAGACGCCGTATTCGAGCGCCTCGTCACCCGGCTTCAGGTGCCCGGCCTTGACCATCGCCGCCGCGGTGGTCTCGCCGCCCTGCACGAGATAGGTGCCGACATAGCCGAACCCGTTGGTCCGGTATTTCGCCTCGAGCTTGGGCAGCGGCACGTTCCCGGCGGTGACCACCATGCCCTGGGCCTCGGCCTTGCTCACCAGCGGCGCGAAGGCGGCGTTGCCCGGATGGCCCATGATCTCGGCGCATTGCGGCCCGGCGGCGATGGCCTGGCGGAACTGCTCGATCATCTTTTCCGGCTGCCAGTCGGAATATTGCGAGATCAGCCGCAC
The DNA here is from genome assembly GCF_000202835.1 of Acidiphilium multivorum AIU301. Taxonomy (NCBI): domain Bacteria; kingdom Pseudomonadati; phylum Pseudomonadota; class Alphaproteobacteria; order Acetobacterales; family Acidocellaceae; genus Acidiphilium; species Acidiphilium multivorum. Next base: position 402,648 of record NC_015186.1, read on the forward strand.
GCCGAGCGCCTTGGCCGCCGCCTTGGCGCCGAGTTCGCGCGGCAGCGTCGAGGCGTCGCCGGGGCTGCCGCCCATCTGGAAATACATGGTCAGCCCGGCGCCGAGCTTGTGCTGCGGGGCCGCGGCGGCCGTGCCGCAGAACAGCGCCGCCGCGATGGCGGCCGCCGAAGCGAAGGACATCCTGAGTTTCATCCCGTCTCTCCCTTTGTTTGCCTTGAGGTGCCCGTCATGCCGGCGGGCTTTACTCGCGTTGCATCAGTCGTCGCTGCAGAGCCTTCACCCTCGCCGGGTCGCCGAGACCGGTGTGCAGCACCACCGCGGCGACGAACACGAGGCCGACGATCACCTCGACCCAGAACCCCGAAACCCCGGTCGCGACGATCCCGGCATCGAGCATGCCGATGATCATGGCGCCGAAGAAACTGCCGACCACGGTGGCCGATCCGCCGAACACCGAGGAACCGCCGATGAACACGGCGGCGAGCGCCGAGAGCAGCAGCCCCTGGCCCTGCGTCGAGAAATAGCTGAGATTGGCGACGGTCATCAGGAAGCTCGCGAAGCCGGCGAGCGCGCCCATCAGGGTGAACAGCTTGATCCGCTCGCGGACCGTGTTGATCCCGACCACCCGCGCCACCTCGCGCGAATCGCCGATGAACAGCAGGTGCTCGCCGAAGCGGTGGCGGTTCAGGATCGCCCAGATCAGCGCCGCGACGGCCACCGCCCACAGCGCCTCCACCGGCACGCCGAGCAGCGTCCCCGAGAACACCCGCGCGATCACGGTGCCGGTCAGGTCGTTCAGCGCGTAGGACAGGCCGCCCGAAAGCACGGTCGCCACACCGCTCCAGAAGAACGACGTGCCGATGGTGATGATGATCGAGGGAATGCCGAGTGCGGCGACCAGCCAGCCATTGATCACGCCCACCAGCGCGCCGCCGCCGATCGCCGCGACCAGGCCGAGCCAGGGCATGTGCAGCTTGTCGGCGCAGAACGCGAACAGGAAGCCCGACAGCGCGATGACCGCCGGGAACGACAGGTCGATCTCCCCGGCCGCGATCACCAGCGTGAGGCCGAGCGAGAGCACCAGCATCGGCGGAATCGTGACGAGGAAGGAATTGTAGATCGGCCAGCGGAGGAAAACCTCCGGCGCGAAGCCGATATAGATGCCGATCAGCGCGAAGAACACGACGATGATCGGCACCGCGCCGAGATGCGCGTGCCAGCGCGGGGAGGATTTCGGCGCCGCCGGGCGTCCCGTGCTCACGTCGCTGCCGCTCATGCGTGGCCTCCTGTTGCCGGCGTGCCGTGTTGCAGGTCGATCAGGAACCGGGTGAGATCCTCGAGGGTCATCTCCGCCGGCCGTATGTTGGCGACGATGCGCCCGCGGTCGAGCACCACCAGCCGGTCCGCCAGCGCGTGCACATGCGCGAGATTGTGCTCGATATAGATCGCCGCCCGCCCCGAGCGCTTGATCGAGCGGACGAAGTCCAGCACCTTCTGCACCTCGCTGATGGCGAGCGCCGTGGTCGGCTCGTCGAGGATGATCAGGTCGGAATCGAAATGCATCGCCCGGCCGATCGCGATGCCCTGCCGCTCGCCGCCCGACAGCTTGGCGACGGTCGAATCCGCGTCGATCCCGACGCCGCGGAACCCGAGCTGGCGCTGCAGGATCTCGTTGGCGATGCGCCGCTGCTCGCGCACGTTGATGAAGCCGAAGCGGTTGACGATCTGCCGGCCGACGAAGAAGTTCCGCCACAGCGGCTGCTTCTCGCCGAGCGACTTCTCCTGGTACACGGTCTCGAATTTCAGCGAATGCGCGCGCCGGACCGAATAATTGTAGAGGTCCACCGCCTCGTCGCGAATATAGAGCCGCCCCGAACTCGGCCGCACCACGCCGGTCAGCGCCTTGATGAGGGTGGACTTGCCGGCGCCGTTATCGCCGATCAGGCCGACAATCTCGTTGCGCCCGATCGCCAGATCTATATTGTCGAGGGCGCGGACCTTGCCGAACGAGACGCAGAGTTTCTCGGCGCGGACGATGTCGGACCAGCCGCCGGCCGCCCTCCTGTCTTCGTTCGGCGTGCCGCCGCCGGAAGCTGCGATCGCGTTGCCTGTTGCGCCCATGTTTCGGCTTTCGTTGACGTTTCCAGCCGTTGATTATCGATGAAAAACAGGTCAAGTCAACAGTTCCGTTATCGCCGGCCTACAATTTTCCGTGCGGCCCCGCACCGGCTTTCCGCCGCGCGCCGTCTTGCCCGCGCCGCCGCCGCCTGATTTAACCATGCGAAACAGGGGAGACCGACCATGAACGAAATGCCGCCGGGAATCACCAGGGCCGACGAGGGGATCGGCGGCGTGGTCTGGAACGTCCTCGGCCAGACCTACACGCTGAAGCAGGAGTCGGAGCATTCGATGGCCTGGCACGCGGTCTTCCCGCCCGGCACCTTCGTCCCCCCGCACATCCACCCGACGCAGGACGAATTCATCTACATGCTGGAGGGAAAATTCGATCTCTGGCTCGACGGGCAGGATCTGTCGGCCGGCCCCGGCGACCTGGTCCGCATGCCGATGAACAGGCCGCACGGCATCTTCAACCGTTCCGACGCCGACGTGAAATGCGTGTTCTGGGTCGCCCCCAGCCGCTCGCTGCGCGCCCTGTTCGAGCGCATCCATAACCTCGCCGACCCCGCCGAGGTCGTCCGCATCGCGGCCGAGCACGAGGTCCATTTCCTGCCGCCGGGCTGAACCCGCCATGCGCGTGCTCATCGCCGGCGGCGGCATCGGCGGGCTCACCCTCGCCCTCATGCTGCACCGACGCGGCATCGAGTGCCAGGTGCTGGAGGCCGCGCCGGCAATCCGCCCGCTCGGCGTCGGCATCAACATCCTGCCGCACGCCGTCCGCGAACTCGCCGCCCTCGGCCTGCTGCCCGCGCTCGACGAAATCGGCCTGCGCACCCGCGCGCTCTCCTACCTCAACCATCGCGGCGAGGTGATCTGGACCGAGACGCGCGGCCTGCACGCCGGCCACGACGTGCCGCAATTCTCCATCCATCGCGGCAAGCTGCAGGACATGCTCTGGCGCGCCGCGCGCGAGCGGCTGGGGGAGGGGGCCCTGCGCCCGGATGCGCGCGTCGCCGCCGCCGCCGAGGCGGATGGCGCGGTGGCGGTCACGCTCACCAACGCCGCCGGCGCCCGCGAGACGATCGCCGGCGACGCGCTGATCGGCGCCGACGGCATCCACTCCACCCTGCGCCCGCTCCTGCTCGGCGCCGACCCGCCGATGCGCTGGAACGGCATCCAGATGTGGCGCGGCGCGCTCGACTGGCCGGCCTTCGGCACCGGCGACGAAATGATCATCGCCGGCAACGCCACCGCCAAGCTCGTCTTCTACCCGATCGGCCAGCCCGCCGCCGACGGCACCCGGCTGACCAACTGGGTCGTCTATGCCCGCACCGGCGCCGAGGGCACGCCGCCGCCCGCGCGCGAAAGCTGGTCGCGCCGCGGCGCCTGGGAGGAGTTCGCCCCGCTGGTCGCCGGCTTCGCGCTGCCCTTCGTCGATGTCGGGCGCCTCGCCCGCGCCACCAGCGAAATCTTCCTCTACCCGATGTGCGACCGCGATCCGCTGGAGCGCTGGACGCGGGGGCGCATCACCCTGCTCGGCGATGCCGCGCACGCGATGTATCCGGTCGGCTCGAACGGCGCCTCGCAGGCGATCCTCGACGCGCGCTGCCTCGCCGATACTCTCGCCGAGAGCGCCGACATCCCCGCCGCGCTCGCTGCCTACGAGGCCGAGCGCCGCCCCGCGACCGCCGCCGTCGTGCGCTCGAACCGCGTCGGCGGCCCCGAGCGCGTCATCGACCTCGTCGCCGCCCGCGCCCCCGACGGCTTCGCCCGGATCGGCGACGTCGCCCGCCCCGACGAGCTGGAGGCCATCGTTCGCGGCTACGCCACGCTCGCCGGCTTCGCGGCGCCGCAACCCGCAGGCAGCGCGCCATGACCGAACCGTCCGACCCCGTCTTCCAGTATCTCGCCGGGCAGATGCGCCCCGGCCATCCGGCGCTGATCGAGGCCTTCCTGCGCGAGGGCGAGGCCGCCATCGCCGCCCGCGCGCCGCGGCTCGACATCCCCTACGGCCCGCATGAGCGCGAACGCTTCGATCTCTTCGCCGCCCCCGGTGCCGCGGCGACCCTGCTCTACCTGCACGCCGGCTACTGGCAGGGGCGCGACAAGGCGCAGTTCCGCTTCCTCGCGCCGCCCTTCGTCGATGCCGGCTTCAACGTCGCGCTGGCGAACTACCCGCTCTGCCCCGATGCCAGCCTCGCCGCGCTGACCGACTCGGTGCGCCGCGCCGTCCCCGCCGTCCTGCGCGCCGCCGGCACCGGCGGCCTCGTCGCCATCGGCCATTCCGCCGGCGCCCATCTCGCCGCCGAACTCGCGCTGACCGACTGGGACGGGCCGAGCCCGATCACCGCCGTCGTCGGCCTCAGCGGCGTCTACGATCTCGATCCGCTGCGCGCCACACCGCTGAACGACCGCCTCGGGCTCGACGCCGCCGCCGCCCGCGCCGCCTCGCCGGTGCATCGCGTGAAGCCGCGCATGCCGCCGGCGATCTTCGCCGTCGGCGGCGACGAAACCCCCGCCTTCCGGGCGCAGACCGGCGCGATGCACGCGGCCTGGCGCGCCGCCGGCAACATCGCCCGCGAGATCATCGTTCCCGGTGCCGATCATTTCTCTCTCCTGCGCCACCTGGCCGATCCCGCGTCGCCGCTCTTCGCCGCCATCGCCCCGCTCGCCGCCCCGCGCCGCTGATCCGCCCCGCCGCGCAATGATCGAGATCAATGCGCCGCCGGCCGTCCCCTGTCGTCTTTCCGGCCTCATGCTTTCGGGGAATGTCCAATGATGAGAGCCGATCTCCTGGCCGAGGCGCCACCAGCCGATGACGGCCGCGCGCCCTGGTCTCACGCCGAGTTCGAGGCGAAGCTGCGCGAGGCCGGCAGCGCCTACCACATCCACCATCCGTTCAACGTGATGCTCAACACCGGCAAGGCGACGCCGGAGCAGATCCGCATGTGGGTCGCCAACCGCTTCTATTACCAGATCGCGATCCCGGTGAAGGACGCGGCGATCCTCTCCAACTGCCCCGACCGCGAGATCCGCCGCGGCTGGATCCGCCGCCTCCTCGACCATGACGGGTTCGACTACGAACTGCCCGACGGCTCGCGCCTGCGCGACGAGGGCGGCATCGAGGCCTGGCTCCGCCTCGGCATCGCCACCGGCCTCGCGCGCGAGGAGATGCTCGACCTGCGCCACCTCTTGCCCGGCGTGCGCTTCGCGGTCGACGCCTATGTCAATTTCGCCCGCCGCGCGCCCTGGCAGGAGGCCGTCTGCTCCTCGCTGACCGAGCTTTTCGCCCCCGACATCCACCGCCAGCGCCTCGCCACCTGGCCCGGCCACTACCCCTGGATCGAGAGCGAGGGGCTCGACTATTTCCGCAACCGCACCAGCCAGGCCCCGCGCGACGTCGTCCACGGCCTGCGGATCACGCTCGCCCATTTCGCGACCCGGCCGATGCAGGAGCGCGCCCTGCAGATCCTCAAGTTCAAGCTGGACATTCTGTGGACGATGAACGACGAGATGGGACGACATTACGGCGTCGCCGCCTGACCGCCCGGGTCCACCGCCCGGCGCCGGCCGCGCCGCCCGCCCGCAAGCCAGCCGGAGACCGTGCAGATGCCGAGCGACAGGCCCCACAACCTCGCGGACAGGGTCCGCCTGCGCGCCGAGGCGCTGCTCGCCGCCGGCTGGGGCCGGCTGACCAAGGTCACGTTCGACTGGCGCCGTTCCGACGGCCGCTGGCAGACCCTCACCCGCGAGGTCTACGACGTCGGCAACGGCGCGGCGATCCTGCTCTACGATCCCGCCCGCCGCACCGTCGTCCTGGTCCGGCAGTTCCGCTATCCCGCCTTCGCCGAGAGCGGCGACGGCCTCGTGCTCGAAGCCATCGCCGGCAAGCTCGACGCCGCCCACCCCGAGGCCCGCATCATCGCCGAGACCGAGGAGGAAACCGGCTACCGCATCACCGGCATCCGCCCCGTCTTCAGCGCCTACATGAGCCCCGGCGCGCTCACCGAGAAACTCTTCTTCTTCGTCGCCCGCTACACCCCGGCCGACCGCGTCGCCCCCGGCGGCGGCTGCCCCGAGGAGGGCGAGGATATCGAGACCGTCGAACTCGACATCGACGACGCGCTGCGCCGCATCGACACCGGCGAGATCCACGACGCCAAGGCGATCATGCTGCTGCACTACGCCGCCCTGCACCTCTTCCCGCCCGCCGCCCCGTGCCAGGAGCCCTCGCCATGACCCGCCCGTTCCGCCTTGTCGACGTGTTCGGCACCGCCCCCTTCACCGGCAACCCGCTCGCCGTGATCGCCGATGCCGACGGCCTGTCCACCGCCGAGATGCAGGCGATCACACGCTGGCTCAACCTGTCGGAAACCACCTTCCTGCTCCCGCCCGCCGACCCCGCCGCCGATTACCGCGTCCGCATCTTTTCCCTCTCGCGCGAACTCCCCTTCGCCGGCCACCCCACGCTCGGCACCGCCCATGCCTGGGCGGAGGCCGGCGGCATCCCGAAGCGGAACGGCGTCATCGTGCAGGAATGCGGCGCCGGCCTCGTCACCATCCGCCGCGATGCCGACCGTCTCGCCTTCGCCGCGCCGCCGCTGCTGCGCGGCGGCCCGCCGGACGAGGCGGACATCGCCGAGGTCGTCGCCGTGCTGCGCATCGACCGCGCCGCCATCGTCGATGCCGCCTGGGTGGACAACGGCCCCGGCTGGATCTGCGCGATGCTCGCCTCCGCCGCCGATGTGCTGGCGATCGAGCCGGCGCGCCACCATGGCCGGCCCATCGATATCGGCGTGGTCGGCCCGCACGAACCCGGCGGTGCCGCCGCGTTCGAGATCCGCGCCCTCTTCACCAACCCGGAAGGCGTGCTGGTCGAGGACCCGGTCACCGGCAGCCTCAACGCCTCGGTCGGCCAGTGGCTGTTCGCCAGCGGCCGCGCCAGCGGCGCCTATGTCGCGGCGCAGGGCACCCGGCTCGGCCGCGCCGGCCGCGTCCATGTCGAGCAGGACGCGGCGGGCCAGGTCTGGGTCGGCGGCGCCGTCCGCACCCTGTTCGCCGGCCACGCCCTCTGACCCGCCCGGCGTCTGCGCCGGGTTGATCCATGTCCCCGCCCGGCGCCCGTGCCGGGTTGATCCATGTCCCCGCCCGGCGCCCGTGCCGGGTTGATCCATGTCCCCGCCCGGCGCTTGTGCCGGGTTGATCCATGTCATTGTCCGCGCCGCCGTCCGGCGGCACGTTCGGAACCGTCCGGTAACGAAACCTTGCCGGCCTCTCGCGGAGGAGCGCGGCCCCGATGTGTCTCGGTATCCCCATGCAGGTCGTGGCGATCGACGGGTTCAACGCCGTCTGCGAGGCGCAGGGCGTGCGCCGCGCCGTCAGCCTGTTCATGCTCGGCGCCGGCGAGGTCGCGCCCGGCGACCATGTCATGGTCCATGTCGGCTACGCGCTGCGGAAAATGACCGAGGGCGAGGCCCGCTCCGCCTGGGAGCTGCTCGCCGTCCTTGGCGAGGCCGCGCCGTGAGCGCGGGGCGGCGATGAGCGGCGAGGCCGAGGCCCGGCTCTGGCTCGACCGCATCCGTGCCCTGCCGCCGGGCCCGCCGGTCGCCATCATGAATGTCTGCGGCGGGCATGAGCGCAGCCTCAGCATGCTCGGCCTGCGCGCCCTCCTGCCGGAGGGTGTGCGCATCATCCCCGGCCCCGGCTGCCCGGTCTGCGTCTGCCCCGAGGAAGACCTCGCCGACGCGATCGCCCTGGCGATGGCCGGCGGCGTCACCCTCGTCGCCTTCGGCGACATGCTGCGCGTGCCGATCAACGCGCCGAAGGGCGAGGTCGCCTCGCTCGCCGCCGCCCGCGCCGCCGGCGCGGATGTGCGCCCCATCGCCGCGCCGCAGGACGCGGTGGCGATCGCCCGCGCCGCGCCGAGCCGCCCGGTCGTCTTCTTCGTCGCCGGCTTCGAGACGACGACGGCGCCGGTCGCCGCCATGCTGGCCGAGGGCGTGCCGGACAATCTCTCGGTCCTGCTCGCCGCACGGCTCACCTGGCCCGCCGTCGCCATGCTGCTCGCCGAGGAGGACAACGCGCTGGACGCCCTGGTCGCCCCCGGCCACGTGGCGACGGTGATGGGTGCCGAGGAATGGCGCTTCGTCGCCGAGCGTCACGCCCTGCCGGTCGCGGTCGCCGGGTTCTCCGCCGAGAGCCTGCTGGCGGCGATCTATTCGGTCCTCCGCCAGAAGCGCGAGGGCAGGGCCTTCCTCGACAATTGCTATCCCGAGCTGGTCCGCCCGGAGGGCAACCCCACCGCCCGCCGCCTGCTCGACGAGGTGATGGAGGTGACCGACGCCGCCTGGCGCGGCATCGGCGTCATCCCCCGCTCCGGCTTCGCCCTGCGCGGAGACTGGCGCGCGCACGATGCCCGCGCCCGCCACGTCATCGCCGCGCCGCCCCGCCGCCGCGCCGGCGAGATGCCGCCGGGCTGCGACTGCGCCAGCGTCGTCCTCGGCCGCCGCCAGCCCGACCAGTGCCGCCTCTACGGCCGGGCCTGCACGCCGCGCCACCCGGTCGGCCCCTGCATGGTCTCGGACGAAGGCGCCTGCCACATCTGGTGGCAGGCGGGTGTCCGGGCGCACTGACCCGGTCCCGATGCCGGCCTTGCGGATCGAACTCGGCGGGCGGGTGCAGGGGGTCGGGTTCCGCCCCTTCGTCTACCGCCTCGCCCGGCGCCACGGCGTTTCCGGCTGGGTCCGCAACGGGCTCGGCACGGTGGAAATCCTCGCCGCCGCCGACCCCGCGATCCTCGACCGCTTCACCGCCGCCCTGCTGGCCGAGGCGCCGCCCACCGCCCGGCCCGGCCTGCTCGGCGTCACCCCGGTGGCCGAGGCGGTCGAACCCGGATTTTCCATCCGCGACAGCGCCGCCACCGAAGGCGCGCGTCCCGCGTTCCCGCCCGATCTCGCCCCCTGTCCCGACTGCCTGCGCGAACTCGCCGACCGGTCCGACCGCCGCGCCGGCTACCCGTTCATCAACTGCACCCAGTGCGGCCCGCGCTACAGCCTGATCCGCCGTCTGCCCTACGACCGCGCCAACACCGCGATGGCCGGCTTCCCGCTCTGCCCCGCCTGCCGCGCCGAATACGCCGACCCGCTGAACCGCCGCTTCCACGCCGAGCCGGTCGCCTGCCCCGATTGCGGCCCGCATTGCCGGTTCGAGGCCGCCGGCGCCCCGTCCGCCGCCGGCGAGGCCGCGCTCGCCGCCTGCCTCGCCGCCCTGCGTCGCGGCCTGATCGTCGCGGTGCGCGGCGTCGGCGGCTATCACCTGCTCTGCGACGCTGCGGACCAAGCCGCCGTCGCCGCCCTGCGCCACCGCAAGAGCCGGCCGGACAAGCCCTTCGCCGTGCTGTTCCCCGACGATGCGCGGACCCTCGATTCCTGCGTCGCCGCCGATGCCGCCGCGCGCGCCGCGCTGCGCGGCCCGGCCCGGCCCATCCTCCTGCTGCCCCGCCGCCCCGGCGCGCCGCTGGCGCCCGCGATCGCGCCCGGCTTCGGCACCATCGGCGCCATGCTGGCCGACAGCCCGCTGCACCATCTGCTGGCCGAGGGCTTCGGCGCGCCCCTCGTCGCCACCTCCGCCAACCGCTCCGGCGAGCCGATGCTGACCGACCCGGACGCCGCCGCCGCCGCGCTCGCCGGCATCGCCGACGCCTTCCTCCATCACGACCGCCCGATCGAGCGCCCGGTCGATGACAGCGTGCTGCGGATCATCGACGGCGCGCCCCGCATCCTCCGCGCCGGGCGCGGCCTCTGCCCGATCGAGCGCGCCCTGCCGTTCCGCCTCGCCGAGCCGGTGCTGGCCCTGGGCGGCCACATGAAATCGACCATCGCCCTCGGCTTCGCCGACCGGGTGGTGATCTCGCCGCATCTCGGCGATCTCGACGATCCCGCGGCCCTCGCCGGCCTCGCCCGCATGGCGGCCGACCTGCAATCCCTCTACGGAATCGCCCCGCGCCGCCTGCTGGTCGATGCCCATCCCGGCTATGCCAGCACCCGCTGGGCCCGCGCCGAGGCCCGCGCGCGCGGGCTCGACATCGTCCCGGTCTGGCACCACCACGCCCATGCCTCGGCCCTGGCCGGCGAGATGGCGCCCGGCGCCGCGCCGCTCCTCGTCCTCACCTGGGATGGCGTCGGCCTCGGCCCGGACGGCACGCTCTGGGGCGGCGAGGCGCTGCTCGGCCGCCCCGGCGCCTGGCGCCGCGCCGCCCGCTTCCGCCCGTTCCGCCTGCAAGGCGGCGATGCCGCCTCCCGCGCCCCCTGGCGCAGCGCCGCCGCGCTCTGCTGGGCGGCGGGGATCGACCCGCCCGCCGGCCTCCTGCCGGAAGAAGGTGCCGCGCTCGCCCGCGCCGCCTGGGCGCGCGAGCTCAACTGCCACCGCACCGGCGCCGCCGGAAGGCTGTTCGACGCCGCCGCCGCCCTGCTCGGCCTCTGCCGCGTCGCCAGCTTCGAAGGGCAGGGGCCGGCCCTGCTCGAATCCCTGGCCGACACCGCGGACGACATCACCGGCCCCGCGCCCGGACTCCCCCTCGCCGACGCCGCGGACGGCGTGGTCGAGGCCGACTGGTCCGCCGCCCTGCCGGCGCTGCTCGATGCGTCCGTCCCCGCCGCCCGCCGCGCCGCCGCCTTCCACGCCACGATGGCGGCGACCGCGCTGGCCATCGCGGAAACCGTCCGCCGCCGCCACGGCGTCGCCGCCATCGGCCTCGCCGGCGGCGTCTTCCAGAACCGGAACCTGGTCGAGCGCCTCGCCCCCGCCCTGCGCGCCGCCGGCTTCGCAACCCTGTTCGGCGAGGCGATCGCCTGCAACGATGCCGGGCTCAGCTTCGGCCAGATCATCGAATACGGAGGACGCGCGTGATCGAGGATACCCATGTCAGCCTTGCCCACGGCAATGGCGGCCGCCTGATGCGGGCGCTGATCGAGGAGGTGTTCGCCCGCCACCTCGCCGACCCCGCGCTCGACACCGGGGCCGACGCCGTGCCCGTCGCCCTGCCCGCGGGCGAGATCGTCGTCACCACCGACGGCTTCACCGTCCAGCCGCTCAGCTTCCCCGGCGGCGATATCGGCGCCCTCGCGGTGCACGGCACGGTGAACGACCTCGCCGTCGCCGGCGCCCGCCCGCTCTATCTCACCCTGGCCGCGCTGATCGAGGAGGGGCTGGAAATCGCCCGGCTGGAGAGCATCGTCGCCAGCCTCGCCGGCGCCGCCCGCGCCGCCGGCGTGCGCGTCGTCGCCGGCGATACCAAGGTCCTGCCGCGCGGGCAGGGCGGGGGGATCTATCTCGCCCTCACCGGCATCGGCGTCCGCCCGCCCGGCTGCGGCCTCGGCCTCGGCCGGATCGAGACCGGCGATGCCGTGCTGGTCAGCGGCCCGGTCGGCGATCACGGCATCGCGGTGATGCTGGCGCGCGAGGAATTCGGCCTCAGCGGCGATGTCGTGTCCGACGCCGCCAGCGTCCTGCCGCTCACCGCCGCCATCGCCGTCCTCCCCGGCCTGCGCTTCATGCGCGATCCCACGCGCGGCGGCCTCGCCACCGTCGCCCATGAAATCGCCCGCGGCGCCGGCCGCGCCGTCGAGCTCGACGAGGCGGCGATCCCCGTCCGCGGCACCACGCGCGCGGTCTGCGACATGCTCGGCTACGATCCGCTCTACCTCGCGAGCGAGGGCCGCGTCGTCGCCGTCGCCGCCCCGGCGGCGGCGGCCGCCATCCTGGCCGCCTGGCGCGCCTTGCCCGAAGGGGAGGGGGCCGCGATCATCGGCGCGATCGGCGCGGCCGCCCCGGCCGATGCCCCGGTTCTCCTGCGCACCCGCATCGGCGGCGCGCGGACCCTGCCCGAACTGGAATCCGACCCGCTGCCGCGGATCTGCTGAGCGGGATCAGCCGGCGAGCGTCGCGTCGATCGAGGCCAGCTCCCGCCGCAACGCCTCGCGCCGCGCCTGCATCGCCCCGTGCTGCGCCCGCCGCGCCCGCTCGCGCCCCTGGCGCAGCCAGTCCAGCCAGGCGCCGAATCCCTCTCCCGTCGCCGCCGAGACCGCGACCGACCCGATGGCCGGATTCACCCGCAGCGCGCCGGCGAGGATCAGCTCCATGTCGCACGCCACATGCGGCAGCAGGTCGATCTTGTTGACCAGCATCAGGTCGGCGGCGTGGAACATGTGCGGATATTTCAGCGGCTTGTCCTCGCCCTCGGTCACCGAGAGAATGACGACCTTGTGCGCCTCGCCGAGGTCGAACCCCGCCGGGCAGACGAGGTTGCCGACATTCTCGATGAACAGGATCCCGCCCTCCAGCGCCGGCAGGTGCTCCAGCGCGTGGCCGACCATGTGCGCGTCGAGATGGCACGCCTTGCCGGTATTGATCTGCCAGGCCGGCGCCCCCGCCGCGCGGATCCGCTCGGCGTCGAACTCCGTCTGCTGGTCGCCCTCGATCACCGCGACCGGCATCTCCGCCTTCAGCGCCGCGACCGTCCGCACCAGCAGCGAGGTCTTGCCCGAGCCGGGGCTGGAGACGAGGTTGACGACGAAAATGCCCCGCTCGGCGAAATACGTCCGGTTGGCATCGGCATGGCGCTGGTTCGCCGCCATGATGTCCTGCTCCACCCGCACCATCCGCGCCGGCGCCAGCCCCGCCGCGTGCGCGTGCGCGTGCTCCGGCGCGTGGCCATGATCATGCCCGTGCCCATGCCCATGCCCATGCCCATGCTCATGCTCATGCTCATGATGGTGTTCCCCGGTATCGCCGCAGCCGCATATGCCGCACATCATGTCACCTCGATCTGCCTGATCCTGATCTGCTTGCCGTCGAGCACCTGCAATTGCAGGCTGTCGCAATGCGGACACGGATCGCCGAAGCGCCGCAGCGTCACCGTGGTGCCGCATTGCATGCACCAGGCCCTGCCATCGACCTCGACGATGTCGAGCCGCGCGTCCTCCGCCAGCGTGCCGCGCGTGACGATGCCGAAATTGAACCGCATCGCCTCGCATTCCACCGCCGCCAGCGCGCCGATTTCCAGCTCCACCGCATGCACCCGGCTGAACGCGGCCGCCCCCGCCTGCGCTTCCAGCGCCTGCACCAGCCCCTCGCAGAGCGCCATCTCATGCATCGCCGTCCTCCGCGTCGAGCGGCAGGAACTGGTGACGCTCGGCGTCGCAGTTCGGGCAATGCCACGACTCCGGCAGGTCGGCGAACGCCGTCCCCGGCGCGATCTGCCACACCTCGTCGCCCGCCGCCGGATCGTACACATGCCAGCAGATCCGGCACTCGTAGCGGGAAAGCTCGGCGGTCCCGCTCATGGATAGGCCGCCTCCAGCGCCCGCACGCGCGATGCGGATTCGGCGATGTCGTCCTGGGCGGCGCAGGCCACCGCCGGCACCGCGGCGATCTCCAGCGTGTTCAGGATCAGCGCGTCCGCCGCGTTGTAATACTGCACCCACCAAGTCCCGGCGAGGCGCGTGCTGCGGATCCGGCAGGTGCCGTACCCGCCCGAGAGAATGATCGCCGGCCCCTCGCCGAGCGTGCGCACCAGCCAGGTCAGCTCCGCCTCGGCCAGCGGCAGCAGGCCGAGATTGATCACATGCGCCGCGCCGCCCGGCCGGAACGCGGCGCTGCGGGCGCGCAGCTCCGCCAGCACGTGCGGCGCGTTGACCATCTCCGGCGGAATCGCCTCCGGCGCCGGCAGCTCCATAAGCCCCCAGGAAGCTGCGGCGCGCGCCGCCACCACCGCCGGTATTGGCCCGATCTCCAGCCGGTCCAGCCGCCGCCCGGTCGCCGCATCGCGCGCCCGCAGCCGCCACAATCCGGTATAGGCCGTCTCGCCGATCTGCCATTCCGGCGCGCCCAGCACCAGCGCGCTCACCTCGCCATCGAGCAGGATCTCGTCGAGACTGGCGCAATCCGCCGCCGAGGCCTCGTCGAGCACGATCTGCCCCACCGCAGCGCCGGATGCAGCCGCCTCCAGCGCCGCGCCGATCCGCTGCAGCCAGGTGCGGCACCGCACCCGCGCCGCCGGATCGTCGGGCAGCGAGGGCGCGCGGAACACATGCATCTCCGTCGGCAGCGCGAGATAGTCCGGTCCCGCCTCGGCGGTGCCGGATCGCGCGGGCAGGGCGAATGGGTCCATCGTCAGGCCTCCATCGCGGCGGCCGCCGGCGCGCCGATCCGGTCGAGCATCCCGCCGATCGCCTCGAGATACTCCGCCCAGCTCCGCATCCGCGCGACGCTGCCGATCATCGCCCCCTCATGCACCAGAACGAGCGTCGGGCGGACCACCACCCTGAACCGCGCCGCCGCCGCCCGCTCCCGGTCCGGGTCCACCATCGCGCAGCGGAACCGCCCCGCGAACGCCTTCGCAAGCTCCGGCACGATCACGGCGACATCGTCGATCTCCCGATGCCGCGTCGGATCGCCGGTAAACAGGACCAGCGTCGTGCCCTCGGCCAGCGCCGCCTCCAGCCCGTCGCCGCCCAGCTCCCGCACGCCCTCCGCCGCCGCGAGCCGCGCCAGTGCCGCCGATCCCGCCATCACGATGCCTCCGCTATCTGCGCCGCCGGTCCGCCGAACGTCATCGCCACCGCGGCCGGGCCGAGCGGCTCCGCCTCCTCGCCGGCCGCGCGCGGCGCGAGCGCGAACCCCGCCCCGGCCAGATGCGCCCGCACGATGTCCACCGCCTCGCCGATCCGCGCCGCCACCGGCGCCGACAGCCCGCCGCCATAGGTGTCGAGGTCGCAGGGCTGCACGCCGACCAGCACCATCCGCGCCGGCGCCCGCCCCGAAATCTGCGCCAGCGCCAGCACGTCCTGGAAACTCGTCTGGTGCAGGCTCAGCTTCTTCGCGGTCAGGTAGCGCGGCACCTCGTCGTCGGCCGCCACCATCAGCGTCCCCGGCGCCAGCCCGAAATCCACCGCGTCGAGAATGACCAGCAGCCCGGCCTCGCCCACCACCGGCAGCAGCGCCAGCCCCTGCGTCCCGCCATCGACGAGGCGCACCTCCGGCCCGCACGTCCAGCCGGCATTCAGCGCCTCCACCGCGCGCACGCCGAACCCCTCGTCCGCCCAGAGCACGTTACCGATCCCGAGCACCGTCGCCCCGCGGCTCATTCCCGGTCGTCCTTGAAGAAGCGCCAGCCATTGATCATCGTGCTGATCATCGTCTGCCGCGACATGATGTCCTCCCGCACCGACATGTAGACATGGACCATCGCGAACAGGATCAGGTACCACATCGCCAGGTGATGCCACGTGTGCACCGCCTGGCTGTTGCCGAAGAGCGGCATCACCCAGCTCGTGAACAGCGCAAAGGCCCAGGTGCCATGGCCGGTCCCCTCGCCGAACAGCGCGAAGCCGGTGACGATCTGGAACAGCACGCCGAGCGTGAACATCGCGAACATCGCAAGCTGCGCCAGCGGATTATGCCCGATCTCCTTGCTCGTCTCGCGTTCGAGGAACAGGTACCAGCGGATCGTCCTGGCGAACTCGCGCCGCCACGACCGCCGCCAGACCGCGGGCGCGAAAATCTCCCGCGCATACCGGTTGCCGACGATCGCCCAGTAGATCCGCACCAGCATCGCCACCGCGAACACGTCGCCGGTGATGAAATGGATCGTGCGGATGTCGCCCATCAGGAAATGCTGGCTCGGCTGGCCGACCTGCAACGGCCACAGCGGATCGGCGATCAGGAATCCGGTGATCGACAAAATCACGATCGACAGCGCCATCACCCAGTGCCAGATCCGCACCGGCAGCTCGTACACATAGACCGGCGCGCTCACCCGCCTCGCCGTCGCTCCCTGCGCGAGATCCGTAGGCGTCGTCCGCGTGTCTGCCGTCATGGCACGATCCCCGATCCTGTTTCCGACGATCCCTCAGAGCACCTGCACGCGCACCAGCTCGCCGCCGTCCGGCGCCATCACATGCGTCGAGCAGGCGAGGCACGGATCGAAACTGTGCAGCGTGCGCAGGATCTCCAGCGGCTGCTCGGCATTGGCGAGCGGCGTGTTGAGCAGCGCCGCCTCGAAGGCGCCGATATTGCCGGCCGGGTCGCGCGGCGAGCCGTTCCACGTCGTCGGCACCACCGCCTGATAGGCCTCGATTTTTCCGTTGCGGATATGAATCCAGTGCCCGAGCGCCCCGCGCGGCGCCTCCACCAGCCCCACGCCCTTCGCCTCCGCCGGCCAGCTCGCCGGCTCCCATTTCGCCGTGCTCGCGGTGGCGAGATCGCCGGCCTTGAGATTATCCATCAGCTGGTCGTGCAGCCGGCGCATCGCATGCGCCGCCCACGAGGCTTCCAGCCCCCGCGCGGCGGTGCGGCCCAGTGTGGTGAACAGCGCCTCGAAGGGCAGGCCGAGATCCTTCAGCAGCCGGTCGACCGGCTCCTTGAATTCCGCCATCCCCCTGGCATAGCCGATGGTGAAGCGCGAAAGCGGCCCCACCTCCATCGCATGGCCGCGCCAGCGCGGCGCCTTGATGAAGGAGTATTTCTCCGATTCATCGAGCTGGCGGATATCCGTCCTGGTGCCGACGGTCTTGGCCCCGAGCCGGAAATCCGGATCGGTGATCCCCGACCACGGGTGCAGGCCCACGGACTCGTTCGGGTATTTGTACCAGGAATGATCGACGAATTCCTGGATCTGCCCCGGGTCGCGCGCATCCACCTCGTGAATTTCGGCGAGGTTGCCGTTGACGATCGCGCCGCGCGGAATCATCAGGTTCCGGTCCGTCCACGCGTTCGCCTCGAACGGGAACTCGCCGTACGACATCACGTTGCGCCCCGCCAGCCCGCGCCCGTACTGCCAGGTCTTGTAGAACGAGGCGATGGCCTTCAGGTCCGGAATATAGACCTGGTCGATGAACGCGATGGTCTGGTCGATGATCGACGACACCAGATTGAGCTGCACCATGTTCACCGGCGCGCCGGCGGCGAGCGGACCGTCGAGATTGATCGCGCAGGCCATCCCGCCGACCAGCCAGTTCGGATGCGGGTTCTTGCCGCCGAACACGGTATGGATCTTGACGATCTCGCGCTGGAAATCGAGCGCCTCCAGATAGTGCGACACCGCCATCAGGTTCGCCTCGGGCGGCAGCTTGTAGGCGGGGTTGCCCCAGTAGCCGTTCATGAACGGCCCGAGCTGGCCCGAGTCCACGAATTTCTGCAACCGCGTCTGCACGTCGCGGAAATAGCCCGGCGAGGAATTCGGCCACGGCGAGATCGACTGCGCCAGCGCGCTCGTCGCCTTCGGATCGGCCTTCAGCGCGCTCACCACGTCCACCCAGTCCAGCGCGTGCAGGTGGTAGAAATGCACGAGATGATCCTGCGCCCAGAGCGAGGCGGTGATCAGGTTGCGGATCGTGTTGGCGTTGGCCGGAATCCGGATTCCCAGCGCGTCCTCCACCGTCCGCACCGAGGCGAGCGCATGCACCCCGGTGCACACGCCGCAGATCCGCTCGCAGAACGCCCAGGCGTCCCGCGGGTCGCGCCCCTTCAGGATCACCTCCAGCCCGCGCCACATCGTCCCCGAGGAGACCGCGTTGCGGATCACGTTGTTCTCGTCGAGATTCACCTCGCAGCGCATGTGCCCCTCGATCCGCGTCACCGGATCGACCACCATGCGCTTGCCGCCCGCATCGAGCGTGAAGCCGTTCGGCGTGCTGACGCTGGTCACGGCCTGTCTCCTTCATCGCCGCTGTGTCGTGCCGCATCGTCGGAAGGCGGCTTGCCCCGCATGTGCTTGACCACGCTCGCCCCCGCATGCGCGAGAATGCCGGCCCCCGCGGCGCCCGCGACCACCGCGCCCACCTCGTCCGCCGTCGCCTCGATGCCGAATCCCGCGCCGATATGCGAAAGCCGCTGGTAGAACGGGCCATTATCCCAGAAATTGTCCTCGGCGCAGCCGATGCAGCCATGCCCGGACTGGATCGGGAACGACACGCCGCCATTCCACCGCGTCGTCGAGCAGGCGTTGTAGGTGGTCGGCCCCCGGCAGCCCATCTTGTAGAGGCAATAGCCCTCGCGCGCCCCCTCGTCGTCCCACGCCTCGACGAACTCGCCGGCGTCGAAATGCGGCCGCCGATAACATTTGTCGTGGATCCGCTGACCATAGAACATCAGCGGCCGGCCCCGCGCGTCCAGCTCCGGCAGCCGCCCGAACGTCACCATGTAGGTGATCACGCCGGTCATCACCTCCGCGATCGGCGGGCAGCCCGGCACCTTGATGATCGGCTTGCCGGTGATCACCTTGTCGATCGGCGTCGCCGCGGTCGGGTTCGGCCGCGCCGCCTGCACGCATCCCCACGAGGCGCAGGCCCCCCAGGCGATCACCGCCATCGCATCCGCCGCCACCGCCTTGAGCTTCTCGACGAAGGGCTTGCCGCCGACGATGCAGTACATGCCGTCCTCGTTCAGCGGCGGGTTGCCCTCCACCGCCAGAATGTAACGGCCCTTGTACTTCCTCGGAATTTCATCGAGGATCGACTCCGCCTGGTGCCCGGCCGCCGCCATCAGCGTGTCGTCGTAATCGAGCGAGATCATCTTCAGGATCACATCCCGCGCCAGCGGATGGCCCGAGCGGATGAACGATTCCGAACAGCACGTGCATTCCAGCCCATGCATCCAGAGCACCGGAATCCGCGGCTTGGTCTCCATCGCATGCGCGATCCGCGTCGCATAAACGGGGTCGAGCCCGAGTGCCGCGGCAGTCAGGCTGCAGAATTTCAGGAACGAGCGGCGGCTGGTTCCCTGCGCGCGCATCAGCTCGTAGAAGGTTCGCGACTCGTCCGGCATGACAGGTCCTCCTCGCCCCGGCGCCACTGGGCTGGTTCTGCCGAAGTGTTTTCTGTTCGACCCAATAATGACGTCATGTTGCGGCCGGCACAGCGAACCTTCATTGATCTAGGTCAAGCCCGGCCAACGCGGAATGGCGTAATGACGTCGCCATGGACAACAGGATGCCCGACCGATCCCCGTCCCACCTCGCCGATGCGGCAAAGGTCTTCGCCGCGATCGACCGCCAGGACGCCGCCGCCTTCGCGTCGCTCTTCGCCAATAACGGCATGTTTGTCTTCGGCAATGCCGCCCCCGTCATCGGCCCCGCCGCCATCCGCGCCGCGGTCACGGCATTCTTCGCCGCCATCCGCGAATTGCGGCACGACATCATCGATGTCTGGCATGTCGGCGATTCCGTCATCACCCAGCTCACCGTGCTCTACCGCCGCCGCGACGGATCGGTGGTCTCCCTTCCGGCCGCCACCATCTGGCGCGTCTCCGATCTCGGCATCACCGACTACCGCATCTACGCCGACCTCGCCCCGCTCGTCGCCCCGTCGGACTGACGGCGCGTCATGGCCTCCTGCCGGATCGAGCGGCGCCTCGCGATCCCGGTCGCCGCGGCCTACGACCTGATCGCCGACATCGAATCCTATCCCCGCTTCGTCCCCTTCTGGCTCTCCGCGACCATCCTCGAGCGCACCGCGCGCCGGATGACGGTGCGCCAGGCCGTCAGCATCATGGGCCTGCGGATGGACTTCGTCTCCGCCGCCACCCTCGACCCGCCGCACCGCATCGCCATCCGTTCGGCCTCGCTCCCCTTCCGCGATTTCGCCCTGTCCTGGTCGCTGCGCGAGATGCGCCCGGCGGCAACGCTGATCCGCGCCGAACTCGCGGTCGAATTCGACTCCCGCCCGCTCGATGCGATGGCATCGCGCCTCGTGCCGGTGCTGCTCTGGCGGGTGGTCGCGGCGTTCGAGCGGGAGGCGAGGGGCCGCGCCGCTCACCCCGCGAGAAGATAGGCGAGCGCCAGCAGCAGCCCGGTCGCCAGGTGCACGCCGATGGTGATCGCGTTCACCCCGAGCAGCTCGAACGGCAACCGCGCCCGCTCGCCCGGCGCCGCCCGCCAGCGCCGCACCCACAAGCTCCCCTTGCGCGCCGCGACGAGGGCGAGCGGCAGCGGCAGCAGCGCGAGGAACGCGTATCGTGTCGCCAGCGCCGGATCGGCCCGCCCGATCAGCCCGAGCAGCGCGATCAGCCCGAACCCCGCGGCATCCAGCGCCAGATAGGCGCGGAACGGCCGCCGGAAATCGATGTCGCCGCCCGCCGTCTCCGCCAGCCGCACCACCCAGGTCCGCTTGCCCGCCGCCGCGTCGGCCGGCGCGTCCTGGAACTGGTTGATCCACAGGATCAGCAGCACGAACACCGAAACCGGCAGGGCGGCCAGCAGCCCCGCCAGCCAGGGCACCGGCACGTGCATCGCGCTGGCCAGCACATAGGCGGTGCCGAGCACGATCACCGGCCCGAAGCCGAGCGGCACCGCGACCTCGCCGAGCCCGCGATAGCTCAGCCGGAACGGTCCCATGGTATACATGATGCCGAGTGCGCAGCCGATCACGCCGAAGCCGAGCAGCGGCGTCGGCGCCAGCGCGTGGCCGGCGAGTGCCGCGTTGATGTGCAGCCCGATCGCGACCGTGCCGCCGAAGCAGATCGCGCTGCCCAGCAGCACCTTCCACGCCGCCACCATCCCGAGCTGGATCGCCCGGCTGCCCCCGGTGAACGGATTGCCGCCAACCTCGTTGCCCTCGTCGGCCCCGGTCTCGTGGTCGCCGTAATCGTTGATCAGGTTCGTCCCCGCCGCCGCCAGCAGAACGCCCGCGATGCACCAGAGGAACAGCGCCCACGGCCAGTCAGCCCCGGTCCCGGCCCGCGCCATCGCGAACCGCGCCACCGCCCCGCCCAGCAGCACCGGCACGATCGCGGCGGTGAAGAACGGTGCCCGCACGGTGCGGATCCACAGCCGCATCCACCCGCCGAGATCCTCCAGCGCCAGCCGCGCGTCGCTGCGCCGGTTCTGCGGCAGCGCCTGCCAGGCGAAGCGCGGCGTCGCCATCCGGTCCACCAGCGCGAGCCGCGTCGGCCGCAGCCGGTAGCAGGCAAATTCTCGCGCCGCCGCGTCATCCGGCCCGGCCCCGCCATGCAGTGCCGCCAACACCCGCCCCCGCGCCGCCGCCTCCCGCAGCTCGACGCAGAAGCCCGTGACCTCCAGCAGGAGCGAAAATAACGGATCGTCAGTCTCGACGATCGCCTGCGCCCGCGGATTGATCGACAGCAGGGCGGCGAGGCGCGAGGCGCGATGGGCGGCGAAGACGATGTCCTCCCCATCCCGCGCGCAGAGCAGCGGTGTTGCCGACGGGTTGCCGTCGATCGCGCCGGCGATCACCATCCGCCGCGCCTTGTCGAACAGTTGCGCGGTCAGCGCCTGGTCCGCACTCGCCCGCTCCGCGTTGCCGCCGAGGCGCATGGCGCCGAACTGGTCCATCCCGGCCTCCCGTCGTCCCGAATTCCGCGCTCAGCCGCACATGCCGTTCAGATTGACCGGCGCCGTTCCGGCCGGCGCCTTCGGTGCCGCCTGCGGCGCGGCGGGGGCCGCCTCGGGTGCGGCCGGGGCCGGCGCGATCGGCGTCGCCACGATCTCGGGGCAGAGGTTGAGCGCCCGCACCATCGCCGCCTGGTCCGGCCGCGCCGCCGCCGCCTCCAGCGCCTGTCCCCACGCCGCGAGTCCGCCCGTCATCGCCCGCGCCATCACCCCCGAGGCCCGCAGCATCACCGCCGCCTCGGCCGCCTTGTCCGTGGCGTTGCCATACAAGATCACCTGCGGCGAGCGGCGCAGGCGGTTGATCTCCTGCGGCAGCGCAAGTTGCGATATCGGAACGTTGCGCGCGTCGCGGATATGCCCGGCGGCGAACTCCTTCGGCGCGCGGATGTCGATCAGCGTGAAATCCCGCCGCTGCGCCATGATCAGCGCCCGCACGCCGGCCGGCGCGATCTGCGTGTCGCCGCGCGCGATCGCCTGCGCCAGCGTCGTCGACGCGCCCGGTGCGGCGGCCAGTGCCGCGCCCGCCGGCGCCATCACGACGAGCGCCGTGGGCAGCGGCGGCACCGCGGCCGCCGCGGCGGTCAGCAGCGAAAGGAGCGGGGCGTGTTTCGGTGTGCGGGCCATGGTGGTTGCGTTCCTTCTAGAAGCGGCCGTTCGGGTTCTCGCCGTCATGGCGCAGGCGGTCGAGCAGGGCGGCGTTGAACTGGTTGTGAAAGCTCCGCCAGCCGGTCTGCTGCCCGGCAGTGACGACGATGTCGCGCAGCAGGAACCCGCCGACCAGCACCAGCACCGAGGCGGTGCCGGCCAGCAGCGCGATCGGCCGGCGCCAGCTCGCCGCCTCCATCAGCAGCGGCAGCGCGAGGCCGAGCGCCATGAACCCGACCCAGAACAGCCCGGTCAGCGCCCCGCCCAGCAGCAGCGCCACCGCCGCCTGCTGCAACGCATTGCCGTTGAGCATGTCGATCAGGAATAGCCCGATCAGCGCCATCTCCGCCAGGATCAGCCCGAGATCGATCCGCCCGAACAGGTGCCGCTCCTTCGCCGTGCGCGCGCCGAGAACGATCACCGCCGCCCCGGTCGACATGCCCGAGACCAGGAACAGCGGCCCGAGCAGCGCCGAATGCCAGAACGGCCGCGCGTTGAACCCCGAGAGCAGCACGCCGGTATAGACGCAGAGCGCGATCCCGAGCGCGACGTTCACCGCCGCCACCGCCCGCCGCGCCGCGACGCTCAGCCCGATCACCCGCCCCGCCAGCGCGCCGATCGCGGGCAGCCCCCGCAGCCATCGCGCCAGCGGCGGAAACCCGGCATCGATCCCGCCCAGCGCCATCAGCGCCAGCGCCGGCATCACCAGCAGCAATATCCACGATCCCCACGACATCGGCGAGGTCACATGCAGGACCGTGTAGAACCGCCACACATTGATCTTGCGCTCGAGGTCGAGGAACAGCGCGCCGAGCCCGACCGCCAGCAGCACCAGCGCCACCAGCGGCGCGCGCCGCGCGGCGAAGGGCGCATCCTCGTCCCGCCGCCCGAGGATCACCGCGCCCGAGCACAGCATCATCCCGCCCGCCAGCCCGCCGAGAAACAGATAGGTCGCGATCTGCCATCCCCAGATCGCCAGATGCGGCTCGACGCGGGGATTCGCCAGAACGCTCGCCAGAACCTCTTCACGCATCCGCCCGTCCTCCGTCCGCCATCCGCACTAACGCAGGTAGAACACGTTGGGCTGGTTGCCGGTCTCCGGCGCCAGCACGTAATGCGCGCGCGTGGCGAGCAGCCGGCTGACCGCGCTGCCCGGATCGTCCAGCAGCCCGAAATGCATCGCATGCGCCGGGCAGGTCGCCACGCAGGCCGGGTCCTCGCCATACTGCACCCGATGGACGCAGAAGGTGCATTTGCCGATATAGCCTTGCGGTTCCATGATCAGCCGGGAATCGTAGGGGCAGGCGGCGATGCACGCCTTGCAGCCGGTGCAGCGCGTCGCATCGACCACCACAATGTTGCTGCCGTTCCAGTACTGGCTCGCCCCGGTCGGGCAGGCGTCGACGCAGGTGGCGTGCGAGCAGTGATTGCACCGCTCCGAGCGGAATTCCGTCTTCAGCTCCGGATACCGCCCCTCGGTGATCTCCACCACCCAGTCATAGCACAGCCCCTCCGGCACGTTGTTTTCCATCCGGCAGGCATCGACGCAGTCGGTGCAGCCGATGCAGGTCTTCGTGTCGATC
This sequence comes from Acidiphilium multivorum AIU301, assembly GCF_000202835.1. Classification (NCBI taxonomy): domain Bacteria; kingdom Pseudomonadati; phylum Pseudomonadota; class Alphaproteobacteria; order Acetobacterales; family Acidocellaceae; genus Acidiphilium; species Acidiphilium multivorum. The sequence continues at coordinate 426,399 of NC_015186.1, forward strand.
ACCATGGCGAAATGCGGCATCACGCGTTCTCCTTGCGGAACGTCACGAAATTGCCCCGCATGCCGGTGCCGCCCATGATCGGGTCGTAGAGCACCCGCGTCATCAGCGCCGAATCATCCGCGCCGCGCCCGCGCGCGAGCGAAAGCCCCGGCGCCGTATGGCCGAACCCGTGCACCAGCCACACCGAATCCGGCCGCGTCCGCTCGGTCACCCGCACCCGCACCTTGTTGCTCACCACCCCGTCCTGGTTCACCAGCCGGACATAGGTTCCGTTGCGAATGCCGAAGCGCCGCGCCGCCGTCGGATGGATCCACACCAGGTTCTCCGGCATCAGCTGGTAGAGCACGGGATTGTTCTGCGTGCGGCTGAAACTGTGCTGCGGCGCGCGGCCGTAATTGAGGTGGAAATGATCCGCCGGCGGCGCTTCCGGCCGCGTGTAGCGCGGCAGCGGATCGAACCCCGCCTGCTGCAAGGTTGCCGAGAACAACTCGATCTTTCCGCTCGGCGTCGCGAAGCGCGGCGTCTCCCCCGGCGCGAAATACGCCGGCGTCCGCCGCGGGAACGCCCTGATCCCGGTCGTCTCCAGCTCCTTCAGCGAGGAGCCGACCTGGCGCAGCTGCCAGTCGATCACCTCGGTGTAATCCGTCCACGGGAAATACCGCCCAAGGCCGAGCCGCGTGCCGATCTCGCGTGCGATCCACCATCCCGGCTTCGACTCCCCGCGCGGCGGCAGCGCCGGTGCCCGCAGAGCGAGCGCGGGATACCGCTCGCCGCTGTTGCGCAGCGGGTCGTGCCGTTCGAGATACGAGCACTCCGGCAGCACCACATCGGCATAGCCGGTCACCTCGGCCGGCTGCACGTCGACCGCGACGATCAGCTCCAGCGACTGCGCCGCCGCGTCCAGCGTCCTGCGGATTCCGGGCATCGTCATCGGCAGGTTGGTGTCGTAGACGATCAGCCCCTTGTAATGCGCGTCCGCCCCGTGCGCGTTGTCGAGAATGACATTGGTCACCGGCGCGCCCGCCAGCGGAAACACCGGCAGCGCGATCTCCCGCCACGAGGTCTTCGGCACCGGATAGGCGGGCACCGGATAGGCGGGCAGGGCGACGCTCTCCGGCAGGTAATAGCCGCCCTCGCGGCCCCAGATCCCGAGCAGCCCGGCGAGGATCGCCATCGCCCGCGCCCGCTGCGTGTCGTCGCCCCACCAAGTCGAGTGCCGGCCCGGATGCACCACCGTCGCCGGCGCCGCCGCCGCCATCAGCCGCGCCGTCTCGCGGATCTGCGCGGGCTCGATCCCGGTCTCGCCATAGGCCCATTCCGGCGTGAACGGCGCGACATGCGCGCACAGCGCCTCCAGCCCCACCGTGTTCCGCGCCACATATCCGGCATCGTAGCGCCGCTCCGCGAGAATCACGTTCATCCACGCCAGCAGCAGCGCGATATCGGTGCCGGGGCGGATCGGCAGCCAGTGATTCGCCTTCCCCGCCGCGACCGAGAAGCGCGGATCGACGACGATGATCGTCGCATCGTTGCGGATGCCGTCGGTGAAGGTCCGCACCTGGCTGTTGTGCAGGTTCTCGCCGATATGCGTGCCGATCAGCACGATGCAGCGCGCCTTCGCCATGTCGGTCTGCTCGGGCGAGCCGAAGCCCTGGCCGAACGTCAGGAAGAACCCGGTGTCGCGCGGCCCGCGGCACTGCGCGAAGGCCGGCTCGGCGATGCTGTCCGAACCGAAGGCGCGCACCAGATGGCTGAAATGCGCCGCCCCCGGCCCGTGCACGAGCGCCGCCAGCCGGTCCGGCCCGTGCTCGCGGGCGATCTTCTCCATCCGCTCGGCCACGAGCCCCAGCGCGTTGTCCCAGCTCGCCACCTCGAAGCGCTGGTCCGCCCCCTTGCCCATCCGCACCAGCGGCCGCACCAGCCGGTTCGGATCGTAATAGGCGCCGACCCCGCCGGTCCCGCGCGTGCAGAGCCGGCCCTCGCAATGCGCATCCTCCGGGTTGCCGGTGATCTTCCACAGCCGCTCGCCGCGCGTGTGAACCTTCGCGGCACAGGCCCAGAAGCAGATATTGCAGACGGTCGGGGTTTCCGTCGCCGGCGCCTCGGTCATCATCCTCTGCCACTCGGCGGGGCGGCTGCACCCGGCGAGGGTCGGGCCGAGCAGCGCGGCCGAGGCGACGGCGGAACTCATCCTGATGAAATCGCGTCTCTGCATGCCGCCTTTTCCATCCCCGCGATGCCGGCGGCTCGGGCGCGCCGCCCGTCATCGCCGGCAACCTGGCGTTCGAGGGCCGAACCGCCTCATCCGCATGGATGAAGTCAATAAAGCCGCCGATCGTCGCCCGCATTGACCTGCGTCAACGCCTTGCCGCCGTGCATCCAATATTGAACAGCGCGATGCGGTTGCTGCGGCTTCATTTGTCCGCGCGCGCATCGTGATGACGGCGCAACGCCGCGCCGCGGCTCGGCAATGCCGCCCGGCGCGCGAGGAAGGAGCGGAACTTTCATGAACATGCAGACGAGAACAGCCGCCTTGGCCACGGCCCGGCCGGCCGCCGCGATCATGGCATCGCTTTCCGCCGCGGCACTCGGCATCGCGGTGCTGGGCCTCGCCGCCACCGCGCCCGCCCGCGCCGCGCCCGCCTCATCCGCGCCGCCGCTGGTCGATGCCGCCTGGCTTCGCGCCCACCTGCACGACCGCGGCCAGGTCATCCTCGAGGTCTACGACACCGCCACCCAGCGCCCGGCCTACGAGGCCGGCCACATTCCCGGCGCCGTCTTCACCGGCTTCCTCAACGATGGCTGGCGCGTCCCGCGCGACGGCATCCCCGGCATGCTGCCCCCGCCGGAGCAGATCGCCGGCGTCATCGGCCATTTCGGCATCGGCAACGCGACCCGCGTCATCATCGTCCCCGCCGGCCGCGCCCGCGGCGACTTCAACGCCGCCGCCCGCGTGTTCTGGACGCTGCGCATGGAAGGTGCCGACAACGCCTCGATCCTCAACGGCGGCGACCGCGCCTGGTTCGCCGACCCGGCCGATCCGGTCGCCCGCGGCAATGTTCCCCTCCGCCCCGCCGTCTTCGTCCCGCATCCCACCACCGAATATCTCGCGACGATGCCGATGGTGCGCGCGACGCTCGACAGCCACGCCGCCCAGCTGGTCGATGCCCGTCCCCCCGCCCAGTTCGAGGGCCGGGTCAGGGCGCCGGTCGATGCCCGCGCCGGCACGCTGCCCGGCGCGCGCAACCTGCCCTTCTCGGCGGTGCTGACCGCCGATGGCGAGGGCGTGCGCCCGATGCCCGAACTCGCCCAGGCGCTGCACCGCGCCGGCGTCGAGCGCGGCGCGCCGTCGATCACCTTCTGCAACACCGGCCATTTCGCCTCGACCGACTGGTTCGTGCTGCGCGAGGTCCTCGCCAATCCGCGCGTCCGGCTCTACGACGGTTCGATGTCGGAATGGTCGCGCAACCCCGCCCTGCCGATGGTCCCCGGCCACTCGGCCTTCTGAGCGGACCGGATGCGATGAAACCCGGCCCCCGCCCCGTGTGGAATCCCCATGCCGCCGGGGCGGCGCTGGGGGTGCTGCTGTTCGTCACCTTCCTCGCCACCGGCCACGGGCTCGGCGTCACCGGGGCGACGACCTACGCCACCGCGTCGGCCCTGGCGGCGGCGTCGCCGCGCGGGCTCGCGCCGCACAGCTACCTCGCCGCCTATGCCCGCGCCGGCCTCGATCAGTGGATCGTCTGGGAAGCCGGCGGCATGCTTCTCGGCGGCCTCGCCGGCGCCGCCCTCGGCCGCCGCCTGCGCCCGCGCATCGACGGCCCGCGCCTCGCCGCCTCGCCGGTCCGTCTCGCCCTCGCCCTGCTCGGCGGCACCGCCTCCGGCTTCGGCGCGCGCATGGCGATGGGCTGCACCAGCGGCATGGGCCTGTCCGGCTCGGCGCCGCTCGCCGTCGCCGGCTTCGTGTTCCTCATCGGCTTCTTCGCCGCCGGCCTCCTCGCCGGCCGCCTCGTCGCGCCGCTCTGGGGCGGGGAGGGCGGGCGATGATCCATCTCCCCCTCGGCTGGACCGGCTCGCTCTCCGGCCTGCTCATCGGCCTCGCCTTCGGCGCGATCCTCGAGGGCGCCGGCTTCGCCGACCCGGCGCGCCTCACCGGCCAGCTCCGCCTCGTGGACTGGACGGTGTTCAAGGTGATGTTCACCGCGATCATCGTCGCCGGGACGCTGCTCTACCTGTTCCGCGATCTCGGCCTGCTGCCCTTCGGGCGCATCTTCGTCCCCTCGCTCTATCTCTGGGGCACGCTGCTCGGCGGTGCCCTGATCGGCATCGGCATGGCCGTCGGCGGCTACTGCCCCGGCACCGCCGCCGTCGCCCTGGCCTCCGGCCGGCTCGACGGCCTGGTCTTCCTGCTCGGCATCGGCGCCGGCACGATCCTGTTCAACGGCGCCTATACCGCCATCGGCGGCTGGGCCTACGCCCGCACCGGCAAGGCGGCGCTCACCCTGCCGCAGCTGCTGCACCTCTCGCCCTGGATCATCCTGCCCGCGCTGCTCGCCCTGCTCGTCGCCGTCGTCCGACTCACCGCCGCCCCCGCCGGCCGGGCGTCGTCATGACCGCGCCCGCCCCGCCGCTCGCCGCCGCCTCGCTCGCCGCCCCGTCGCTCGCCGCGGTGGCCGAGGCCGTCGTCGGCCAGATCGCCGCCTGGGCCGCGCGCGGCGAAAGCGCGCCCGCCCGCCTGCTCGGCCCCGGCGGCGAATTCGTCGAATGGGCGCACTACCCGCAGCCCGACGCCATCGCCCCCGCCAGCGCGTGGCGCTTCTTCTACCACGCCCACGCCGCCCGCCAGCGCCCCGCCGCCGAGCACGGCCATTTCCACATCTTCGTGCCGCCGCCTGCCGGGTCCGCCGGATTTTCCCATCTCGCCGGCATCTCGGTCGATGCGCGGGGCCTGCCGCTCCGCCTCTTCACCACCAACCGCTGGGTCACTGGCGAGGTCTGGCAGCCCGCGCCCGCACTCATCGCCCGGCTGCGCCGCCCCGGCCTGCACGATGCCGAACCCTCCGACGTCGCCCGCTGGCTCGACGGTCTGCTGATCCTCTTCGCCGACGAGATCGCCGCCCTCCTCCTCGCGCGCGACCGCCGGCTCGCCGGCCCGTCCGGCGCCGCCGACCCGGCCCGGCTCGACGATCACCGCCTCCGCCTGCCGAGCCGCCGCCGGATCAGCCTGGCGGCGCGGCTGAGGAGGCTCGCTCCGCGATCCGCCCCGCCCGGCCGCGCCGGATCGCGGCCAGCCACAGCCCCGCCAGCATCAGCGTGATGATCATGCCGAGGCCCGACCAGTGCGCGTCCAGCATCGCCGCCACCCGCGCCACCCCGGTCCCGACCCCGTCCCCCGCCAGGCCGAGCAATTCCGCGCCGCCGACCACCACCGCGATCGCGGCCGATACCGCCGTGAGCGTCACGTTGTAGCGCCGCCGGGCCCGCCCGTCGCGCAGCGCCCAGCCATAGGCCCGCGTCATCAGCGCGCTGTCGGCGGTATCGACCAGCGACATCCCGGCGGTGAACAGCGCCGGCAGCGCCATCAGCCGCCACGCCGCGATCCCGTGCGCCGTCCCCGCGGCCGAGAGCGCGAGCAGCCCGATCTCCGTCGCCGTGTCGAAGCCGAGGCCGAACAGGAACCCGATCGCATACATGTCCCGGCTCCGCCGCACGAGGCGGAACAGCGGCCGCGCCAGCCAGCTCAGCACGCCCCCCGGCGCCGCGCCGCCGCGCGTCTCCGCCCGCAACGCCACGAGATTCGCCCCGGCGATCAGCGCCAGAAACCCCACCGAGACGATCGTTCCGATCCAGGCGCCATCGCGCGTCACGGCGTCGAGATGCCCCCGCAGCGCCCCCGCGCCGAACGAGACCGCCGCCGCCAGCAGCACGACGACGCTCGAATGCCCGAGCGAGAAGAACAGCCCGGCGAGGCTCGCGGCCCGGCCGCGCCCGGCCAGCCGCCGCACCGCATTGTCGATCGCCGCGATATGGTCCGCGTCCATCGCGTGCCGCAGGCCGAACAGCCAGGCCAGCCCCGCCATGCCGAGCAGCCGCGGCGCCCCGCCGAACGCCGCCGCCGCCCAGATCCAGGCGGCGACATTGGCGGCGCCGAGCCCCCACAGCACCCGCCGCGCCGATGCGTCCGCGCCCGGTCCTGCCTGCCGCTTCGCCGCCATCCGGCCTCCTCGACATCCCGCCGGCACGCCGCCCGCGGTCCCGTCACCCGAGGAGTCGCAGGAACCGGCGCTTCCTGTCGATGACGCAGGTCAAGCCGGCGGGTGCCGCCGGCGGAAACCGCTTGCCCACCCCCCGGCTTTCATGTTCCTGTTCCGTTCATGGATGTCGCCGCCCGCTTCGCCGCCCTGATCGAAACGCTTTGCGGCGCCGTCGCCGCGCGCGGGGCAAAGGGCGCGTTCGGCGCCGCGAACGGCGCGCTGGTCGTGCTGCTCTGGTCCCGGCTGCGCCGCGCCGTCCGCCGGTTCGCCATCCTCGTCGCCGGCGCGCCGCCGCCCCGCCGGCGCGCCTCGCGCCCACGTCATCGGGCGGCGCGGACTCCCGCCGTCGCGCTGCCCCGCCGCGCCGCCTGGCTGCTCGCCCCGGTGCCCGAGGCCAGCGCCGTCGCCGGCCGGCTGCGCGACCTGCTCGAAACCCCGGAAGCCCGCGCCCTCATCGCGTCCGAACCGCGCGCCGGCCGCCTGCTTCGCCCGCTCTGCCGCGCGCTCGGCCTCCGGCTGCCCGCCTGCCTGCGCCTGCCGCCCCGATCGAGGCCCGCCGTCGCGCCCGCCAAAGCTCGCGCCGCTGCGCCGACTACCGCCACGCCGCATCCCGCGCCGGCGCCGCGCCTGTCGCCCCGCCGGCCCGTCCGGCCCGGCCCGCTTCACACCCGCGCGCCGCCGGTCCCGTCCTGATCGCCTTCAGGTCGCGGCGATACCGCCGCGCTCCCCGGACATCGCGGCGAAACCGCCGCCCGGCTGCATCCCTCGGGGCGCGGCCCGCATCCGCCTGCCGGGCCGGAACGCCGCCCGGTCAGTCGTTCGACCCGCCGAGGTTCGTGCCGCTGGCCGGCCCATTCTGCCCGGCATCGGGGTTCGGCAAAGGCTGCGCGCTGATGCCCTGGTCGGGGCTGTAGTGCGGCGCCGCCATGCCGCCCACCTCGCCGGCGGGCGAATAGGCGAGCCAGTCGGGCAGGCTCCTCTGGATCTGGTATTGCAGCTCGACATTCATGCTGCTCATCATCGTCTTGGTCAGGTCGTAGAGCGCGGCGCGCATCCGGTCCGGCGACTCGTTCGTCGGCGCGGTCTCGCTGCGCGAGACGGTCGCCTCGGCATAGCCGACGCGCTGGCCGTTGCTGGTCCGCACGTTGAGATCGACCGTCATGGTGCCCACCAGCGTGTCGCCCACCTGGTGCAGCGAGGCCTGCCGGATGACGAACGAGGCCGAGCCGGGGCTGCCATTCGCCACCAGCCGCTCATGCGCCATGCGCTCCAGCACGCGCGCCGGCGGCTCGGGGGCGAGGTCGATCATCTTCGCCGCGTCCGGTCCGGGCCGGTAATCGTCGCGGATGCGGATGCTGGCGACCTTCAGGGTGATCGGCGGGAGGTAGGAATAGTCGAGCCGGGCGAAGGTCGTCGGCGCCGGCGCCTCGGTGGCGCAGGCCGACAGCGCCAGCGGCGCCAGCACGATCCCGGCGAGGGCGAGGCGCCTCATGACGCGCCTCCCGGCTCGCCGGCCGAGGCGGCAGCGGCGATCTCGCCGCGCGGGAAGCGGAAATCGACATTGCAGAATTCGCACGTCATCGTGATGTCCCCGTCGATGGTCATGTGATCGAGATCGTCTCCGGAAAACCCGCCCAGCACGTCCGAGAGCCGGGCGCGCGAGCAGCGGCAGCCATAGGCGAGCGGCCGCGGCCGGTCCACCGCGACGCCCTCGCCGTGAAACAGCCGGTAGAGCACGCGCTCCGGCGGCAGCGTGTCGTCCAGCAGTTCCTCGTCGGTGATCGTCGCGGCGAGGATCTTCGCGGTGCGCCAGGCTTCCTCCTGCTCGGCCTCGCTCACCGCGGGGTCGATGCCGCCGGCGCCGGCGATCCGCTCGATCACCAGCGCCGCGGCGCGCCAGCCCGCCGGCGTCTCGGCGGCGGCGAGGTGGATCTGGCAGGGCAGCTGCTCGGAGGTCTCGAAATAATGATGCGCCATGTCCGCCAGGCTCTCGCCCTCGAGCGAGACGATGCCCTGGTGGCGCTCCATGTCCGGCCCCTGGTCCACCGTGAAGGCGAGGTAGCCGTCGCCCATCATCGCCCGCGCGGTGGCCTCTTCCGGCAGCGCGATCTCGTCGGACAGCCGGGCATAGCCGCGCAGCGCCCCGCCATCGGTGCAGTCGGCGAGCAGCAGCGGCACGGCGCCGTCGCCCTTGGCCTGGAGCGAGAAACTGCCGGTGAATTTCAGCGCGGTGGCGAGGCTGGCGACCAGCGCCAGCGCCTGGCCGAGCAGGGCGCGCACGTCGGGCGCGTGGTCGTGCCGGGTCAGCAGCGCGTCGGCGAGCGGGCCGAGCCGCACCAGCCGGCCGCGAACCGGCTGATTCGGGAGGAAAAACGGCGTGACACCGCGGGGCACGGCAATATCGGGCACGTCGGGCCGGGTGCGATCGAGAAAGGGCGGCAATTCGGTCATGGCCGTTAAATAGAGGCACTGCGCCCGTTTTGCCATCGCCGGCGGCGCGGCGCGCGATGCTGCGATGCAAAATCGCCGGCGGCGCGGCGGGTCGACCTCACGAAACCGCTTGCCCGACGCCGCCGCGCAAGCTAGCGAGGCAGCATGGCTGAGCATGATGATGGCGATCTGATCGCCGCGATCCGGGGGCTGGCGCGGGCGAACGTTCTTGTAGTGGGCGACCTGATGCTCGACCGCTACGCCTATGGGCGCGTCGAACGGATCAGCCCGGAGGCGCCGGTGCCGATCCTGACCGTGACGCGCGAGATCGCGATGCCGGGCGGGGCGGGCAACGTGGTGCGCAACCTCACCGCGCTCGATGCGGCGGCCGCCTTCGTCTCGGTGGTGGGCGACGACCAGGAAGGCTCCGACCTCACCGCGCTGATCGGCGGCCAGCCGAATGTCGAGCCCTGGCTGCTGGTGGAAACCGGCCGGGCGACGACGGTGAAGACGCGCTACATCGCCGCCGGCCAGCATCTGATCCGCGCCGACCGCGAACTGGTGATGCCGCTGACCGACAAGCTCGGCGAACGCCTGCTCAAGATCGCCTCCGACGCGATGGCGGCGACCTCGGTCACCGTGCTGTCGGATTATCGCAAGGGCGTGCTGGCGCCCACGATCGCGCGCAACCTGATCGCCAGCGCCCGCTCGATCGGCCGCACCGTGATCGTCGATCCCAAGGGGGCGGACTGGTCGCACTATGCCGAGGCCGACGTGATCACGCCGAACCGCCGCGAACTCGCCGAAGCGGTCGGGCGCGACCTGCCGGACGAGGCCGCCATCGTCGGGGCGGCGCGCGAGGTGATCGGCCGGTTCGGCTTCGGCGCGGTGCTCTGCACCCGCTCCGAGGACGGGATGAGCCTCGTGACCGTCGATACGGTCCGGCATTATCCGGCCGAGGCCGCGGAAGTCTACGACGTCTCCGGCGCCGGCGACACGGTGGTCGCGGTGCTCGCGGCGGGGCTGGCGAGCGGCCTGCCGCTCGAGATCGCGGCGCGGCTGTCGAACATCGCCGGCGGCCTCGTGGTGGGCAAGGTCGGCACCGCCGTCGCCCGGCCGGACGACCTGGTCGACGCGGTGAAGCCGGCCTCGGGCGCGCTGCGCAAGGTCGTCACCAGGCAGGCCGCCGCCGAGGCCGCCGAGCGCTGGCGCCAGCGCGGCTGGCGCATCGGCTTCACCAATGGCTGTTTCGACCTGCTGCACCCCGGCCATGTGCATCTGCTCGAACAGGCGCGCGCCGGGTGCGACCGTCTCGTCGTCGGCCTGAACGCCGACAGTTCGGTGCGCCGGCTCAAGGGCGCGTCGCGCCCCGTCCAGCCCGAGGCGGCGCGTGCCGCCGTGCTCGCCTCGCTCGCCAGCGTCGACCTCGTCGTGATCTTCGAGGAGGACACGCCGCTCGACCTGCTCTCGGCGATCCGGCCCGATGTCCTGGTCAAGGGCGCGGACTACACGCACGATACCGTGGTCGGCGCGCGCGAGGTCGAGTCCTGGGGCGGGCGCGTCATGCTCGCCGAGCTGCTGCCCGGCCATTCCACCACGGCAACGGTCACCCGCCTGCGCAGCTGAACGGCGCCGGCGCGCTTGCATCCCGCGCCGTCCCGCCCCCATATCGGTGTCTGGTCCTGTTAACCGGGCGCCGTTCCCGGAACGATCCGGCGGACACGGACATGTGCCGGCTTTGCCGAAAGCCCGCGCTGCGGTGGTCCCGTCCGGTCGCGTCGCGGCGCCGCATTCCGGAGTGTCGCCATGGCCGTCAATTCCCGGCAGTTCCGCATTCACCCGAGCGTTCCCGTCGACCTGTCGTCCTGGCCGACAGCCATCGACCCGCTCTTCGACTCGAAGCACGACTACCGCGCGGAACTGGATGACCACATCAAGCGGCTCAGCGAGATGCAGCAGCTGCTCTACGCCTCGAACCGCCATGCCGTGCTGATCATCTTCCAGGCGATGGACGCGGCCGGCAAGGATGGCGCGATCAAGCATGTGATGTCCGGCGTCAATCCGCAGGGCTGCCAGGTCTTCAGCTTCAGGCACCCGAGTGCCATGGAACTCCAGCACGACTTCCTCTGGCGCACGACGCGCAACCTGCCCGAGCGCGGGCGGATCGGCATCTTCAACCGCTCCTATTACGAGGAGGTGCTGATCGCGCGCGTGCATCCCGAGATCCTCGCCAACGAGGGCGTGCCGGAACCGCCGTCGGGGGTCGGCTCGATCTGGGAGCACCGCTACCGCTCGATCAACGATCTCGAACGCCACCTCTCCGGGAACGGCACGAAGATCGTCAAGATCTTCCTGCACATCTCGAAGGAGGAGCAGTTGCGCCGGCTGATCGCCCGGATCGACGATCCCTCGAAGAACTGGAAGTTCAGCACCGCCGACGTCGAGGAGCGGAAATTCTGGAACGACTACATGGCGGCGTATCAGGACTGCCTGAACGCGACCAGCACGGTCGAGGCGCCCTGGTACGCGGTGCCGGCGGATGACAAACGCAACGCCCGCCTCATCATCTCGAACATCCTGCTGGAGACGATGCAGGAGCTCGACATGAACTATCCCGAGGTGAGCAGCAAGCGGAAGAAGGAGCTCGCCCGCATCCGCGAGGATCTCGCGAAATCCTGACGCGCCGTCAGGCCTTCCTGCGCTCGCCACCCAGATAGGCGGCCTGCACCTCGGGCGAGGTCAGCAGCGTCTTCGCGTTGTCCTCGATGACGAAGCGGCCGACCTCGAGCACATAGCCGCGATCGGCGAGTTTCAGCGCGCTGCGGGCGTTCTGCTCGACGATCAGGATGGTGACGCCGCTGTTGGCGATCTCGCGCAGGGTGCGGAAAATGCCCTGCACGATGATCGGCGCGAGGCCGAGGCTCGGCTCGTCGAGCAGCAGCAGGCGGGGCTTCGCCATCAGCGCCCGGCCGATCGCCAGCATCTGCTGCTCGCCGCCGGACATCGTGCCGGCGAGCTGGCTGCGGCGCTCGGCGAGGCGGGGGAACATCTGCAGCACGAAGTCGAGCGAGCCGGCAACCTCGCCCGCCGGGCGGGTGAAGGCACCGAGGCGGAGATTCTCCATCACGCTCAGCGTGCCGAACACGCGCCGCCCCTCGGGCGACTGGGCGATGCCGAGGCGCACGATCCTGTCCGCCCCCAGGCGGGTGATGTCGGTCCCCTCGAAGACGATCGAGCCGCCGCGCGGCGTCAGCAGCCCCGAGATCGTGCGCATCAGCGTGGTCTTGCCGGCGCCGTTGGCGCCGAGGATCGCCACGATCTCGCGCGTTTCCACCCGCAGCGAGACGCCCTTCAGCGCCTCGATCTGACCGTAATTGACCTTGAGGTCGGCGATTTCGAGCAGGCTCACGATACGCCCTCCTCCTCGTCGTCATCGCGCCCGAGATAGGCCTCGATCACCTGCGCGTCGTTGCGGATGTCGTCCGGCCCGCCCTCGGCGATCTTCTGGCCGAAATTGATCACCACGATCTTGTCGGCGACGCTCATCACCACGTTCATGTCGTGCTCGACCAGCAGTACGGTGATGCCGCTGTCGCGGATGCCGAAGATCGTCTCGCTGAGAGCGGCCGATTCATTGTCGTTCAGGCCGGCGGCCGGCTCGTCGAGAATGATCATCTTGGGATCGGCCGCTAGCGTGCGGGCAAGTTCGACGCGGCGCTGCACGCCGTAGGGCAGCGAGACCGCGCGGTCATGCGCGAACCGGTCGAGATCGAGCCGGCGCAGGATGTCGTGCGCGCGCTCGGCCAGTTCAGCCTCCTCCCGCCGCTGCGACGGCAGGCTGAGCAGCCCCTGCCACCATTGCTGGCGCACCCGCAAATGGCAGCCGGCGCGGACGTTTTCCAGCACCGACATTTCGGGAAACAGCCGGATGGTCTGGAAGGTCCGCATGATGCCGGCGGCGGCGACGAGATGCGGGCGGCGGGCGGTGATGTCCTGGCCCTCGAAGCGGATGCTGCCCTCGGTCGGCCGGTAGACGCCGGTGATCATGTTGAACACGGTCGTCTTGCCGGCGCCGTTCGGCCCGATCAGGGCGACGATCTGCCCCTTGTCGACGGTGAAGGAGAGCCTGTCGACCGCGCGCAGCCCGCCGAAGCGGATGCCGACCCCATGGAGTTCGAGCAGCGCGCTCATGCCCGCGCCCCCCGCCGCGGCCACAGGCCCTGCGGGCGCAGCACCATCACCAGGATCATCGCGAAGCCGAAGACCAGGTAGCGGTATTGCGCGAAGTCGCGGAAGACCTGGGGCAGCACGAACATCAGCGCGGTGCCGAGCAGCACGCCGGGAATCGAGCCCTGGCCGCCGACGATGACGATGGCGAACAGCGTCACCGATTCGGTGAACTTGAAGGAGGACGGGCTGACCGTGGAGAGCTGCACCGCGAATAGCGTGCCGGCGAGCCCGGCGAGCCCGGCGCCGATGGCGAAGGCGAGCGTCTTCACCTTGCGCGGATTGACGCCGATCGTCGTCGCGGCGAGTTCGTCCTGCTTGAGATAGCGCAGCGCGCGGCCGAATTCCGAGCCGTCGAGATTGCGCATCAGCACCAGCACGATGCCGAGCACCACCCAGTCGAGCCAGTACATCGCGCTCTGGCTCTCGATCGGCAGGCCGAACAGCGAGGGCACGCCGATGCCGGTGATGCCGTCCGACCCGCCGGTGAGGCCGAACAGGTTGTTCTGCATCGCCAGCACGAAGATCGCGTTGAAGCCGATGCTGGCGACCAGCAGGTAGTCGCCGCGCAGGCGGATCAGCGGGGCGGCGAGCAGGGCGCCGAAGGCGGCGGCGAGCAGGATGGCGAAGGGGATGGTGAGAAAGATCGGCCAGTCGAAGGTGACGTTCAGGATCGCCGTGACATAGGCGCCGATGCCGAAATAGACGGCGTGCCCCATGTCGAACATGCCGGCGCGGCCGAGAATGATGTCTTCCGACAGGGCGACGATGCCGTAGATCGCGAAGATCGCGGCGACGGAGACCCAGGCGCTGTTCAGCGCGAGCGGCAGGAACAGGCCGAGGATCCAGACGGCGATGCCGGTGTTGCGGGTTGCGGACGCGCTCATCACACCTTCTCCGCGACGCGTTCGCCCAGGAGTCCCGAAGGCCGGACCAGCAGGATTCCGATCAGCAGCGCGAAGGTGATCGCGTCCTGCCATGAGCTGGAGATGTAGCCGGCGGCGAAGGCGTTGAAGAGGCCGAGCAGGATGCCGCCGAGCATCGCCCCCGGAATGTTGCCGATGCCGCCAAGGATGGCGGCGATGAAGGCGTAGAGCCCGTAGGTCCAGCCCATGGTGAAATAGACTTCGCGGTAATAGACGCCGATGAATAGCCCGCCGACCGCGCCGAGCGCCGGGCCGATGATGAAGACGCTGGCGATCACTCGGTTGACGTTGATGCCCATCAGCCGCGCGGCGTCCTGGTCGATCGCCGCGGCGCGGATCGCGGTGCCGAAGCGGGTGTGGTTCACGAACAGGTAGAGCGCCGCCATCAGCAGGAAGGAGACGATGATGATCATCACCTGCACGAAGCTGATCGAGGCGCCGGCGATGTGATAGGTCGTCGTCGGCAGCAGGCCCGAGGGGAACACGCTGACCTGGGGGCTCCAGATCAGCATGATTCCGTTCTCGATCAGCAATGACGCGCCAAGTGCCGAGACCACGGCGGCGAGGCGATCCGCCTTGCGCAGCGGCCGGTAGGCGGCGAGTTCGAGCACGACGCCGGCCACCGCCACCACCACGATCGCCGCGACGAAGGCGAGGATCAGCAGGGCGGCGCCGGGATGGCCGGCACCGCCGAGCGAGGTGAGGAAGGTGAGGCCGATGAAGGCGCCGAGGATGCAGAGATCGCCGTGGGCGAAGTTGATCAGGCGCATCACGCCATAAACCATCGTGTAGCCCAGCGCGATGAGCGCGTAGATGCCTCCGACCGTCAGGCCGTTGAAGACCTGCTGGATGAACGTTCCCATGACGAAACCTCCCCCCGGCGCGACCGGCCCGTCAGCCGGCCTTGGGCGCCGGATAGACGATCTTGTAGCTGCCGTCGGCCTGCACCTCGAAGGCGGTGAACGGGCTGCCGACGCGCTCGCCCTTGTCGTTCCAGCGGAACTGGCCGGTCAGGCCGTCGAAGCTCTTCATCGTGTGCAGGTAGTGCTCGAGCTTCGCCGGCTTGACGCTCCTGGTCTGCTCGATCGCCTGCATCACCGCGCGCATGCCGTCGGCGTTGGTGAGGGTGAAGACCGAGGGCGGGCTCTGGTGATATTTCGCCTTGTAGGCGGCGACGAAGGCCTTGGCGGTGGGGTAGGGGAGCTGTTCCGGACCGGGCACGTTGACGATGATGGCGCCCTTCGCCGCGGAGCCGGCGATCTTGCCGAAGGCGACGTTCTGGTTGGCGTCGCCGCCGACGAAGGTCGCGGTGATGCCGAGCTGGGCCATCTGCGCCTTGATCAGGCCGCCATCCGAATAGTAGCCCGAGAAATAGATCGCATCCGGCTTCAGCGCCTTCAGCTTGGTCAGCACCGGGGTGAAGTTCTGCGAGCCGGCGGTGATGAAGGCCTTGTCGATCACCTTGCCATGGTCGGCCTTGATGTTCTTGATGACCGCATCGGCGAGGCCGGTGGCGAAGCTCGAATGGTCGGTCAGCACGGCGATGCGCTTGAAGTGGCGGACATCGATCAGGTATTTCGCGGTGAACTTCGCCTCCGCGCTGTTCGGCGCCGCGTTGCCGAACCAGGTCTTGTAGCCGCGCGAGAGCAGCTTGTTGCTGGTGCCGTCCGAGGTCTGGATGACGTTCGAGCGCGCATAGATCGGCTCGGCCGCGAGTGCCGCGCCGCTGGTGTAGGAGCCGATCACGGCGATCACGCCGTCATTCACGAGCTGGCGCGCGCAGATGGCGGCCTGGGAGGCCTTGCCCTCGTCGTCGCAGACCTTGACCTCGATCTTGCGGCCCAGCAGGCCGCCCTTGGCGTTCTGCTGGTCGGCGAGCAGCTTCACGGCCTTCTCGATGCCCTGGCCCTCATCGGCATAGGTGCCGGTGATGGGCGCCTGCACGCCGATCTTGATCGGCCCGGAGGCCGCGTGGGCAATGCCATACGGCGCCGCCAGAGCAACGGCCGCCGCGAGCCCGATCCCCATCTTACGAATCATCCTGATCTCCTTTTTTGATTGATTGGTCCGAGCCTGTCGCAACAGGATCGGCTTGGCAACCTTCCAGCCACGGATCGACCGCCCAGTCGGCCGCCAATCCGGCGGCCGGGCGCAAGCGGCCCGACGGCCTTCCAGCAGGAAATGCCGGTTCGACGCAACCGGCGATGCCGCAAGTGCCGCCCGGGAGCCAGCACAAGCCGGCGAGGGGCGGAAACCCGATCCACATCCTGTGGGCGAGGCGGAAGATTTTTCACGAATCCGCGATGTCGGCAAATCTGCGCGAAAGGTCGAGAAGTTTCTCATGGTTAAATATAATCGGCCAAACTTGGACGCGACCCAGCCGCCCGATTTTGATGGAGGGGACCGCTTGCCAAGCCGAACGAACCTGAGTAATAGCGCCTTCACGGAGCGCGGGCGTAGCTCAGGGGTAGAGCACAACCTTGCCAAGGTTGGGGTCGAGGGTTCGAATCCCTTCGCCCGCTCCAGATTTCCTAGGGAAAATCAAGGACTTCGAAGCGGCCCTCTGGGGCCGTTTTTGCTTCCAAGTCCCCTTCGGCGGCAATTCGGAAGCGGAGTGGAAGCACCATGCAGAAAGTCGGCGGCGGCGGAATCGCAGGTTCGGCGGTTCCAATCTGGAGTCGAAGCGCCGCTCGGCGGGGGACAGCACCTGGCGGGCCTCGCCCGCCGCGCGACGGGCGGCCACATGGTGGACGGCACTGAAACCGCACCCCGACGGCCAGTGGCGGGATTGGCCCCATTTCTAGCCACCGCCAGCACCTACGGCTTTCGCCCCAGGTCAGGACTGCCAGCGAGCCGGCAGTCGGTGTAGTGATAGGCCACCGATGTGCGGACGCTACGCCAGTTTCCTGTCCCCCGACGCGATCGCCAGGCTGTTTCACACCGCCGGCGCGCTGCCCAATGTCGCCCCGTCCTGGAACGTCGCGCCGAGCCAGCAGGCGATGGTGGTGCGCCGGCAGCCGGAAACCGGTGAGCCGCATCTCGATCTGCTGACCTGGGGCCTGGTGCCGCACTGGACCAAGGATCTACGAGCGGCGCGGCGGCCGATCAACGCGCGAGCGGAGACGGTAGCGACCTCGCCGATGTTCCGCGATGCCTTCGCTCGCCGCCGGGCGCTGATCCCGGCGCAGGCGTTCTACGAATGGCAGCGCACCGAGAACGGAGCCAAGCAGCCCTACGCGATTGCGCGGCGTGACGGCGAGGCGCTGGCCTTTGCCGGTCTCTGGGAAGGCTGGCGCAGCTCCGAGGGCGAGGTGCTGCGCAGCTTCGCCATCGTCGTCACCGCCGCGAACGCGACCATGGCGCCCATCCATGACCGCATGCCGGTGATTGTCGAACCACCCGACTGGCCGCTATGGCTCGGCGAGACCGAGGGCGATGCCGCCGCGCTGCTGCACCCGGCGGCCGAGGACACGCTGCTTGTCTGGCCGGTGAGCACGCGGGTCAACCAGCCAGCCAACAACGCTGCCGACCTGCTCGCCCCGCTTCCGGCCGCCTGACGGCACCAGGCGATGACCGAGCACCAAGCCCCGTGGCCCGATGGCGAAGTGCTCGCTGGGATCGTCGAGCGGGTGACGTTCCACAATGCCGAGAGCGGCTTCGCCGTGCTGCGGGTGAAGGCGCGCGGGCATCGCGACCTCGTCACCATCGTCGGCCATGCCGCCGCCATCGCCGCCGGCGAGTGGATCACCGCCACCGGCGAATGGGTGAACGACCGCACCCATGGGCAGCAGTTCAAGGCGCGCTTCCTGAAGACCTCGGCGCCGACCACGGCGGAGGGGATCGAGCGCTACCTCGCCTCCGGCATGATCCGCGGCATCGGCCCGGTCTACGCCAAGAAGCTGGTGCGCGGCTTCGGTGAGGCTGTGTTCGACATCATCGAAGGCGCGCCGCAGCGCCTGCGCGAGGTGGGCGGGATCGGCGAGGTCCGGGCAAAGCGCATCGTCGATGCCTGGGCCGAGCAGAAGGTGATCCGCGAGATCATGGTGTTCTTGCACAGCCACGGCGTCGGCACGGCGCGCGCCGTGCGCATCTTCAAGACCTACGGGGCGGACGCCATCCAGGTCATGAGCGAGAACCCGTATCGGCTCGCGCGCGACATCCGCGGCATCGGCTTCAAGACGGCGGATGCCATCGCCGCCCGGCTCGGCATCGAGAAGACCGCGATGATCCGCGTCCGCGCCGGCATCGGCTACGCGCTGTCGGAGGCGATGGACGACGGCCATTGCGGATTGCCGGTCGCGGAACTGGTCCCGCTCGCGGAGCGCCTGCTGGAGGTGCCGGAGGCGCTGATCCGCACCGCCCTCGACTTGGAGCTGGCCGACGGCGCGGTGATCGCCGATCGCGTCGGCGAGGCGGACTGCGTCTTCCTCGCCGGCCAGGGCGGCGCGCCGGCCGGCGATCGAGGCGGATAAGGCCATCCCATGGGTCGAGCGGCGGATCGGCATGACGCTCGCGGAGAGCCAGCGCCACGCGGTCGGCCTTGCCCTTGCCTCGAAGCTGCTGGTGATCACCGGCGGGCCTGGCGTCGGCAAGACGACGATCATGCGGGCGATCCTCGCCATCCTCGCCGCCAAGGGAGTGCGCATCCTGCTCGCGGCCCCCACCGGGCGGGCGGCAAAGCGGATGAGCGAGGCGACCGGGTTCGAGGCCAGGACGATCCATCGCCTGCTGGAGGTCGATCCGCGCACCGGCGGGTTCCGCCGCGAGCCCGACCATCTCTTGGAATGCGACCTCCTGGTCATTGACGAGGCCTCCATGGTCGACGTGCAGCTGATGCACGCGCTGAGCCGGGCGATCCCCGCGGCGGCAGCCCTGCTGGTGGTGGGCGACGTGGATCAGCTCCCGTCGGTCGGGCCCGGCCAGGTGCTGGCGGACCTGATCGGCTCCGGCGCGGTGCCGGTGGTGCGGCTGACCGAGATCTTCCGCCAGGCGGCGTCCAGCCGGATCATCACCACAGCGCACCGGATCAACCGCGGCGAGATGCCGGACCTGACCCGCGCCGAGGCAATTGGCGAGGTCATTCCTGGTTTTTTTAGATCTGTGCCGATGGGCCCATTTGGACGGATACCACACTCAGATACCAACTTATCGAGGCACGCCCGTCTCAGAAGCCATACTTCTCGCGACGAAGTTTGAAGGCCGCTTCGCCGCCCTCCATGATCTTTTTGATGGCCTCGCGGACGTCGGGCATGTCGATCGCACCGGTGCCACCGATCGTGCCGCGCGACTGGTCGCCCATGGCGCGGTAATGACACCAGGCCACCAGCTCGGCGTCGCCATTGACGACCAGATTGGCGTTGTGGCTGGCGAAGATAATCTGCCGCCGCTGCTTCGCCTGCCAAATCTTGGCGACGATTTCCAGCATGACCGGGTTGTCTAGGTCTTCTTCGGGCTGATCGATAATGAGCGGGAACGTGCCTTGCGTGAGCAGCGTCTCCAGCAGCGCTGTCGCCTGCTGCCCGGCCGATGCATTGCCAAAGGGGATATATTCGGCTTCGCGAGACCGGTATTCGAACATCGGAACGCTTTTGATCGGCGTCAGCGACAGCGTGAGCCACTGTTCCGGTTTAAGCGTCCGGCCGATGCGGTCCAGATCTCCGGAGGACAGCCCGATCGAGGTCAGCGTCGGGGTTTCCGGGCGGCGCTCGGCACCGTCCCGTTCCGGCTCATGTTCGGCCAGCTTTTCGAGATCGTTCAGGATGGCGTTCCACTGATCGCCCGGCTTCGGCGCCGCGACGATCGACTCCCCAGGCAATTCGATCTTGTTGCCCTGTAGCCGGGACCCACTCAGCGCCTGCCGAAAGACGGCGGTAAAATCATCCGCCGAGGCGAACCGCTTCACGCGGGCGCGGATCGAGTAGCCCGAATTTGCCGTCAGCGACGCGCATTGCGCGTCGAACAGCGTGTCGCGTTCGCCAAGCAGTTCCTGCCACGCCTGCCGATCGACAAGATAGCTTGCCTCCGTTTCGCTCAGCGCGCGGAGTTCCTCTTTTAGCTGGGCGACTTCCCGGTTTAGCTTAAGCGCCTGCGCCTCGATGGCCTGGAGTTGCTGCAATTTCTCCGTATGAGATGAGGACTTCTGCACAGCGGCATCATACGATGCCTTGAAGATGGCAAGTTCCGTGTTCCACTGCTGCCAGGGTGTCACGGGGGCCCCACCACCGTGAGTATCCAGCAGCTTTGCCGCCCTGTCCGACAAAGCCGTCAGGGCCACTTTGGCCTCATCGAGCAAGCCTCGGTATTCTGCATGCGCGGCCGCCAATGCGGTGCTTGGGGGATCTGGCGGCGGCGGGGCCAACTGCGTGAGAGACAGGCCCACGGTCCGCTGAAGCGCCGCCGCGGCCTGCCCGATCAACCTGATTCCGTCTCTCCAGCCTTCCACCAACTGATTGGCCGCGTCGAAGAGCTTGCCACGATCGAGCAGTGCCCGATCCTCGTCGGCCAGGCCAGTAAGCCCCGCCCTCAAGGCATCAGCCTGCTCGGTCAGGGATTTTGCTTCCAGCTCTCGCTTCTGGATCGTTTGTTCTAGCGCTCGGCGCCGGCGACGTGTCGCGTAGGACTGCCGTATCCGTTCGGCGTGATCGGCCAGATCGCGGTCAATCCGGTTAAGTTCGCCGCGAATGGGGGCCGTCACAAATCGTGTCAGCTCGTCGATGCGCACGCTCACGTCGCTCAGCTGCTTCTGGCTGTAAGCTTCGATCGGCAGCAGCGACCTCACTTCGTCTTCAGCGCACGGCCGCATCTCGCCGGCCGCGATCTTGAGTAGGATCAATCCGTCGGTGCTGGACCTGCGGACGATGTGCGGCACGCCGTTGACCTCAAACCGGACCTCGACCGTCGCCGCCAACGGCTTCAGGGTCTGTTCGATCAGGCGGTGTCGGCGCGCCTGGTAATTCGGTGTCTCAACATCTTCGATGCCGGGAGGCTGGTCACACAGCGCCCAACGCAAATATTCGAGGATCGTGGATTTCCCAGTTCCTCGGCCGCCGATCAGGGCGTTGTATTGGGAGTTTAGTTCAAGGTCGATCGGCCCCAGGAAGAGACTGTTGCTGACGCTGATGGACGCGATCACCAGGGCCGGCAGCAATGGGGTTTCCTGCGAAACCCGGGACTCCTGCGCGAGGCAGGCCTGGCGCAGCGCTTCCGCAGTTGGCGTTGCCCATTTCACCCAGGTCGTGCTGGTCCCGAGGTCTCGGTGGTCTTCGTGTCGGTTATCCGATGTCTGGAAACAGGCGATCCGCTTGTTGCCCCAGGCCTTGTTATGACCGTCAAGAATGCTTCTGCGGCCCGGCTTCATCTTCGACAACGAACCGTCAACATAACCGCCGACGCATGGCATCTCGATGTATTTTCCCATCTGCCCGGTGCGAAGAAGCGAATATTCGCCTTCGCCGGTGACATTTGGGAAGATGATGTATTTGTCTTTAAGCCAGCTATGCCGATCGAGTTGCTGTTTCAGATCAAGGAATGAATGCACGCTGTCGAGGCGCGTGACGTTCCCATTGCGGGGCTGATCGTCAGCTGGGGGAGTCAGGTGAAGCGCTGTTAACACCTGCCCAAACCAAGCTTCGGGAAAGTCAGCATCAAGAAGCAGAATCGCCTGACACGGCACACCGAGCGTGAGTTCAATCCCTGGGAACACGACCAGCCGCTTGCCGGGTGGCAGCGCTTCGCCACTCTCGTCGATTTCGGATGCCGCCGCTTTGAGAACGTAGGGGACGAAGGCCATGTCGTGATGATCGGTAATGGCGATCGCATGTAAATCGTGGCTTCTGCAGTAAGCGACGAGCGACTCAGCGTACGCTGCCCGATCCTCAGCTGTTACGGCATCCTTTCCCTTCCAATTCTGATCGCGGGGCGTGTGAACTTGAAAATCACATCGATAGAAATGCGCTCCTTTGTCCACCGGCCGACGCCCCTTGTCGAAGAAGGGCCACCGCGTTGCGTCGGCAGGCCTCCATTTCCTTGACGGTCGTCGGCATCCCCGCCAGAACCGCCCCCGCAGCTTATCATTGGCCGTTTTCTTGTTCAAATATCCCCGGAAGCGCAAGAACGCCTCCTACGCCCGCCGGCCTTGCGACGTCGACGGTGGCTCATGCTGGTGTGTCAACTTCCTGCTCTATGCATCACTTTTCGGCTCATAGGCCCAAGGCTGGCCAGCGAATCGCAGGAAGTGAATGAGCGGGAAGCCGATTTTGGGACGCAAAATAGCCCCGGTTGGTGCCGACCCAGCCGGCCGACGGCACCTGCAGCGTCAGGCAGTGATATTTCGGGGGCGGGCTTAGGCAAACCGGCCCTTTGCGAAGGAAGACGGAAGCCTCGGCCAGAGCATGAGCTGCTTTCGTCCGTCTGCCCCAAGAATCTTGAATTTTGGAGGGAAAGCCTTCCCGCACCCGGGGCGAAGGTCGCCAGGACACCCCTTCTGGGGGGGCGCCCCGTAAAGTTCCAGAGCAAGAGTTCGGCCGGGTCGCCCGTGACGGGTTGAGGACCGCGAGAGAGGCTCGCGGCGCCCGTCGCGGAGATCCGCGATGTCACGTTCATCCGCGCGCGCTCGCCCCGGTCAGGACCGGGCGAGCCTCTATGCCGAAATCACCGACAAGATCATCGCTGAGCTGGAAGCCGGGCGCCTGCCTTGGGTCCAGCCCTGGGGCGCTTCGGCCACCGGGGCGGCCATCGGGATGCCGAAGAACGCCGCCACCGGTCGGCGCTATTCGGGGATCAACGTGCTGATCCTCTGGGGCGCGGTCATTGAGCGCGGCTATGCCGGCCAGGCCTGGCTCACCTTCCGTCAGGCACTCGCGGTCGGCGGCAATATCCGCAAGGGCGAGCGGGGCACTACGGTGGTCTATGCCGACCGCTTCATCCCCGAGGCCGAGCGCGAGCGCGCCGACCGCGACGGCGACGAGCCGAGCGCCATCCCGTTCCTCAAGCGCTTCACCGTGTTCAACACCGATCAGTGCGAGGGCCTGCCCGACACGATCGCATCCACGGCACCGCCGGTTCCCGAGGGCCTCATCCTGCCGCAGGCCGACGCGCTGATCCGGACCAGTGGCGCCGACATCCGAATCGGCGGCGATCGCGCGTTCTATTCGGTCATCGGCGATTTCATTCAGGTGCCGCCGCCGCAGGCCTATTTCGAGCCGGTGAACTGGCATCGCACGGCTCTTCATGAGCTCGGCCATAATGCCGAGATCCGGATTATGCCGCATCTGCTCGGCAGGGCGCGGTTGGCGGTATGATCGCACCAATCCCATTCGGCATAATCTTCATCGCTCCAACAACATGGAGCACGACGATCATGCCTCAATATTTGCAGACCTGCATCGAGCCGTATCTGGACTCGTTCGCCGAGAGCTTTGCGGCGGAGAATTACACCGCCGGCACGGTCAAGACCTACCAATCGATCCTGCGGAAGGTGGGGCACGCGATGGATGTCGAGGGCATCAGTCCTTCGGCGTTGACGCTCGACATGGCCGAGCATCTGGGACGCAAGGTGCCGCGCAAGAAGACGGGCTCGGTATGGCCGTATAGGTTGGCCCGCCGGTTCGCGCAGCATCTGCTCGATATCGGCGTCACGCAGCCGGTGCCGTTGACCGAGGCGCAGCAGGCGCGCGCGACCCTGCTGGCGAACTTCGAGACCTATCTGGTCAAGCATCGCGGCCTGAGTCCGCGGACGATCTATCACACGCTGCGGTTCGCCAACCGGTTCCTCGATCATCGCTTTGGTGATGCGATAGTTGATCCGGGGCGGTTGCGGCCTGCCGACGTGATCAGCTTCATCGAGCATGTGTTGGCAGGCGCGCGTCGCGACAAAACGGTGGCAACGCATGTTCGTATCTTCCTGCAATATCTGTTCGGCAGCGGCGCGACAGCGACCAATCTGGCGCTGAGCGTGCCTAGGGCGGCGAAGCGCTGGGGCGCACGACTGCCGCGCCATCTGTCGCCCGAGGGCGTCGAGGCGGTGCTCGCCTGCGTGCGCGACAGCCCCCGGCACGGCGCTCGGGACTATGCGATGCTGCTCATCATGGCCCGGCTCGGCTTGCGCGCTGCCGAGGTCATCGCGATCCAGCTGGACGACATCGACTGGCGCGCGGGCGAACTCTTGGTGCGTGGCAAGGGGAAGCTCCACGATCGCGTGCCGATCAGCGCGGAGGTTGGCGAGGCCCTCTGCCGCTATCTGCGCGAGGAACGCGGACCCGCGTCCTGTCGCACGATGTTCGTCACCCATCGCGCGCCGTACCGTCCGTTCAAGGACAGCCAGATCGTCAACGCCGTTCTCAAGGATGCGCTGAAGGCGACTGGCCAGAAGCCGGTAACGCCCTATGTGGGATCGCACCTGCTGCGTCATAGCCTTGCCACCCAGTTAGTGAACTCGGGTGCATCGCTCGACGAGGTGGGCGATGTGCTGCGGCACCGCTCACGCACATCAACGATGATATATGCCCGTCTCGACATCGATGGGCTGCGGTCAGTGGCAATGCCTTGGCCCGTGGCGGGAGGCGCGCAATGAGCCTCACCTTCCAACTCGACCGCTATCTGGCTGTGCGGCGCCGCCTCGGCTACGACCTGAGCACCAGCGAGCGCATCCTTCGCCGCTTCACGCGGTTCGCCGACAGCGAGCGTGTGACGCATATCGACACGGCGCTGTTCCTGCGTTGGCACGCTACGCTCGGCGAGGCCAACGGCATGACGCGAGCGGCGCGGCTTACCGCCGTGCGCCTCTTCGCGCAGTGGCTGAGCAGCTTCGATCCGGCGCATGAACCCCCACCACGGGGCCTGTTGCCGGACACTGTCATGCGCTCGCGTCCGCATATCTACAGCAATGCCGAGGTCGCTTCGATTATCGCGGCCGCAAAGGCGCTGCCGTCGATCTGCGGGTTGCGCGGGCTGACTTGCTCGACACTGTTCGCGCTCATCGCGGTCACGGGCTTGCGCATCAGCGAGGCGCTCGCGCTCGATGGGAACGACCTCGACGCCGATAATGGTGTGCTGCGCGTCCGACAGGGCAAGAACGGCAAGGAGCGGTTGCTGCCGCTCGACCCCAGCACCGTCGAGCGACTGCTCAACTATCGCATCGAACGCGATCGGCTGATCGGTCATCCGGCGGTGCCGCTGTTCGTAACCGACAAGGCGACCCGGCTCACCGACTGCACGGCCCGCTACAACTTCGCGCAGGCGTGCCAGCAGATCGGCTTGCGATCCGAGCAGCAGTACCATCGGCATGGCCGAGGGCCACGCATCCACGATCTGCGCCACACCTTCGCCGTGCGCACGATGATCGACTGGTACCGGACCGGCAAGGATCCGGCGCGCGAGATGATCCGGCTGACGACCTATCTGGGTCATAGCAGCCCTTCCCGAACATACTGGTATCTGGAGGCGGTCCCGGAACTGCTCGATCTGGCGATAGCCCGTGCCACCGCGAGCGGCGGGGAGATGGCACAATGAACGCCGTCACCTTGCCCGCGCTGATCCAGCGCTTCTTCACCGACCGGCTTTGCACGCAACTGGAGGCGAGCCGACATACGGTCGCCGGCTATCGCGATACGTTCCGGCTGCTGCTCAGATATGCGAGCGCCCGCCGCAAAAAGCCGCCGGTCAACCTGACGGTCGAAGACATCGACGCCGATCTGGTCGCGGACTTCCTCGCCCACACCGAGACCGCGCGGGGTAATAGCGCTCGCAGCCGTAATACCCGGCTCGCCGCGATCCGATCGTTCTTCCGCTTCGTCGCGATGACCGATCCGACTTGGCTGCTGCACTGCCAGCGCATCCTCGCCATGCCCAATAAGCGCTATGTGAAGCGTGCGGTCACGTTCCTCGATGCCGAGGAAATGGCGGCGCTGTTGGCGGCTCCGGATCGTACAACATGGGCGGGGCGGCGCGATCACGCTCTGCTCCTGCTTGCGGTCCAGACAGGCCTGCGGGCTTCCGAACTGGTCGGCCTCACGCGGGGCGATGTCGTGCTGGGGACCGGCGCGCACATCCGTTGCATGGGCAAGGGCCGGAAGGAGCGCGCCACCCCGCTTCGCCGCGAGACAGCCAAGCTGCTGGCGACGTGGATCGGCAACGACAAAGATGAGGGCAAGCCGCTGTTCCCGTCGATCCGGGGCGAACGGCTGAGCCGTGACGCTCTTGAGCATCTGGTCCGCAAGCACTGCCTCACGGCGTCGCGCGCGTGCCCGAGCATCGGCACGAAACAGGTCACGCCACATACGCTGCGCCACAGCACGGCGATGGACCTGCTCCACCACGGCGTTGATCCTGCGGTGATCGCGCTCTGGCTTGGTCACGAGAACGTCGAGACCACCCAAATCTACATCCATGCCGACATGCGGATGAAGGAAAAGGCGCTCGCTCGCGTCGCCGCTCCAGCCACGCCGTCGGGCCGGTTCCGGCCCGACGATCAACTCCTCGCGTTCCTGGAAGGGCTCTGATTATGCCGAACAGCCGCATGGCCAATGCCGGGCTATCCGGCCTCCAGCGGAGGCCATGCGGCATAATCCGGATCGCGGCATTATGCCCCTTATGCCGACATCGGCATAAGGGGCACTGGTCAGGCGCGGCCCGTCGGCTGGCGCGCGACATGTCCGGCGGCTTCGGCTCCGCCAGCTACGCCAAGGAAGAACTGGTTGCCGAAATGACGGCTGCGTTCCTCTGCGCGAGCCTCGGCATCGTGCCGACCGTGCGGCACGCCGACTACATCGGCTCCTGGCTCGAGGTGCTGCGCGACGATGACCACGCGATCATCCGCGCCGCCAGCGCGGCCTCGAAGGCGGCCGACTATCTGCTGGCGTTCCAGATCGAAGACGATGAGCGAGAGGGCCCCGAATGTCGACCCGCCGGCCCCGTCGTCTTGAGCGCGGTTTACGTTCCGTGACGGGTTAAGCCAAGGTCGCTTGACGAACCCAGAGAGCCGGTTTATGGCATTAAACGTCTCAGAGGGGCGTCTCTTGTCAAATTTCTCGCGATCGACGTTGCTGCGGGTCGGCCGTCTGCTCAATCCAGGCAAGGCGAGCGGTCACTTGGCGCGACTAGCGGAGTGTGCCGGCACCACCCGCAAGACAATCCGTAACTGGTCAGCCGAAACCAGTGATCCACAATTTCGAGCCATGTCAGGTACAGCAAAGCGCGCTGTCGCTGTGCTCGCCTATTTCGCGCTCACTGGGCAGCTCACCCGCGAACGCATGGAGGATGTCATCACTTTGGAACAGGCAATGGAGGACGACCGCCGTTTTGAACGATTGGCCGCGCGCATCACGCAATTGCTAGAGGAGGAGAAAAAAAATGCGGACGAATAAGACCGCCGAGATCAACGACTTGATTCGGATTTGGGTGCATATCGACCCGACTACCGACCAGTTCATGCGCCTTGCCGGCCTATACGTATTGTACGCAGTTCTCGACAAGACTGGCGGATTCCCGAAGAAAGCCGGCGTGACTAAGCGCACCATGGCCAAGGGCCGGGTGCGATCGTTCATTTTCCAGCGCAAGCACCAGCAGCGAGTGCTTCGTGCGCTGAATGCGTATGACGCGGTCATCGCCTCGACGGATCGCTCTAGCGTCGTGCAATTTGCGCGACTTCACAGCGTCGCGGCGTGACTCGCAAGACAGAGGCTGCGCTTTGTGCTGCGGATATGAGCGCTGCTTCCTCGCCTTGAGGGCCTGACGTCGCCTTTGGCGCCTGAGAGCGAGAGGGCCGCAAGCGTTCCGTGACGGGTCGAAGCGCCGGGAGAGAGGCTCCCGGCCGGCCCGTCATGGAGAACTGCCATGAGCGCCGCCGAAAACGTCGAACTC
This sequence comes from Acidiphilium multivorum AIU301, assembly GCF_000202835.1. Taxonomy (NCBI): domain Bacteria; kingdom Pseudomonadati; phylum Pseudomonadota; class Alphaproteobacteria; order Acetobacterales; family Acidocellaceae; genus Acidiphilium; species Acidiphilium multivorum. Next base: position 454,093 of record NC_015186.1, read on the forward strand.
CACTCCCACCATGCCGAGCTGATCGCCGAAGCCCTGGCGACCGAGGGTGGCCACCTCTCGATCGGCCGGGGCGGGTTTATCCTCTGGTATGGGGATGGATGCCGACTCCTGGGATACGACTCCGAGCCGATCAAGGCGGCGTGCATTGCCGCCGGCCTGCCGGTGATCGACAGCCGCGGGGTCGCCTTCGATGCGGTGGCGCGGCTTGTCATGCGCGGGCCGATGGTCGCCGTCGGCGCGCCGCCGGACCCACCACCGCATGGCCCGTTCAGCTATGCGCCCCTGGCGGCGGTGGCAGCGGCATACCGCGCCGCCGGCGCCGAGGTGGTCAATCTGCCGCAACCAGCGGCGGATGCCCCCGGCGGCTGAGGCTCGCGCCGCCGCCGAGAGCGAGAGGGCGGAGGCGAGTTTCGTGACGGGTCGAGGGCTGGGAGAGAGGCTCCCGGCCGGCCCGTCGCGGAGATCACCGATGGCTGCGACCCAGAAGATCGTCCTGAACCCGTCCCGAGACATTCCGTTCAACAAGCTCGTCCTGAGCCAGGCCAATGTCCGGCGCGTGAAGGCCGGCGTCTCGATCGAGGCGCTGGCCGAGAGCATCGCCCGGCGTTCCCTGCTGCAAAGCCTGAGCGTGCGCCCGGTGCTGGATGCCGAGGGCAACGAGACGGGCATGTTAGAGGTGCCCGCCGGCGGCCGGCGCTATCGCGCGCTGGAGTTGCTGGTCCGGCAGAAGCGCCTGGCCAAGACCGCGCCCATCCCCTGCATCGTCAAGACCGAGGGCCTCGCCGAGGAGGACAGCCTCGCCGAGAACACCGACCGCGAGGCGCTGCACCCGCTCGACCAGTTCCGCGCCTTCAAGACGCTGCGTACAAAAAGCCAGGGCGAGGAGGAGATCGCCGCCGCGTTCGGCGTCACCGCCGCGGTGGTGCGCCAGCGGCTCAAGCTCGCCGCCGCCAGCCCGGCGCTGCTCGACGGCTATGCCGAGGGCGCGATGACGCTCGATCAGCTCATGGCGTTGTGCGTCAGCGACGATCATGCCCGCCAGGAACAGGTGTGGGCGACGATCCAGCGCGGCTGGAACAAGGAGCCGCACATCATCCGCCGCATGCTGACCGAGGGGGCGGTACGCGCAAGCGACCGACGCGCGAGCTTCGTCGGCACCGAGGCGTACGAAGCCGCAGGCGGCATCGTGATGCGCGACCTGTTCCAGGAGGACGAGGGCGGCTGGTTGCAGGACCCGGTGCTGCTCGACCGGCTGGTGGCCGAGCGCCTGGCCCGCGAGGCAGACGCCATCCGCGCCGAAGGCTGGAAATGGCTCGAGGCCGCCCCGGACTTCCCCTACGGCCACCGGCACGGGCTGCGTCCGCTGCCCTCTACCAATCCTCTCACCGAGCCCGAACAGGCGGAGTTCGATGCGCTGAAGGGCGAATACGACTCGCTGGAGGAGCAGTATGGCGAGGCCGACGAGCTGCCCGAGGCGGTCGAGGCACGCCTGATCGAGATCGAGACGGCGATTGAGGCATTTCAGAACCGCCCGCCGAAATTCGACCCCGCCGACATCGTTCGCGCCGGTGCCTTTATCAGCATCGACCGCGACGGTGCGCTGCGCGTCGAACGCGGCTACGTGCGGCCTGACGACGAACCCCCCGGTGGCAGCGCCCGACGATCCCGATCAGTCCGCGGAGCCGGCCAGCACCGTACCCGATACCGATCGGGACCCGTCCGCCACGGAGGTGCGCTCGACCACGACCATCACTGCCGCGGAGCCGTCAGCCGAGGTGCCCGAGGAAGACGAGGGGCTGAAGCCGCTGCCCGAGCGGCTGATGACGGAACTCACCGCACACCGGACGCTCGCGTTGCGGGAAGCCTTGGGGAACGACTGGGACACGGCGTTCCTGGCCGTGCTCCACGCGTTTTGCCTCCGCCTGTTCTATCGCTCCGCCGCCGACACATGCCTGTAGATCGAGGCCAAGAGCGCCGGGTTCGGGACCCAGGCTCCGGGACTGAACGACACCGCGTCCGCCAAAGCCATCGACGTGCGGCACGAGGCATGGGCGAAGCAATTGCCGGCGACGTCCGGAGAACTCTGGAACGCGCTCGTCGGCTTCGGCACCGACACGCGCGCGGCGCTATTCGCGCATTGCGCGGCACTGACGATCAACGCGCTTCACGAACCCTGGAACCGCCGTCCGGGCGCCCTGGCGCACGCCGATCGATTGGCCCAGGCGGTCAGTCTCGACATGGCGGCGGCGGGCTGGGTGCCGACGGTCGAGACCTATCTTGGCCGGGTGCCGAAGGCCCGCATCCTGGAGGCGGTGCGCGAGGCAAAGGGCGAGCACGCCGCGCAGCTGATCGACCACCTGAAGAAGCCGGAGATTGCGCAGGAGGCCGAACGGCTGCTCGCCGGCACCGGCTGGCTGCCCAAGCCGCTCCGCACGCCCAGGGGAGTTTACGCTAGACTTTCGTTTGATCTCTTGAAGACGCATCTCTAAACGACGCCGGAATGTCTATGCTGCCTTCATGGGTTTGTGATCTCGTCCTCATCCAACCCAAAAATTTTTGGACAATCTTTACGTATGCGAGGACAAGGCTGCCTGCCCCGAATGGCAAGCCTTTTACGATGTCGCGATCAATCTGGTAGACAAAGCTGCCAACGCGGATCACAAGGTCTCCGCGCTCCCGCGCTCTGACGCGCTCGCGTAACCTAGCGATTTCCTTGCTGACGTTGCTACCGCCGATCGTGAGCCCGAGAGTTTTCTGCTCCTCGTCCAAATTCTCCAACTCGACAAGAATTCGAACCGCATCGTTTTCAAGTGAGGCTACCCGATCCTCTATCGCCTGCCGTCGCGACTCTAACTTTACAATTTCAATCAGTTTTTCCCGTTCTACTTCAAGTATTCTTATTTTTTCTTCCTGATTTTTCGCTTCATTGATCAACTGCTCGATCTCAGGTACTTTTGCCAATCGCTTAATAACATCTGAACTGGAACCATTAAGTGCGAAGCTAAGAAGTGTGAGACCAAGGGGAGCGGCTAAAGCAGCCGCGAGGCCGAACAACCATATGTAGGCTGAATATTTGCTCGAGAACCATCCAAGGTATACGACCCCGACGATAAGTCCCGTTGCAATGATCGCTGCGCTGACGCGCTTCAACATCCTCTTTCTCCCGAAAGATCGCTCGGGGCGAACACAATCACCAAGGCATTGACACTCTGTTACGCTATTACAGTCACCGAGAACCACACGCAATTTCAGCCCGTAATGAACCAGAATTCACAGTCAGGGCTTCCGCGGTGACACTTCAGGATACCCCCGCGGCGCTCGACCCCCACGTAGGATTGAATGTCGTCCCCCTTGGTTGGAGCGCCCAAAAGCAGACCGTCTCCTCTCCCGACATCTCCGCCGTGCGAGCGACCGGTGGGCATGTCAGCTTCCCACGCATCAAGCCGCCGGGCTGCCGCTGGTCTTTGCGCACTCGCCGGCGGCGCGTTCATAGCAGCGCCGTCTTCACCGCCAGGGCCGGGCCGACCTCACCTAGTCGCCGGTCCAACGTGCAAAGGTTGGCGCCGTAATCGGCGCAGATTGCGAGATGCAGCGCGTCACCGGCCCACAGGCCGAGCGCGTGCTGATCGGCAAACCGCGTGGCGGTGCGGAACTGAGCGCCGGAGATCGGCAGCACAGTGAAGGTTTCCGCGCTCATCGTAGTGAACATGGCGAGCGCATCCGCCCGGTGCTGCGTCTCGATCTGCCCAGATCGCAACTTGATCGACAGCGCCGAGGAAAACTCTGCCGTCACCCAATCGCTGATCGCGAGAAGTTCCGGATCCTGGTCTCCCAGCCAGCGCTGCATGCGCTGGGTCTCTGCCTCATGCGTCAATGCAGCGAGGAGCACCGAAGTATCGAGATAGAGGATCAATAACGCGCCTCGTCACGCATGCGGCGGATGAACTCGCCCGCCGGCTCCGGCTGCATTGGCATTTTCTCGACCATCGCGCGCAGGGCCGCGATGTCGATGCGCTTGCGTGGCGCCTTCGCGGCGACGATCTGCGCGACCGGCTTGCCGCGGCGGGTGATCTGCACGGTCTCGCCGCCGGCCGCGCGCTCGACCAGTTCGCTCAGATGCGCCTTGGCGTCGGCGATGCTCACACTTCCCATGAGGCTCTCCTGACCATCTAATTGGTCATCTTTAGCACGGTACGGGCCGGAACCAAAGCGCCGGAGCGGGTCACCGCGGCGGCACGTGGAGCTCGGAGAGCGAGAGGATGGCCGGGACGGGGTGAGCCGGGTGGGGTCGAGAGAGCGCCCGCCGGCTTCGCAACCCCGCTCTCCGGAATCCCCGCATGAACCTCATCGTCCCCGCGCTGGCCGAGCAGTCGGCCATGCTCGCATCCCCGTCCGCGCCGCCTGCGCCCGATCGGGCGTCCGCCATCCTGGGCGCCGGCCGGCTGCTGCTGCCCGCGCTGGAGCGGGGCCAGGCCCTGGACGCCGCCATCTTGCGCACCGCCATGGAGGCGGCGTTCGGCGCATCCGACACCGGCGGCATCTGGGTATGGAAGGACGCCTACGAGGCCTGTGAAGTGGCGCAGGTTCTGTTTCTGCGCCAGCACGGGCCGGCCATGCGCGCCCGCGCCGGCAGCCCAGCGGCGATGCTTGCCATGCTGGCGAAGCTGGCCGCGCTGGCGCCCACGCATACGCGCCGCTCCGAGGAAAGTGCGGCGCTCCAGCAGTTCTCGACGCCGATCGCGCTCGGCTTCGCGGCCAGCGCCGCCGCCGCGATTACGCCGAGTGACCTAGTGCTGGAGCCCTCCGCGGGCACTGGACTGCTCGCCGTGTTCGCCGCCCTCGCCGGCGGCGTCCTGGCGCTGAACGAGCTCGCCGAGACCCGCGCCGACCTACTCGGCCGTCTGCTCCCAAGCGCGCCCGTCAGCCGCCACGACGCGGCGCAGATCCACGACCATCTGAATCCGTCCATCGCACCCTCGGTGGTGCTGATGAACCCGCCCTTCTCGGTCGCGGCGCATGTCGAGGAGCGGATGGCAGACGCGGCCTTCCGCCACGGCACCGCGGTCGAGACGCGGCTGACCGTAATCGACCGCGTGCCGGCCGAGGACCCGACCGCCTTTCCGCCGTGCCCCGGCATCGCCCCCGATGCGGCGACGCTGCTGGAGTGGGTGACTCGCCTCGTGCCGCCGCGCCCGGCCGTGTCTGCCCCGCCGGTCGCGCCTCCGGCCGCCTGCCCGGTGCCCCCGCGCGCGATCGTCCCGCGCCCGCATCCCATCCCGATCCGTCACCCGGAACCGCCGATCGATCCCGGAATCGCGCTCGCATACGAGGTCCGCGACGAACGGCCGCCCGAGCATGGCCGGATCAGCGATGCGCTCTACGAGAGCTATTCCGTCCAGACCATCGTGATCCCTGGCGCGCAGCCGCATCCGACGAAGCTCGTACAATCGTCCGCCATGGCCTCGGTCACGCCACCGCGCCCAAGCTACCGGCCCCACCTGCCGCCGGCGGTCATATCGGCCGGCCTGCTGTCTGACGCGCAGATCGAGAGCGTCATCTACGCCGGCGAAGCTCATGCCGGGCATCTCGCCGGCGCCTGGCTGGTGGATGCGACCTACGACCAGGTCTCCGCCGCCCCCGACGATGCCGAGGGCGCGGTGCGCTTCCGCCGCGGCTGGTTTCTCGGCGACGGCACCGGCGCCGGCAAAGGGCGGCAGGTGGCCGGCGTCATTCTCGACAACTGGCTGAAGGGCCGCCGCCGCGCGCTCTGGGTCTCGAAATCCGACAAGCTGATCGAGGATGCCCAGCGCGATTGGTCCGCCCTCGGCCAGGAGCGGCTGCTGATCACCCCGCTCGCGCGCTTCCGGCAGGGCACGCCGATCCGCCTCGACCAGGGCATCCTGTTCACGACCTACGCGACGCTGCGGTCGGCCGAGCGGGAGGGCAAGGTCTCGCGGCTCGATCAGATCATCGACTGGCTGGGGCGGGATTTCGACGGGGTGCTCGTGTTCGACGAGGCGCACGCCATGGCCAACGCCGCCGGCGATACCTCCGAACGCGGCGAGCGCAGGCCGTCCCAGCAGGGTCGCGCCGGGCTGCGGCTGCAACACGCACTGCCCGATGCGCGAGTGCTCTACGTCTCCGCGACCGGCGCAACCTCGGTGCAGAACCTCGCCTATGCGCAACGGCTGGGCCTCTGGGGCGGGGCGGATTTCCCGTTCGCGACTCGGCAGGAATTCGTCACGGCGATGGAGGCCGGCGGGATCGCGGCGATGGAAGTACTGGCGCGGGATCTGAAGGCGCTCGGCCTCTACGCCGCGCGCTCGCTGTCGTACGAGGGGATCGAGGTCGAGATCGTCGAGCACGCACTCAGCCGCGAGCAGGTGCGCATCTACGACGCCTACGCCGAGGCCTTCCAGGTGATCCACGCCAACCTGGCCGAAGCCCTGGAGGCGGCCAATGTCACCGGTCCGTCCGGCACGCTGAACCGCCAGGCAAAGGCGGCGGCGCGATCGGCCTTCGAATCGAACAAGCAGCGTTTCTTCAACCACCTGATCACCGCGATGAAGGTGCCGACGCTGATCGGCGCCATCGAGCGCGACATCGCCGCCGGGGCCGCCTGTATCGTGCAGCTGGTTTCCACCGGCGAGGCGCTGCTGGACCGGCGGCTGGCCGACATCCCCGCCGGTGAGTGGGCCGACGTGCAGGTGGACATCACCCCGCGCGAATACGTCCTCGACTACCTGGCGCACGGTTTCCCGACGCAGCTGTTCGAGGTGTTCACCGATAGCGACGGCAATCTGCTCTCCCGCCCGGTGTTCCGGGACGGCCAGCCGGTGCAGTCGCGCGAGGCGGTCGAACGGCGGGACCGGACGATCGATCACCTCGCCGCACTGCCGGCGGTGCAGGGCGCACTCGATCAGATCGTCCAGCGCTTCGGCACCGATCAGGTTGCCGAGGTCACCGGGCGGTCGCGGCGCGTGGTGCGCAAGATCGCCCCCGATGGCAACGAGCGACTCGCCGTCGAGACCCGCCTTGGCTCGGCCAACCTCGCCGAGACCCAGGCCTTCATGGACGACGAGAAGCGCATCCTGGTCTTCTCCGACGCCGGCGGCACCGAACGCAGCTATCACGCCGACCTCGCCGTCCGGAACCAGCGCCGGCGGGTGCACTACCTGCTGGAACCTGGCTGGAAGGCGGACACCGCCATTCAAGGGCTGGGTCGGTCAAACCGCACCAATCAGCGCCAACCCCCGCTCTTCCGTCCGGTGGCGACCGACGTGCGCGGGGAGAAGCGTTTCCTCTCCACCATTGCCCGCCGGCTCGACAGCCTCGGGGCCATCACCCGCGGCCAGCGCCAGACCGGCGGCCAGGGCCTATTCCGGGCCGACGACAATCTGGAGAGCCAGTATGCCCGCGCGGCACTTCGGCAGTTCTACGGAATGATCTTCGCCGGCAAGGTGGCGTGCTGCTCGTTGCAGCCTTTCGAGGAGACGACCGGGCTTGATCTCTCCGACCGCGACGGGTCGCTCCGCGAGGACCTGCCGCCGATCACGACCTTCCTGAACCGCCTGCTGGCGCTTCCGATCGCCCTGCAGAACGGCCTGTTCGCGGTCTTCGAGGAGCTGCTCGCCAGCCGCATCGAGAACGCGATCGCCGCCGGCAGCTACGATGTCGGCGTCGAGACGCTGACGGCGGACAGTCTGCGCGTCACCGAGCGGCGCACGATCCATATTCACGCGGCGAGCGGCGCCGAAACGCGGTTGTTCAAATTGCTGCGGCGGGACCGCAACCGGCCGCTTCCCGCCGGCGACGCGCTCACCCTGGCGCGGGACAAGCGCGCGCGGTTGCTGGTCAACGCCCAGTCCGGCCGTGCCGCGGTGCAGATGCCGGCACCGAGCCTGACGCTCGATGATGGCGAGGTGCAGCGCCGGATCCGTCTGGTCCGGCCGATGGTCAGGGAGACGATTGCCCTCGACGCGCTGGATCACACCCATTGGGAGGAGGCGGACGCCGAGCGGTTCGCTGCGACATGGAATGCCGAAGTGGCGCAGGTGCCGGAATTCACCGAGAGTGCGTTCCACATCGTCACCGGCCTGCTCCTGCCGATCTGGAACCGGCTACCCGACGAATTGCTGCGCGTCTATCGCCTGCAGACCGACGACGGCGAGCGCGTGATCGGCCGCCTGATCTCGCCCGCCGCCATGGGCGAAGTTTGCCGGGCGCTCGGGTTGGACGACGCGCCGACGCTGGCGCCGAACGAGGCATGGTCCGCCGTGCTCACCGACGGCGTCGTGCTGCATCTCGCCGGCGGGCTGACTGTCCGGCGTGCGACCGTAATGGGTGCCGCCCGCGTCGAACTCGCCGGCTTCACAGACGGCGCGGTCGATCAGCTCAAGGCGATGGGGTTGACGAGCGAGATCATCGCCTGGCGGCTTCGGCTGTTCATCCCGGTCACCGAACGCGGACCCGCGATCCTGGCGGCGCTGTTTGAGCGATCGCAGCTCCTTCGAGTCGTCGATCGTGTCGCGGCCTGACGGTGGAGATGCTCCATGTCCGGGTCCGCCGCCGAACTGGCGCACCGCCTCGCGCGCGAGGCCGAGGCAGTGTGCCGCCACTACCTCTCCAACGGCCGCCGCCAGGGCCGCTACTGGCTGGTCGGCGATGTCCAGAACACGCCGGGCCGCAGCTTGTTCGTGCGGCTGACGGGGCCGGACTCCGGCAGGGGTGCCGCCGGCAAATGGACCGACGCCGCGACTGGCCAGCATGGCGACCTGCTCGACCTGATCCGGCTCAACCGTGGTCTCGATCGCCTGGGTGATACGCTGGGTGAGGCACGGGCCTTCCTCGGACTGCCGAAGCGGCAGCTGCTGCGCGCACCGGCACGACCGGGCTCGTCGGACGCCGCCCGGCGGTTGTTCGCTCTTTCGCGCCCGATCGTCGGAACCCTGGCCGAGACCTATCTCCGCAACCGTGGCATCACCGCGCGGCTGGAGGCCGCGCCGGCGCTCCGCTTTCACCCCGCCTGCTTCTACCGGGCGCATGACGCTGCCCCCCGCGAAGCCTGGCCGGCGCTGATCGCCGCGGTCACGGACGCCGACGGCACGATCGCTGGCGTGCATCGCACCTGGCTTGATCGGGATGGCGCCGGCAAGGCGCCGATCGCCGCGCCACGGCGGGCGTTGGGCCATCTCCTCGGCAACGCCGTCCGCTTCGGCGTGGCGTCCGATGTCATGATCGCGGGTGAAGGCATCGAGACGATGCTGTCGCTGCGATGCGTCTTGCCCGACATGCCGATGGCGGCGGCGCTCTCGGCCAACCACCTCGCCGCCCTGATCATGCCGCCGGCGTTGCACCGCCTCTATATCGCGCGGGACAACGACGCGGCCGGGCGTCATGCGGCGATGTGCCTGCGCGACCGGGCCAGAGCAGCCGGGATCGAGCCGCGCATCCTCTGGCCGGTGACCAACGACTTCAACGCCGACCTGCGCCGCTTCGGCGCCGACGCTGACGCTCTGCTGACACGGCTGCGGGTACAGCTCGCCCCGGAGGATGCCGAGCGCTTTGCATTGGCCAACACCCGGCCTGTGGCGTCAGGCTGAGAGGCCCGGTAACGCATCGCCCGGGAAAGCGCCACCAGTCGCCGGTGTGCCTCGTGTCCGGGAGCGGGCCGCGCCCACGGCCTTCTGAGAGCGGCGATCGGGCCAGAGCCGGGCCGGCGACGCAACGGCGGGCGGCGACTATTTTCCGCCGTGCCCCGCACCCCATCGCGCGAGTGCGATGGGACCCCGGGTCAAAGGGGCGCTTTGCATCGCGAGGCAAAATAGCCGCCGCCCGCCGTCCTCCGCTGCGCTCCGGCCGCCCGCGCCGAGCTTGGCGGTGCAGCCCCGGCCCGGCCCCGGCCAAGGGATCGCCGTGAAGGCCGCGATGGGCGCGGCCAGCCGAACGAGGACACCGATCATGGCGACCGACCGCCTCATCCACCACGACGCCGCCGAGCCACCCCACGCCGCATCCCCCACCGCCCGCCTGCTCGACGAGTTGCAGCTCTACGGCCATCGCCCCTACCAGGACGATCCGGACCCGCGGCCACTGCCCGAGGCCGCACGGCTCGAAGGCGCGCTAGCCGACATCTTCGACGCCCTGGTCTCCACCCTTTCCGAGACGCGGCTGGAACCCGACCTCGCCGATCTGCTCTGGTCGCAGGTCAATCTCTTCCACCGCACGGTGGACCGCGTGCAGCGCGAGCTCGACGCCAATGAGGACCGGCAGCGGCGCAGCCAGCAGGAACAGGACGGCTCGGAAATCCGCTCGGTCGAGCTGGAACGCCTGATCGCCGAGGGGCTGACCTTGATCGAGCGGCGCAACGCCTTCGAGCTTCTTCGCGAGCAGGCCGCAGAGCTGTTCGAACACCACACCGGCTCGGCTTGGCGCCCGCGCGCGGGATCGATGGTGAATCACCGCGCCCTGACCGCGGCGATGATCGACAGCCGCGACTTCATCGCCGCCAAGCGCCGTGCCGAGACCGAGGTGTTGTTGCCCGCCGGACCGCGGATCGCCTTCGCCGGCGGGGTTGACTTCAACGACCACGGGCGCATCTGGGCGGTGCTCGACCGGGTGCATCGCAAGCACGCCGACATGGTGCTGCTGCACGGCGGTAGCCCGCGCGGGGCCGAACGCATCGCCGCCTGCTGGGCTGATACACGGAAGGTCACGCAGATCGCCTTCATGCCCGAATGGGCACGGCACAACAAGGCCGCACCGTTCAAGCGCAATGACCGGATGCTCGAGGTGATGCCGATCGGGGTCATCGTCTTCCCCGGATCCGGCATCTGCGAGAATCTCGCGGACAAGGCGCGCGTCCTCGGCATCCCCGTCTGGCGCTTCGGAGAGAGCGGCGCGTGAGCGCCGCTGTCTCCAGCACTAAACATAACGATGACGTTCATTGACCCGTCTCACGCATCGCGCGGCGGACATCCGCGTGGAAATTCTGCAGACACCGCCGATCACTCGGGGTTCCTGGGACGATGACGGGGCGGGATGCGCCGGGGGCCCATAGCTGCCCGTGCTTCGATCCCCTTCGATATCGCCAACCGACGCGCACCATCCGCCTGACCAACTCGTCGATGTCCTTGTCGGCGCAATATGTCATGCGACCTCGGGGAGTTCGACGCTCGGATAGCGGGAGACAAACCCGCTCGGCGAAAAGATGATCTGCTTGAACGCCTCTGCAGCGCCCACTTCGAGGATTGGGGCGCTGTAATCATAACCGGGCCGGCCCACTCGGTTCTGAAAGAAGCGTCCATGCGGGTCGATCATGAGATAGGATTGCGTCATGTCTGCGTTATCCTCGACGGACATGATGTTACGGAAGGCACGATGCCTTGCCACGAACGCGTCGAACTCGGCCTGCGTGATCACGAGCGCGTCGGTCCGCGCTGGCAGCACTCGCAGGACTTTCCAGCGATCCGGACAAAGCTGGCCAATCGCGTCGGAAAAGTCCTCCTGCCAATTGTGGGCATTCACGACCGTGTTGATCTTCAGATTGATCTTCGGATTGATTGATCGTGCCGCCGCAATCCTCTCCCGGAGATCGCCGAGGCTAAGCGCAACTCCCTTCCCGTCCTTCCGACCAATAGCCCCATTGGTGTGATCGTTTCCCGAATCGACGCTGATCCCAAGGATTGATAGGTTTGGCGCTAATTCTCGCATCTCGGCGATCCCGAGCCTGCTCGCATTAGTAATGACCGAAATCTCGAACCCAATTCCGCGTGCCACATTGATGAGATCGAGACAGAGACGACGATACAAAAACGGTTCGCCGCCAGCGAGGGTCAGCCGTACCCCGCGGTAAGCCATGCGACCAGAGAGCGGATTGTCTGGCGCTTGCGGACCGAACAGTGCATAGAGCGCTTCCAGGAGTTGGCGCGATCTGGCAGGATTGTGGATTAACTCCCTTGTTTCGCGCTCGGCTTGCCACTTTGCGTAGCAGAATTTGCAAGAGTAGTTGCACGCCTCGGTGATATGCCAGTTGATGACGAGCGGGGGCAGAACGTGGATTCCGCCGATCTGGTCGTTGACCATAGTGGGCTTGTTCCTTGCGATAACTAATCGGACCACAGCTTTGGGAGACGGCGCGCCTGCAGCGGCGTGAAGCCAGGAACCCAAGCTTTCGGATCGAGATATCCGTGGCGATTCGATCGGTGTTGGATGTGCGGGACGAAGACCGAAAGCGCGGCGGCGGGACCGCCTCTAATCGAGAAGTGCCAGACGGAAGCCGATCTTCATCGATTTGTATTTCCCCGTACTGCCCGGCGCGAAACGCGCCGCCAGAGGTGAGACGACGGTCTCATGGGCCGTGCCGGTCATCCCTTGCGCGCAGAAGAACAGTCCGTTGATGGCAGCGCCCTCGGCTTCCAGCCACTCGCCGAAATACGGCGACTGCATGAGGTTGGTACCGTCTGGGCCGTCCCTCAAAGGCAGTGGCAGACGGTACCGGATCCGCAGTTCAGCAAACCGCTCGTTCGGCATGTAGGGCGGATGGTCGTCATAAACTTTCCCGTCCGGCCCAATGAAATCGCAGAGCCTCCGCGCATGCGCGACTGCAACATCCTCCACGCTGATATGAGAAGGAATGTAGTCACTGAAGAACTCACGATATTCACTCTCTGTCGGCAGACGCACTTCGCGATGCGGATCCTGATTGACCCACTCGGCATATGCCTTGGCGTCATACCAAGTGACAGAAGCAGGCAATTTATCGTCACTATCCGTGTTCGCTTCGTACCAGGGGTCGCCATCTGCTGGGTTGCGGCGATGCGCTCGGTAATCCGGGTTTGCGTTCAGAAAGTGCCGGAATTCCTTGATGGTGATCAATGGCGTCAGCCTCCGGGTTCCTTTGCCGGCCCGGGAACCGCAGAATTCGCAGGGAGAAGCTGCACTAGCCCCGCGTCCCTGGCGATTCAGGTACTCACGAAGGATCGCGGAGGAGCCAGGATAGGTCGCCAAAGTCCCACCGGCCTCATAGAATGCCAGCTCAGCGTCATCCTGATCTCGCTCCTTCCATCCCGTGTAGTGGAAGTAGAGCCAAGTTTCGAATCGCTCGTCTACGGAAGGAGCAATGGTCCTACTATCGGGCAGGCTCTTGCCGACGGACGCCGGATCATGGGGCATGTCCCGCAGATTGCGAAAGACGAAATCATATCCGCCCTGGCTATCGCTGAGAAAAACGAGGTTCTGGCTGAACGGAACGACCGTCATCCAACCCGAGTCCAACCCGGCGATGAGGTCGCGGAAAATCCGTAGTCCCGCCCTGATCTGAGCGGCCGAGCTGGTGTTGAGTTGATAGAGCGTGGCGACGAGCCGGGAATCGGTGGGATCAGTGCCGTAGTCGCAAAGTTGGTCACCGATCAGGTTACAAAACTGGATTGTGCTAAGAAGTTCGAGGACGCCGTTCTTGGCGCGCACGAAATACCGAAATGGCGGGATTGTGGGATTGATTTCCGTTGTACGAGCCTGGTCATATGGCGTTGTGGTTTTCTCATCGCCCAACGCGCAGACTTTCATATCTGCACAACCGGCAGCGGCCTTCAAGAGGGTCCAATAGTCGACGCCGGTACCGGTGAAAATCCGCTTCGGCTGCGGTAAGCTGGATGCGAACATCCTGTCTGCAATCTGGCGGTAGGATAACCGGACCAATCTATCGGCCTGGGTGGCAAGAAGACTTTTTTGCTCTTCCAGGCGGTAGCTCTGCATGAACGGCAACAACTTCGCCGAATACGTCGATTCATATTCGGCAAATCCCGGCGCAACTCCGAGGCCTTTCACGATGTGGTTAAGCGTCGTCGTATGCTTAAGTCGATTCCTCGTCGATTCCGGCAGAGCTTCCCGCGCCTCCCGCGCTGCGTCCTTAATGGCGCACGGCAAAAGAGCGCTGACGCGGACGGCCGCGTGTAGCTCGCCAATGGACATAAATTTCGGGTCTGGAGAGTCTCGGTCCATGACTTAGGCTCCTCTCTGCGCCGCCCGAAGCGCACAACGTCGGTAAGGGAGAAGAACCCGGAAGTCTGTCGGTAGCCGGAAGATAGCCATACGATTTGTCCGTCGGGCGACAGCGCTGGCTCGTTCAGCCAAGCGAAGAGAAGCACATGATTGGTTGGCGCGCAAGGAGGCTGGCTGGCGACGGGCGGTTTCGGTTGTGAGTGGGCAGCGGTTGGCGGACAGGCACACGGGGGGCCTGATCCAGGACCAGCCGCGGGTCGCAAGCCCGTCTCGCGCTGGCTGAGGGCCATTGCCCCGTCGGCTGGGCGCAGCTGAAAACGCCGTTCGCGGGCGAGCGCCGCGATCCGTCTGAACCTTACCGATCCGACGCCACCGGGACGGTGGACGCTGCTGACCTCGATCCGACCCTGCCTGTCCGCCCCGGTCCGGGCCAGATGCGCTCCGCGCCGTCACGAGGCATCCCGCCACGGTGCCAGCGTGACACCTTGATCACCCCCGCCGAGGCTCGCCACCGTCTCCTCCTTACTGGGGGTCGGTGCCGCCCGTCCGGCCTCTCGATGGGCGGATTTGGCCAGGGGGTGCGGGCTGCGCCCCGATCGCCTGCCCGCAACGGCGTCGCCGCGACTTTCTTCCCCTGCCGCCGCCACCCCACGCAGCAGGCTGCGTGGGGACCCCGGCTGGAGCGCGGCATTCCTCGCGAGACAAGAAAGTCTCGCCGCGCCGTCCTCCGCTGCGCTGCGGCCGCAAGCGGTGCGGGTCGATCGCCTCCCGGCCCCAGGACCGCCATCGAGGCCGCACGGGGCGGCCCCGAGAACCCAAGCGAAGGAGACTTCCCATGGCGATCATCGGCAGCTTCACCAAGGACACGAACGGCTACACCGGGACATTCCGCACGCTCAGCATCAACGCCAAGGCGCGGCTGGTCCCGGCCGAGGGCGGCACCGACAAGGCGCCCGACTTCCGGGTCTTCGCCGCCGGCAACGTCGAACTCGGCGCCGCCTGGACCCGCAAGGCGAAGGAGACGGGGCGCGAATACCTCTCGATCAAGCTCGACGACCCGAGCTTCCCGCAGCCGATCTACGCGAGCCTGGTCGAGGCCGAGGTGGAGGACAGCTACAGCCTGATCTGGTCCCGTTGACCCAACCGAGGCGCCCCGCCCCACCGGGCGGGGCGCCTCGCGTGTACGCACGCGCCCGCCGGCGAACGGCGCCGTCAGCTCCCACGCGCCCGAAGGGAGAAGAAAGCGCCTCCGCGGGCTTTCCATTGTCACGCCGGCCGGAGGTCGGGCCGGTTCAACCCCGCCTGCGGCGCCGCGCCCAGGGGAAGAGCCCTGCGCGCGGCTTCGGCACGCAACCTACAGCAGAGCCCGGCCGCGCCGGTCGCAGACCGCAAGAGGTCCGCGTCCGTCGCAGCCCGGCCCCGCCCGGTTGCGCACCTCAGGTGCTGAGCCACCCCGAAGGCCGGCGTCCGCCGCTCCCGTCAGCGATCGGCTGACCAGCAAGGGAGCAGACCATGACCATCATCCGCCGCAGCGACTGCCCGGCCCTCAACGCCGCCATGACCGAGGCGGGCTACGAGATCATCGCAATCGAGACCTACCATTGGCCCGACGGCGGGACCGAGACCGAGATCCTCTGGGGTCGGGAGGCGCCGCCGATCACCGGGGCGGAGCTGCCGTTCTGACGCCGACAACAGGGCCGGGCCCGTACGGGTCCGGCTCGCCGGCGTACCCGTCGCGTCGCCGCGATGCCGGATCAAGTGTTGCGCCGGCGCCGGACCGGGGCACTGAGCCGACGTCTCGCCGGGCGCGACGTCTCCACAGGAGGTTTCGGGGTGGTGTCGAGCAGATCGGCAGGCTGGATCTTCAGCGCATCGGCAAGGTGCCAGAGCGTGATCAGTGTCACGTTCTGGCTGCCGCGCTCCATGCTGCTGACATGGGCACGGTCAACGCCCATACGCTCAGCCACCGCTTCCTGACTGAGTCCGGCCGCCAGGCGATAATGCCGCAGATTCGCGCCAAAGATCCTCCGAATGTCCATCCGCAGGATGGAGCGCAATCGCGTATCCTGGCGCTACGCATTATAATACGCGGACTTGTCACAGGACTGGCCGTGCGCGACATCCCAAGGCGCGCTATTCGTCCGATTCCGAATACGATGGCATGCCAAAAATTGGCCGCAGGGGAATAACACCGATGATCAGGCCGAGCTTCGACGCGCCGGTCGCCGACGAGCCTCCCACCTCGGATCAGCTCACCGACTATGACCGGCTGCACATCATCCACTACGTCATCCTGCTCGATGCCGAGCGCGAGAACGTGCCGTGGGACGAGGTTGCGCGTGAGGCACTTCAGATCGATCCGAAGTCTGAACCGGCCCGCGCGCGTCGCGCTTATGAGACGCATCTTGCCCGGGCGAAGTGGATGGCGAACTCAGGCTGGCGTCAAATCCTGCGCGCTGGTTCGCCCGAGGGACAAGTCTGAGACTCGTCAGACAGAAACGAACACGAACGACTCTGTCCTGCTCTGCGTCAATCACGATCATTATGAACATTCCATGACTTAGGTTGCAGATTCGCCCCTGCGTCCGAATCAATTGCAGTGGGCGCGTCAGAACCCCTGGCGCGTCGGAGGAGCGACATGCGGCCCTTCACGCGAGAGCGGCTGGCCGCCCGGTATCGTTATATCGAGAGCCTATCGCCGGACGGGCTGGTCTGGGAGTTGCAGCGACGGAGCACGGAGTACCGTGCAGACTATGAGGCGGTAGCACGGGTCGAACACGACCCGTTGTCCGAGGCCTCGAACGCAATCTCCGAACGATGGAGGTTACGATTTCCTCGAAAGCCCTGACACGACCGGCGACCAGGCGATGCTGTTCTGGAATGCAGATGCCACGGCCCGCATCGTCCGGGTTGTCGTCGCCGCGGGTCCGGCGGCCGGCCGCGCCCTGGTCCGATTCGAGCCGGACGTTTGGGGTGCCCGCCACATCGGCAGGCTCACGCCGGACGGCTACCACCTGATCGTCGCGCCGGACGTGGGCACCCGGCATCACCTGCTGCTGCCCGGCCCCGAGCCACCGGCCCCCGGCGCCATGCTGACGCCGTGCATCCCCTGGGATGAATGGCACCCCGAGCGACTCGAGGCGGCCCGCGCGTTCTGGCACTTCGCCGCCCGGCCCCGGGTATCGCCGGCGCCGCGCACCCCACCGCCTCGGCCGCACCCGCGCGGTCTGAAGATCGCTTACATGGCCTGGGCGCTCGATCTGGCCGGAGCGGGCGCCAGCGAGCGCGACATCCACCGCGCCGTTATCGGCGACCCGCCTGTCCTCTGGGAAGACAGCGGCGCCCGCAGTCGCATCCGCACCTTACTCGCCACCGCACGACGCTGGCGCGCCGGGGCGGCGCTTCAGCTCCTGCTGCCCCGGCGCCACGCGCTGGCCGGGTAGCCAGCCGCCAGCGGGCGCGACACCAGCGCCGTCATCCTCTGGGCTGCCCTGGCCGATTTCGACCACCCCCCAGAATCGGCCCTAATCACGGCGCCGCCGGGCGCCGATCCTGCGTGCCGACGCGCGCCGATGGCCGGCCGCCCGACGCCGAGGATCACCGCCATGCAGCCAGAACCACTGCCCAACCTGCCGCCGCGCTATCTGCGCACCCCCGAGGCGGCCAAGTTCCTCGGCCTCTCCGGTCGGACGCTGGAGAAGCACCGCACCTTCGGCACCGGCCCCGCCTACCGCAAGATCGGCGGCCGGGTCGTCTATCGCCTCGAGGACCTCCAGCATTGGGCCGAAGCCGGTGCCCGGACTTCCACCTCCGATCCCGGCCTCGGTGCCGCCACCACGCGCCGGCCGGGACGCCCGGCGGTGTTCGCCCGCCGATGATGGCCGAGCCTCCCCTGCCGGCGATCCTGGAACATGCGCGCCCGCGCGCCCCGGTCGATCTGATGAACTGGCCGTGGTTCAGCCTGGCCAAGACGCCGCGCGCTGCGCCCATCGACTACCAGGGCCGACGACATTCGGTGCTGGTGACACCCGCGCCGGGCGCCAGCGCGATCGCGACCATCTGGGACGCTGACATTCTGTTCTGGGCCACCTCCCAGCTGATCCAGGCCCAGGACGAGAAGCTCCGCATTGCGCCCACGCTGATCGCCCCCGCGCGGCGGATTCTGCGCTTCCTGGGGCGCGACACTGGGCACAGCCAGTACGAGCGGCTCGCCGCGGCGCTGGAGCGCCTGGCAGCGAGCGAGGTCGTCACCACCATCGGCACACTGTCTGACCGTCCGGTGCGGTTCCATTGGATCGAAGCCTGGCAGCAAACCGCGGATGGAATCCTGCTCACCCTGCCAGAGTGGCTGCTGGACGCCGTTCGCCGGCGACGGGTGCTCGCCATCGATCCCGACTATTTCACCCTCAGCGGCGGCATTCAGCGCTGGCTCTGGCTGCTTGCGCGGAAACATGCCGGGCAACAATCCACAGGCTGGCGAATTTCGTTCGAGGCGCTGCATGCGCGTTCCGGTAGCGCAACACGGCACTGTCACTTCGTCGCGGCTCTGCGGAGGATAGCGCAGTCCGGGCGGCTCCTGACGTATCGAGTCGAACCAGTCCAGCACTGCGGAAATGAAGGGCTCAGCATCGGTCGATGGGCCGTGCCCGCCCACAGTGCCGCCTTGGTGCCTGGGGATAAGCCGGGTTTTGATCCACAGTTACGGGAGCGCATCTGTGAGTGAGCGCAGCCTATCACTTCAACGGGCACGGCCTATCACTCGAAAAATCACGGCCTATCACTTCACGCATGGTCGTATTATCCTTTTTGAATCAGATAGATACGGGCCATTCGTGGCGCCCTACTTAAGTACTGATTCTAGTACTGAATCTTCCCTTGTATTTGCTGCGTGTTCTCACCCCAAAAACCACGCCCGTCGGCGCCTTCGCGCACGCCGACGATCAACGTGTCTCCCTCCGACCGATCGTCGTGTCGGACGGCAGAAGGAAGGCGCATTGAGAGAGGGATGGCTCCACGGTTCGTGCGTCCTTCCCACCCTCGGGAATGGCGCGGAACGGATGTCGGGAGGACCACACCGGCACGGCCTGGGAGGCAAGCGGTGATCGCGCAGGAGCCTCTGACCAGCGTCAGGCTGGTGTTCTATCGGGATCGAGTCGAACACTGCCTGCGCTTCGGCCGTGATGCCGACGCGCGCATCCTCGATCGGCGCCGGCGCCTGATCTTCTTCGCACCAGGCGCCGTGTTCGCCTTCGTCCGCTGGCAGGCGAACGACTTCGGGACCGTCCTGTCGCGCATCGACATTCTGCGCGCCTGCGGGGCGGGGGAGCCCTGCGCGACGGTGGCCGGCGTGCATCCAGGCGGCGAGATCCTGCTGCGGCTCTCGGACTGGGCGCGTGTGCAGCGATTGCTCGCGCTGATCGACGCGGTCGAGCAGGCCGGCGTCGAGGCGACGGATGTCGCGCCGGCCTACTGGCAGCACGTCCACAACCGCCTGCTCTGCGGCGAGCAGCCGCGGCCCTATGCCCGCGATCAACATCGCGCATGGCTGCTACGGCGCCGGGTGATGGCGTCATGAAGCGGAATCGGCGGACTCGGCATGCCGTGCTCCTCGCCATGCTCGCGGCCCTGGTCTTGCTCGCCGCTTCAGCGGTGCAGGCACGGCCGCTGGTGGTCTGGAATGCCACCGCCAGCACGCCGGTCGGCCTTTGGCGCGTGCTGCCGGGCGCGAGCCGGAAGCACCTCCGCGTCGGCGATTACGTGCTGTTCTGGCCCGACCGGCGCAGCGCGCGGTTCTTCGCCCGGCGCGGCTATCTGCCGCGCGGCGTACCGCTGCTGAAGCGCGTCGCCGCCATCGCCGGACAGGCCGTGTGCGAGCGCGACGGCGCGGTTTCGATCAATGGCCGCACCGTCGCCCGCGCCCTGCCGGTGGACGGACGCGGACGCAGCCTGGCCGCATGGAGCGGCTGCGGCAAGCTCCCGAACGGCGAGATTTTCGTGCTGATCCCCAGCGTGCCGGCCTCGCTCGACGGGCGGTACTTCGGGCCGACGCCGATCCGCGCCGTCATCGGCCGCGTCACGCCGCTCTGGTTTCCCGGCGGGCGGGCGCGATGACCGTGCCGCGCATCTTCCCCGCCATCCTGTTGTTCGGCCCAGGGACGGCCATCCTGCCGTCCCGGCCGGTTTCCGCACCGCCGGCGCGCGCAGCGAAGGTCAAGGGCGGCGCAGCCGGCGCGCCCTGGCGCGCTTCACCCTTGACGGAAGCGAGCACGCTGGCAGCGCTTACGCCTGTCAGCGGCGTGGCAGCGGTTTGGCTCATGGAGGGGTTCACAATGGACGTGCTGACCCTGGTCGCGACCTGCGGTCTTGCGGCCCGCGCGGCGCTGTTCGTACCGCTCAGCGGCGCGCCGGTGTGCGGAAGTGCGGCGCCCCTATTGCGCGGCCACGGACACGAAGCGGTGGCCGTTTGGCGGCCCGACATCGCCGCGGCGGCGCACCGCTTCGACATTCCCGAAGCATGGATTGCCGCCGTGATGCGCGCGGAGAGCGGCGGCCAGGCGACCATGGACGGCGAGCCAATCCGCTCACCAGCAGGCGCGATGGGCCTGATGCAGGTGATGCCGCACACCTACGCTGCGCTGCGTGCCCGCTATGGGCTGGGTGCCAATCCGTATGCGCCACGCGACAACATCCTCGCCGGCGCGGCGTATCTGCGCGAGATGCTGGAGCGCTACGGCGTGCCCTGGTTCCTCGCTGCCTACAACGCCGGGCCGGCGCGGCTCGATGCGTTCTT
Source organism: Acidiphilium multivorum AIU301 (assembly GCF_000202835.1). NCBI lineage: Bacteria > Pseudomonadati > Pseudomonadota > Alphaproteobacteria > Acetobacterales > Acidocellaceae > Acidiphilium > Acidiphilium multivorum. The sequence continues at coordinate 474,884 of NC_015186.1, forward strand.
GCACACCGGCCGCGCGCTGCCGGCCGAGACACAGCGCTACCTCGCCGCACTCGCGCCGCAGATCGGCGGCACGTCGGGCGCGTTGCAGACGGCAGTCGGGAGGATGGGATCGAGCACGAAGTCTGCTCCGGAGGCGGCTCTCCTGGGCCCAAACGACGCCGTCAGCGCCGGCCTCTTCGCGACCGTTGTCGTGCACCCCGAGGCCTCTCCTGCGCGCACTGTCCCGCCGATCGTGAGCCCGAGGCTGGCGCCGATGGCTGCACCGACGGAGGTCACGGGCGGTTCGGCTGCGGCCGGACTTGAGCCTCGATCTGCCTCCGGTTCTGCCCTCAATGTGCGCGGAAATGGTGCGCTGTTCGTCGTCCTCCAATGACGCGGGCGCACGGCGGATGAGTTGGCGACGGCTTCTGTCGATACCACGGCGCGGCGCGATGTCCGGCTGCCGAACTGCACGTTCGCTGTACCAACTCCGCATCTGATCGCACTGCCAATTTGCGTGGCGCCGTCGATCCATCTGACTATCGTGGCCCGTCGTGCGAGATTGCAGTGCATCGCGTTGCTCGCGTTGTTTTCTGTTGATCTGCGCTTGGAGAAAGACGGTCGCAGAGAGACCAATGTTCCGATTAGGAAGGACGGCAAGATAAAGGCCTGCGGCACCGCCTGTTCCCATCGGCCACGATTTCAGTGTCTGCACATTGGGTTATCGACCGCGGACACCGTGCCGCGGATTCGCAACGAGGCACGGCAGCTCCGTGTCAGGGCCGCTTCCATCGGTGCATTTCCGCAGTGCCACCAAGGCTCCTTCGCGAGTGGCGGCTTTGCCGTCAGTCTCGGAGTATGGCTCGCCCCGACGATGACCCGCGCCTCCGCCCTCGCCTCGGCCGCACGCGCAGCCGAGATCATCGGCGGGTGCTGGCGGCAACGCAGATCAAGCGCGCGATTTCTCGCGCCGGCGCACTCGCGCAGCCATCTGTTGCGACGCCACCTGTCGGTGCGCGGAGCCTCGCCGATCTGCCAGCCAAGCACGGCAGGGGCGCAGCGTTCGCGCGCGGGCGGGCAGCCTCACCACGGGGCTGGTCGCAGGCGCGGCCCGGCGCACGCCGAGTCGTCGTCAAAGCACGCTACGTGAAGATGCGCGCCGGGAGCCGCGCGGCGGCGGTGCATCTGCGCTACCTCCAGCGGGACGGCGTCACCCGTGAGGGTTCCCCCGGTCAGCTCTACTCCGCCACAGTGGACCGGGCCGACGGCCGCGCCTTTCTTGATCGCTCGGAGGGCGACCCGCGTCAGTTCCGCCTGATCGTGGCCGCCGAGGACGGGGCCGAGATGTCCGACCTCCGCGCCTTCACCCGCGATCTGATGCGGCAGGTCGAGCGCGACCTCGGCACCGGCCTCGACTGGGTTGCGGTCGATCACTTCAACACCGCCCACCCGCACACGCACATCGTCATCCGCGGCGTCGATGAGGCCGGCGAGAACCTGGTGGTCGCCGGAGCCTATCTGGCCCACGGAATCCGGGAGCGCGCATCGGAGCTGGTCACCATAGAGCTCGGCCCGGAAAGCACGATGGAGCGACAGGCGAAGCTCGTGCGCGAGATCGACCAGGAACGGCTGACCCGGATCGATCGGGCGCTGCTGCGCGAGGCCGGTAATGCGGCGGGTGGCGTGATCGACCTTCGCACCGCCGTCGGGGAGCCGCGCTCCGACGTCGACCGGCGGCAGCTACGGATCGGCCGGCTGCACGCCCTGGAGCGGCTGGGATTGGCCGAGGAGATCGCCACCGGCCGCTGGCGTCTGGTTCCCGGCATGGAGGAGACGCTGCGCGCCCTCGGGGAACGCGGGGACATCATCAAGACCATGCACCATGCGTTGACCCGCCATGGTGCGGAACGCGGCGCCGAACAGTTCGCGATCCACGACCTCCGCGAGCCGCTCGCCGCACCGATCACCGGGCGGCTGCTGGGGCGGGGGCTTGGCGGCGACGAACTGGGCGATCGGGTTCATCTGATCGTCGATGGCCTCGACGGGCGGGTCCACTACGTCGAACTCCCCGCCGCCGGCGCGGATGCCGCCAACCCGCCGATCGGGGCCATCGTGGCGCTTGGCGCAGAACGCGGAGCGCCGGGCGCCGCAGACCGGAACATCGCCGACCTGGCGCACAGGACCGCCGGCATCTATCGGCCCGCAGACCACCTCGCCACCGCGCGCGCCGATCCCGGCATCGCCGATCCGGAGGCCTATGTCGAAGCGCATGTCCGCCGCCTGGAGGCGCTGCGCCGCGCCGGCGCGGTCCAGCGGCTCGACGCCGACCATTGGCGCATCCCGGCCGATCTCGAGCAGCGGGCTGCTCGCCACGACACGGGCCGCAGTCAGATGCCGAGCCTGCGCGTGCTGTCCGCGCTCGATCTGGAAACCCAGATCCGTAGCGACGGGGGGACCTGGCTCGACCGCCAACTTCTGGCCCGCGACCCGGTGCAGGTCGCGCAAGGCGGGTTCGGGTTGGAGGTCGAAGTCGCCCTTGAGCGCCGCCGCCAGCATCACCTCAGCCACGGCGATGCGCGCCGGGACGCGGACGGGGGCGTGCGCTATCGCCGGGACCTTCTCGCGACGCTGGAGCGCCGCGAACTCGCGCGCGCCGGTGGTGAACTGGCGACGTCGCGCGCCGTGCCGTTCCGCATGGCGGCGTCCGGCGACACGATCCGCGGCACCTACTGCGAGGCGATCCAGCTCGCCTCCGGCCGCTACGCCCTGGTCGAGAACGGCCAGGAATTCACCCTGGTCCCCTGGCGGCCGGTGATCGAGCGCAGCCTTGGCCGCGAGGTCGTCGGCCTCGTCACCGGCGGCGGGATCTCCTGGCAGCTCGGCCGGGATCGAGGGCTCGGCATCTGATGCCTCGCCGAGGCGCAGAGCTTCCAGGTCGCGCCGGAGGAACCTGGTGGTGAAAATCTGACGCTTCGTCCCGGTTCGGACTACTGCAACGAGCGGGGAGTGGTCTGCCTGCTTTTCGACGGAGGATCTAAAAGGCGGACATCGCCCGCTCAGCGTAGTATGGCCGGTAGCGGCCCGACCGCTATGGAGGAGGCGAAACGGGAAAGCAGACACCAGGGAGCAACAACTGACGGCTCTCAGTCAATTGCGGAAGATCCGCTTGCGCGGCCACCATGCCGGAACGGACTGGTGGCTGGCCAATGGTCCACTACCAAAAGTTGCGAGGAAGGGGAATTTCGTCTTCCCTACATCTCGCCTTCCTCGAAAGGTGTCGCAGACGGTCGTCGGCTTGGTTTGCTCGTTTGCCTCTATCCTTGTCCAATAACGGCTGGCACAGTCCCTCGCAATGTGGGGTGCGGCTGACGAGCCCCCGGTTGCAGATCGCGGGGGAACGGTGGCCGACTACGAGGAGGGGACGGAGGCCAGCTGGCCGGGAGAGGAGCAGCTCGACGAGAACCGCCAGGACTTGGCTGCCTTGGCTGCCTCGCAGCTCTCACACGCGCTCGACGCCCGACGGCGCGGACTGAAGGTCTACGAGAGCCTCAAGAGCCTGAACGACGTCATCGGTACGCAGTATGGCGATCGCGTTCTCTTCGAGCTAATCCAGAATGCCCACGACGCTCATCCACCAGGCGAGCCCGGCGAGATCGCGGTCCGCTTGACGATCGAGGCTGACGACCGCGGCGAGCTGCTAGTCGCCAATCGGGGACGCCCGTTCACCACGTCGAACCTCAACGCGCTCCGGAATATCGGTACCAGCGACAAGCAGATTGGCGAGGGCATCGGCAACAAGGGCCTCGGCTTCCGGAGCGTTGAAGCGCTGACCGACGACGTCCGTGTCTATTCCGCGGCAGTCGCGGGTCCAGCAGAGCGGTTCGAGGGTTATTGCTTTCGGTTCGCACGCCTTGACGAGATCGCGGCGGGACTGGCCGGCCTCGGTGCGAGCAGTGACATGGCGGAGAGCGTTGCGGGGAACATCCCGCGCTACCTCATTCCAGTCGCCGTGCCCGACCAGTCCGAAGGCATCATGGAACTCGCCCGCGGCGGCTATGCTACAGTGATCGCGCTGCCACTCCGATCGGCTCATACCGTCGCCCTCGCGCGGGCGCAGGTTGAGGCAGTGATCGATGCCGGAGCGCCGGTCCTCCTGTTCCTCGACCGGATCGGAAGTCTCGAAGTGTCGGTCCGGACAGTGAGCACGATCATTGTCGAGCGCCGGCTAACGCGGGAAGTCGAGCCGATCGCCGCCGATACGCTCCCGTCAGATACGAGCCTAACGCGCGTCACGCTCGGCGCAGGGGAGGTCTACCTCGTAGCGCGGCGGATATTGCCAAAGCCGGAACTGCTCCGCGCGGTACGGGATAGCATTGCCGCCGCGCCGCCGCTCAAGCGCTGGCTCGACTGGCGCGGCGACGCTGTTGTCTCCGTCGCAGTTCCGCTGGCAGGCGTCGAGGCCGGCCTGGGCCGCCTCTTCAACTTTCTACCCATGGATGAGCGCTCCGTGTCACCGATCGTCGGGCACATCGATGCGCCGTTCTTCTCGGACATCGATCGGCGGTCGATCAAGCCCGAACTGGCGCTCAACAAGTATCTTCTAGACGCCGCGGCACTAACCGCTGCTGCTGCCGCCCTCGCCATCGTCGACGGCGGGCTTAACCTGCCCCCCACCGTGGTCGTCGACTTGGCGGCATGGTCCGCTCAGCATCTGCAGCGGATAAGCGGGGCGTTCGCGGCGCTCAAGCGTCCACTCGCCAAAGCCGCCATCTGGCCGATCGTATCGGGCGGCCCCGCTTCCAGAGCAGCGTTCGACACGCTCTACGCTTGGCCCGACGTCAGGACGAGGCAGCTAACGCCTGAGAGGCTCGCCGAGGTCGCCGGGGCCGCAATCGTCCCGTCTGCGCTTGGCGACGCACGGCTCGCACGGATCAGCGCGCTCGCCGCGGCGGTGTCACTCTCGCTTCAACCTGGCGAGGATAAGCTTGCCGGTTGGACGGAGGCTGTCGCGCTTGCCCTCGCCGCAGAACGGCGGCGATCGACGGCACGTTGGGACAGCTTCTTCGACGACGTGGTCGCGCTCTTCGCCGCCGCCGGCGCGCGGCTGTCGGCGCTGGAGGGAAGGAAGATTCTCATTAGCGGCGACGGTAAGCCGCTCGCTGCCACGGCCAAGGGTACCGACAACGCACCGCCAGTGTTTGTACGCGTGCGGACCGGGCGAAGGCGGCGCGGCGATGGACCGCCGAGCCCGCCGTCCTCACTCGCTCGCAAGTTCCGCTTCTTGCACGAACGCATCAAACTGGGCGATGCGACCTTGCGCGCGTTCGAGAAGGGGGGCCTGCTCAGGCGCTATGACCCCCTCGAAATACTCGGCGGGATCAGGGGTGCGCTCGGGACCACTCCAACAAGCCTGCAACGCGGCGAGGCTCTCCTTTGGTCCTTCAAGGTCTGGCGTTCGGGCGGAGGCAAGCCCGTCGACGACGCGCTACGCGGTGCCGAGCTGTTCGTGCCGACGCTCGGCGGGTGGCACGCCGCCCCCGACGCGATCGCATCGGCGGCCTGGACGCCGCTCGGTCGGATGCTTGAGCAGTATCTGCACGACGCGGCAGCAGCATCACCCGACTGCGCACGCCAACGCGAGCGGCTGCTCGTCAGCTTCGCGGATTGGCCGAAATCCTCGTCCGAGGATCGCAAGGAGGAATGGCTCCGATTCCTGGTCCTGCTCGGCCTCGTCGACGGTTTGCGCCCGGTCGCGGGCGAGATGCAGACAGCCGGCACGCCCAGCGGACTGTGGCGTCCGCTACTCTTGTCGGGCAAGCCGGCACTCGGGCTCGACGAGCGCTGGGTGGCGCGGGTTCACGACATTTCGTTCTCGAATCCATATACCAATTACAACCTTAAGGGAGCGCTCTGGCGTTTGCCCGGACAGCTTGAGCATGCAGATCTGCCGCAATCCGCCCGGGAGGCGCTGTCGGACCTGATCGTCGCCTATCTGCGCGAGTATGAGGACACCCACTTCAGTTTCACCGTCGAGCACGACAAGGGATGGAACCGCGTAGTATTGCCCACTCCAATCGCCGTCTTCCTCGACGAAGCCGCCTGGGTCGCGAGCGTGCGGCGCGACGAGATCGTCTTCGCCCCTCCTCGTGCGAGCTGGTCGACCACGGCTCCCCGCCAGATCCCGCCTCGATTCACGACCCGGTTCGCGGCCGAGCCCGGCAGCAGGGGCGGGTTGCCCCCGATCCTCTTCGATCCTCGGATCGGACTGCGCGACTGGTCGCGCGCGGCGACCGCGCCCGAGCGACTGGCTTCGCTCGCCGCCGCACTCGACGATCTTTCCGCGGCCGAGCGCCGCGACTTGCGCGACCAACTGCGCCGAGCCTGGAGCGATGTAGCCGAGGGCAGGCTCGCGCTGCCGAAATCGCTGCCTTTGGTCATCGAGCGGATGGGCGGACTCGACGTACTCCCGTCCGACCCCATCAGTAAGCCCACCGTCCATGTGACGTCCGAGCGGCAAGGTTTTGCCGCCCGTGCGCTCGCCGACCGCGGTGAGGCGGTGCTCGATATTGGAGAGACCGACGCGGACGCAGTGCGCGAGTTGGTCGAAGCGACGGGAGGCTTCACGGCACGGCTGGCGGATGCCGGCGACGTTCGGCTCATCGTGGACGGAAGCGAATTCGCCGTGAACTCGCACGACCCATTGTTGGTCTCGGGTGACCGCACCTGGCTCGCGGACGCTGCTGTTTTCGCCCACGAGTATCTTGGCGATCCACTGGAGCTTCGCACGTTGCCTCCCGAAGAACTCGAGCGCCGACTGCGGCTGGTGCGCGTGCACCACTGCGCAAGCTTTGCGCTCGTCATCAACGGCCATGAGGTGGTCGCGCGGGGCGACGATCGCGTCCAACCCGTCGCGCACGCCAAGACGCCGACCCTGGTCGTCGGCGGCGGCCCGATCGACCTCGAACTCCTGATTGACGCCGCGCCGGCGCTGACCAAACTCGTGGGCGCGAGGCGCAACACGCTCGAGCAGATGCTCGGGCGCCTCATGCGCGAGGGGTTCACCGGGACGACGTCGGGTCCGACGGAGGAGCAATATGCGCGCGCCATCCGGCGTGACATCTCAGTTGTGCGCGACCACTTCGCTGCGACCCGAGGTGGCATCGAGCGGCTGACGCGGGCTCTGCTGCCGGTCGTGGCACATCTACGCGGCGAGAAGACTGCCGCAACGCTCGCGGAGCGGCACGAGCGCCTGGGGCCCGACCTCAACCTGCGGGAATGGCTTGCCAAGACGCTAGGCCCCGACCTCGCCAGCCAATGCCTCGAGGCGGCGGCCAACACCGACGACCAGGGGGTAATTCGGCGGGAGATGGGGTTCGACTTCGCGGAGTATGGCCGGACGCTGGCGGCGCTCGGTTATCCGCCGCTGAACGACGAGGCGGAGTTCAGGAGGCTGTTCGGCGCTTATTTCGCCGAACTCCGCCCTCGGCTGGTCGACCGCGCCCGACGTCGCTTTTTCGACACTTGGCACGCTGGTGGCGATCTCTCCGACTATGTCGTGCTTCGCAAGCTTGACTTCGTTGCGTTCGATCCCGCCTGGCCTGCGACCATTGAGTCGCTCGACCGCGAGGTCGTAGAGCAGGCGGCCATGGTCGCTGCGGACGCGGTGCTCGGGCCGGATGACCTGTCGCGCGTGCTGCCCGAACTCGAACCGACCGCGGCGGCAAACCGCAAACTCATCGCCGCCCGTTACGCGGGCCTCACAAACCTCGTGCGGGCGTGGTGTCGCAAGGCGGCCGTGGAGCCGCCGATGGTAATGACCGGCGGCGAGCCTCAGCAACTGATCCGGGTTTTCGACGACGCCGGTCTGCTGGATTTTGAGGTGATCAAGCCCGAGTCGCTGCCTACGTTTTGCGCCCGTGTCGGCGTCTGGCCCGCGGGCATGCCGCGAAGCGAGGTGCCGACGGAACTCGGTCTCGAGCAGCAGGATCTCGACCATGAGGCACGCGAGGCACGCGACGCAAAGCGCCGTGCCGAAGTGGATCGCCGAACCATCCTGTTCGGCGGCTCCAAGCTTGATACCGGCGATGCCACCTTCTCCCACCTGTTCGAGAGCCTCGCCGACACGGCCCTCAAAGCCGACGACGGTTGGTTCGCGCGCAGTCGCCCTCCGCGCCTCCTACCCCAGGAGCAGCGCGAACCCGGGGGCGGCGGAGGCGGCAAGGGCGGCGGAAACAGCCAAGCTTGGCAGAACCAGCCTCCCGAGGCTATTCGCAAAGCAATGGGGATCGCGAGCGAGTGGCTGGCGCGGGAGTATCTCCGACGCCGCCATCCCGCGGAGATGTCCGACAACTGCTGGGTGTCGTCGAATCGTGCCGCCTTCTGCTCGGGTGATCACGGCGATGATAGCCTTGGCTACGATTTCAGGATCGAGACCGCACGCAACGAGTGGCTCTACGAAGTCAAGTCGGCACTGGACGAGGGTGGTGAGTTCGAGATGACAGCGCGCGAGCTCGAGGTTGCGGGAAGCGCGAGCCTTGAGCACAAACGACGTTACCGCATCCTCTATGTGCCGTATGTGTTTGATCCCGCTCGGTGGCGGGTCCTGCCTCTCTCGAATCCCGCAGCGCTCTCGACACGCGGGCGCTTCCGGCTCGTGCGAAGCGGTTCGGTCCGGTACCGCTTCCAGGCACGATGAGACGTTCCAGATGCTGCAGGCGTCGACCACTGGCGCCAACGCCGCAGCTCGGTCGGCCCCGCCGGCCCTTTTGCGAGTGCCCTACCTGACCCACATCGTCGGTAAGCGTCGCGCGGCGCGAGGGTTGGGAGCCATCAAGCGGCAACTGGGACGGAAGGATTTCCGTGCGGACGCGCGGCCGCTGCGGCGCGGCCTGCTCGATAATGGCTATGCCGAGCTTCCCGTCACCAGTGCGCATGCCGTCGCCCTCGATCTCCTGCCGTCGCTGCACAAGGACCCGTTCGACCGCATGCTGATCGCGCAGGCGCTGGTCGAAGGAATCATGCTGCTCACCGCGGACGCCAACCTCGCGCGATATCCAGGACCGATCCAAGCGATCTGAGCCCGAGGCCTTGACCGAAGGGGGCAACCCGCCGCCTGTTTCTATTTCTTCGATCCTCTACGATTGCCGTTCTTTGCTGTTGCACGGCGGAGTTTCCGTCTTTCTATCTGTGCCCCGTTCGCATTCATGAGCGGGGTCGATGACCGGGACGAAGATTCTCTGGGGCCAGATGCTGGGCGCACTCGCCATGGTGCTGTTCGGCTGCTGGGCCGCCACGGAATGGACGGCTTGGCGGCTTGGCTTCCAGCCGGCACTCGGCTTGCCCTGGGTCCGAATTGGCGCGGCGCCGGTCTATCAGCCGCAGCTGTTCTTCGCGTGGTGGTACCATTTCGACGCCTACGCCCCCGGCGTCTTCGCCAGAGGCGCGGCGATCGCCTCCGCCGGGGGTCTGGGCGCGGCGCTACTCGCCATCGTGGCCTCGGTCCTTCGCGCACGCCAGGCGCGGCACGTCACCACCTATGGCTCAGCGCATTGGGCAGCGCACCACGACATCGCGGCGGCGGGCCTGTTCGGTGACGCCGGCGTGCAGCTTGGCCGGCTCGGCGCGCAGACCCTCCGCCATGACGGCCCGGAGCACGTGCTCTGCTTCGCCCCGACGCGCTCGGGCAAGGGCGTCGGCCTGGTCGTGCCGACGCTGCTGTCATGGACCGGCAGCGTCATCGTCCACGACATCAAGGGCGAGAATTGGACCCTGACCTCCGGCTGGCGCGCCCAGTTCAGCCACTGCCTGCTGTTCGACCCGACCAACCCGCGCTCCGCCGCCTACAACCCGCTGCTGGAGGTCCGCCGCGGCGAATGGGAAGTGCGCGACGTCCAGAACATCGCCGATGTGCTGGTCGATCCCGAGGGCGCGCTGGAACGTCGCAACCACTGGGAGAAGACCAGCCACTCGCTGCTGGTCGGTGCCATCCTGCATGTGCTCTACGCCGAGCCGGACAAGACGCTGGCCGGCGTCGCCGCGTTCCTCTCCGATCCGGCGCGGCCCATCGAGCGGACCTTGCGGGCGATGATGACCACGCCGCATCTCGGCGCGCGTGGTGTCCATCCGGTGGTCGCGCAGTCGGCCCGTGAGCTGCTCAACAAGTCCGAGAACGAGCGCTCCGGCGTGCTCAGCACGGCGATGTCGTTTCTCGGCCTCTACCGCGATCCGGTGGTGGCCAAGGTGACGTCCCACTCGGATTGGCGGATCGCCGATCTGGTCGGTGCCGAGCGGCCGGTGTCGCTTTACCTCGTCGTGCCGCCATCGGACATCTCGCGCACGAAGCCGCTGATCCGCCTGGTGCTCAACCAGATCGGCCGGCGGCTGACCGAGACCCTGGACGTTCCCGCGCGACGCGCGACGGGCCACGCACCGTCGCGTCTGCTGATGATGCTCGACGAGTTTCCTGCGCTCGGCCGGCTGGATTTCTTCGAATCCGCGCTCGCTTTCATGGCCGGGTACGGCATCCGCGCCTTCCTGATCGCGCAGTCGCTCAACCAGATCCAGAAGGCCTATGGCGAGCACGACGCGATCCTGGACAACTGCCATGTCCGCGTTTGTTTCGCGACCAACGACGAGCGGACCGCCAAGCGCATCTCGGATGCGCTCGGCACCGCGACCGAACTCCGGGCGATGAAGAACTACGCCGGCCATCGGCTGGCGCCGTGGTTGTCGCATCTGATGGTCAGCCGTCAGGAGACCGCGCGCCCGCTGCTGACCCCGGGCGAGGTGATGCAACTGCCGCCGACCGACGAGATCGTCATGGTCGCCGGCCTGCCGCCGATCCGTGCGAAGAAGCTGCGCTACTATGAAGAGTCGGCATTCCGGGACCGGGTGTTGCTGACGCCGACGCTGTCGGAGCGCGGCTACCCGGACATCCCACAGGCCCGAGGCGACGACTGGACCGGCGCGGGGCCGATCGGTGCCCAGGCTGCGGATTCCGCCGAGGCGGTGCTCCCGGACCCCGCCAATGGTGGCATCCGCCAGGAGCCGGAACTGCCGGAGCACGAAGCCATCGTGCCAGCCCGCGAGCCGGCTGGCGAGTTCGCCATCCTGGAGGACGAGCCCGACGACGAGCCGCAGCGCCAGCGCGCCATGGCGGCGCTGCAACGGCAAACCGTGCGCAACGCGGCGATCGACCGCGGCGACGGCATGGCGATGGGGATGTAGCCCATGAAAAGCCGGCTGAACTGCTACTTCGATCCCAAGCTCGCCGATCAGCTCACTGCTTTCGCGCTGCGGCAGGGTGTGCATCGTTCGCAGTTGGTGGAGGCCGCCGTCACCTCCTTCCTCTCGCCCGACGCGCTGGATCGCCGCGAGGCCGCCTTCGTCCGCCGGCTCGACCGGCTGTCGCGGCAGATGGAGCGAATCGAGCGCGATCTGACAATCGCCATCGAGGTGCAGGCGCTGTTCGTGCGCTTTTGGTTGTCGGCATCGCCGCCGATCCCGGCCGCACAGCAGGACGCAGCGAAGGCGCAGGGTGCCAGCCGCTACCAGGGCTTCATCGAGACCCTCGGCCGACGACTTCAGCGCGGCGACTCCCTGGTCCGCGAGATCAGCCGGGAGATCAGCCCCGAGCACCATAGCCGTGCCGGCACATCAACAGGTAGCGGCGACAAGACGGACGAAGACGTCGCAAGCGCCGACGCGGACATGGCCGGGAAGGAGGGTGTGCATGCCGGTCTCTGACGGCACCAGCATGATGCTGGCCCGCTCGGTGCGCATGCTGCGCACCGCGCTCGGTCCGGCGATCGCGACGCTGCTGGGGCAGCCCGACATCGTCGAGGTGATGCTCAACCCGGACGGCCGGCTCTGGGTGGACCGTCTCGGCGCCGGCCTTGCCGACACCGGCCTGCGGATGCTGCCCGCCGACGGCGAGCGCATTATCCGTCTCGTCGCGCACCACGTGGGCGTCGAGGCACACGCCCATAATCCGCGCATCTCGGCCGAACTGCCGGAGACCGGCGAGCGCTTCGAGGGCCTGCTGCCGCCGGTGGTGACCGGCCCTACTTTCGCCATCCGCAAGCCCGCCATCGCGGTGTTCTCGCTCCACGACTACGTCGAGACCGGGATCATGCGCGCCGACCAGGCCGGGCTGCTGCGAACGGCGATCGCCGAACGCTGGAACATCCTGGTCGCCGGCGGCACCTCGACCGGCAAGACGACACTGACCAACGCGCTGCTCAAGGAAGTCGCCGCCACCGGCGACCGCGTTGTAGTCATCGAGGACACGCGGGAACTCCAGGTCGAGGCGCCGAACCTCGTGTCGCTGCGAACGAAGGATGGCGTCTGCTCCCTCGCGGATCTGGTCCGCTCCAGCCTGCGGCTGCGTCCCGACCGCATCCCGATCGGCGAGGTACGCGGTGCCGAGGCGCTCGACCTGCTGAAGGCCTGGGGCACCGGCCATCCCGGCGGCATCGGCACCATCCATGCCGGCTCGGCCCTCGGCGCGCTGCGCCGGCTCGAACAGCTGATCCAGGAGGCGGTGGTCAACGTGCCGCGCCCGTTGATCGCGGAGACCATCGATCTGATCGCGGTTTTGCACGGCCGCGGCCGGCACCGCCGCCTCGCCGGGCTCTGGCAGGTCGGCAAGGTCCTGGCCGCTGGCGACTACGTGCTGACGGAGATCGGCGCCGAGCGCCCGTCCAACATCGTTCCCCTCCAGCCCGGGAGTCATCCGTGAGCCCGAACACGATCATCCACGCCCGGCGTCCGCACACAGCCGCGCTCATCGCGCTGGTGCTGCTCTGGCCGGTCTCCGCTCTCGCGGCGGGATCTAACATGCCGTGGGAGCAACCGCTGCAGCAGATCCTCGATTCCGTGCAGGGGCCGGTCGCGAAAATCATCGCCGTGCTGATCATCATCGGCACCGGTCTCGGTCTCGCTTTCGGTGAAACTTCCGGCGGCATGCGCCGGCTGATCCAGATCGTCTTCGGTCTGTCGATCGCCTTCGCCGCCGCAAGCTTCTTCCTGACCTTCTTCAACTTCTCCGGTGGGGCGCTGGTCGGATGAACGGTCCCGCGGACCTTCCCGGCTGGTCGGTGCCGCTGCATCGCAGCCTGACCGAGCCGATCCTGCTGGGCGGCGTGCCGCGCGGCATGGCGATCGCGCTCGGCACGCTATCGGCCGCGATCGGGCTTGGCCTCCAGCTCTGGATCGCCGGGATTGCGATCTACCTGATCGGCCATGCCGCGGCACTGTTCCTGACCCGTCAGGACCCGCAATTCGGGCCGGTGTTCGCCCGGCATCTGCGCGCCGCGCGGCGCCATCTGGACGTGTGACGGGGGCGCCACCGGCCATGCTCGACCTCCGGGAATATCGCACCAGGCGCCGGGAACTCGCCGACTTCCTCCCCTGGGCCGGCTTGGTTGGTCCGGGGATCGTGCTCAACAAGGACGGTGCACTCCAGCGCACCGCAAGGTTCCGCGGGCCGGACCTCGATGCCAGCACGCCGGCCGAGCTGATCGCAGTCGCCGCACGGGTCAACAACGCGCTCAAACGCCTCGGCGAGGGCTGGGCGATCTTCGTCGAGGCAGCGCGCTCCGCCGCGCCCGGCTATCCCGAGAGCCGCTTCCCCGATCCGGTGTCCTGGCTGATCGACGAGGAGCGGCGGCACGCCTTCCAAGAGGAGGGTGTGCATTTCGAGAGCGGATATTTCCTGACCTTCTGCTTCCTCGCGCCGCCCGAGCGCGCCGAACAGGCCAGCCGGCTGCTCTACGACCGGGGCGATGTCCAGCATCGACGTGCCCAAGGCGCGGGCGAGTCCGGCGGCGTCGACTGGCGCGCCACCCTGGACGCCTTCGCAGCCGAGACCGACCGCGTGCTCGACCTGCTGGCCGCCCTCATGCCGGACTGCACCTGGCTCGATGACGCCGGCACGCTGGCCTATCTGCACTTCACGATCTCGACCAACGGGCCGCACCCGGTGGGCGTGCCCGAAGTGCCCTTCTATCTCGACGGGCTGCTGCCGGATTGCGATCTAACGCCCGGCGTCGCCCCGATGCTCGGGCGCTACTATCTCCGCACGCTCACCCTGCGCGGCCTGCCGGACCGCACGTGGCCAGGGCTGCTCGACGAACTCAATCGGCTTCCGATCGAATACCGCTGGGTCGCGCGCTGGCTGCCGCTCGAGAAAGCCGAGGCGCAGAAGGAACTTGGCAAGAAGCGCCGGCACTGGTGGGCCAAGCGCAAGGGCATCGCCGCGCTACTGCGCGAGGTGATCTGGCAGCAGGAGACCCGGCTGGTCGATTCCGACGCCGAGAACCAGTCGGTGGACGCCGATGCGGCCCTGCAGGAACTCGGCTCGGACGCGGTCAGCTTCGGGTATTTCACCGCGACGGTGACGGTCTGGGATACCGACGAAGCCGCTGCCATCGAGAAGGTCCGGCTGGTCGGCCGCGCGGTGCGTGCGCAGGGATTCGTCGCGGTCGAGGAGACGCTGAACGCGGTCGAGGCCTGGCTCGGGAGCCTGCCCGGGCAGTGCTACGCCAATATCCGCCAGCCGCTGGTCTCGTCGCTGAACCTCGTCCACATGCTGCCACTCTCGGCGGTCTGGGCCGGGCCGGAGCGCAACGCGCATCTCGACGGCCCGCCGCTGCTGGTGGCGCACACCGCGGGCTCGACACCGTTCCGCCTCGTGCCGCACCAAGGGGATGTCGGCCACACCTTGATCGTCGGCCCCACCGGCGCGGGCAAGAGCGTGCTGCTCGCGCTGATCGCGCTGCAGTTCCGCCGTTACCCCGGCGCGCGCGTGGTGATCTTCGACAAGGGTCGTTCGTCCAAGGCCGCCGTGGTCGGCATGGGCGGCGCCTTCCACGACCTCGGACTCGGCGGCGAGGTTTCGTACCAGCATCAGCAGGCCGTTGCCTTCCAGCCGCTGGCGCGCATCGACGATGCGGCCGAGCGTGCCTGGGCGGCAGACTGGATCGCGACCCTGCTTGTCCAGGAAAGCATCGAGCTGACGCCGGAAGTCCGCGGCGCCATCTGGTCGGCGCTCGGCTCACTCGCCACCGCCCCGGTGCCCGAGCGCACGCTGTCGGGCTTCACCGCCCTGTTGCAGGTCAATCGGCTCAAGGCGGCGCTCGAACCCTACACCATCGCCGGCCCGTTCGACCGTCTGCTGGATGCCGAGCAGGAGAGCGTCGCTGACGCCGACGTGCTGGCCTTCGAGACCGAGGATCTCCTCGGCTCGAAGCACGCGGCCCGCGCCGTGCTGACCTATTTGTTTCACCGCATCGAGGCGGGGCTGGACGGGCGGCCGACCTTGATCGCGGTGGACGAGGCGTGGTTCGCGCTCGACGATCCGGTCTTCGCGCCGAAGCTGCGCGAGTGGCTGAAGACTCTGCGGCGGAAGAATGCCTCCGTGCTGTTCTCGACCCAGAGCCTCGCCGACATCACGCGCTCGCCCGTGGCACCGGCCGTCATCGAGAGCTGTCTCTCCCGCATCTTCCTGCCGAACGCGCGGGCGATCGAACCGGAGAGCCACGACGCCTACGCCCGCCTCGGCCTGAATGACCGGCAGATCGAGACGATCGCGCGCGCGGTGCCGAAGCGGGACTACTGGGTCCAGTCCGCCGCCGGCTGCCGGCTGTTCGAACTCGGCCTCGGCGAGATCGCGCTCGCCTTCTGTGGCGCGAGCCGCGCAGAGGACCTGGCCGCAATTGATCGCGTGCTGGGAAGGCATGGGCTCGCGGCGTTCCCGGCAGCGTGGCTGCGCGAGCGGGGGCTCGACTGGGCAGCGGCGCTGATCGCGCCTGGAATCGCAACCGCGACGAATCTCCCGGACGCCTCTGCGGCCATCGGTGAAGCCGCGTCCCTCGCCGATATCGGACCCGATCCCGCGCAACCCATGCTGCCATTCGGAGATGGTGCCGCTTGGTCCGCGGAGCCGGCATATCCTGTGACGGAGACGATCCCATGATCCATGCTTGGCTCAAGCGCACTGGCACGCGAGTGGTTGGCAACGCCTTGATCGGTGCGCTGCTGGCAATCTCCCCTGTGCTGCCCGCCAGTGCGACCGTGCCGGTGATCGACATCGCCAACCTGTCGCAGAATGTGCTGACGGCGGCACGCACTTTGGCGGAGGTGAACAATCAGATCACCCAGATCCAGCAGGGCATCTCCATGCTGGAGAACCAGGCGCGGAACCTGACGACGCTGCCGTTCTCGGCGCTGGCCGAGCTGCAATCCTCCATGGGGCAGATCGACCGGCTCATGGGGCAGGCGCAAGGCCTCGCTTACACGGTGCAGCAGGTCCAGGCTCAGTTCCAGCAGCTCTATCCGAACTACCAGTCCGCAAACTTTCAAGGAAATGTCACACAGGCCGGTCTGTTGGCGGACGCCAACGCGCGCTGGCAGGCATCGGTCAGCACGTTCCAGCACACCATGGAGGTGCAGAGCCAGATCGTCGCTTCGATACCCTCCGATCAGGCAGACTTGTCCGCGCTCGTCGGCCAGAGCCAGGGGGCGGTTGGTGCATTGCAGGCGATCCAGGCGAGCAATCAGCTTCTGGCTTTGCAAGCACGCCAGCTCTCCGCGACACAGGATCTGATCGCTGCTGATGCCCGCGCGCAGGCCGCCAATGCGATGCAGAACGCGGAGGCGCGCTCGGCCGCGGAGGCGGACTGGAAGCGCTTCTACGGCAATGGCGTGAGCTATACTCCGACCCCGGTCAACGTGTTCGGAGGACCCGCACCATGAATGCCAAAGCTCTGGTCATCATCGGCATCTTCAGCATCGCCACGCCCGCTTGGGCGGCAGCACCGACGATCGACCAACTCGTTGCTAACCCGACGCTGCTGAATGCAGAGATGGATCGCTGCAAGCATCTCGGGATGGCCGCGAACGATGATGCGCGATGCCAAACGGCGTGGCGGGCCGAGGACAAGCGGTTCTTCGGGAATGGGGTCACGTACACCCCGGAACCGGTGAACATATTCCGAAACACTCCGAACAAACTGGTCCCCGCGGAGAAGCAGCGGCCGATTCCGCCTGCACCGGCTGGAGCGCCGCATGGGTAGCAACACGTCCGTCATCGACCACTTCCTCAACGTCTTCAGCAACTACATCAATTCAGGGTTCGGCCTGATCTCCCCTGACGTCGGGTTTCTCGTCGCCGTGCTGATTGGGATTGACGCGACGTTGGCCGGTCTCGCCTGGGCGCTCGGCGAGGACGACGCCATCCAGACGCTCGCAAAGAAGGTCCTGTACGTCGGCTTTTTCGCCTTCATCCTGAATAATTGGCCTTTGCTTACGCAACTCGTCTTCAACAGTTTTGCCGCACTTGGTCTGAAGGCGACCGGCTCTTCGCTTTCCTACGCGAACTTCCTCCAGCCCGGCCGCCTCGCCCAGGCCGGCGTGCAGGGTGCGGACGTCCTCCTCTCCCAGATCCAGCGCCTCGCCGGGTTTCCAGACTTCTTCTGGAACCTCGGCCAGATCTTGGTCATGGGTCTGTCCTGGATCGTCACTCTGCTCGGGTTCTTCGTGCTCGCGATCCTGCTGTTCCTGGCGATCATCGAATTCAAGCTGACCACGCTGAAGGGCTTCATCCTGGTCCCCTTCGCGCTCTGGCGCGGCACCGCTTTCATTGCCGAGCCAGTACTCGGCCAGATCGTCACCTCCGGTGTGCGCATCCTCGTCTTCGCGGTGATCACCGGCATCGGCACCCAGCTCTTCGGCCAGATCCTGCCGAGCAACCCGGCGACCGAACTCTCGCTCCAGGACGCGCTCACCATTCTGCTCGCCTCGATGACCATCGCCGGGCTGGCCTTCTCGGCGAACCGGCTTGCCGCCGGCATCACCTCTGGCGCACCGCAACTGGGCCTTGGCAGCGCCGCCGCCGCGGGCGGTGCTGTCGCCGGCGCTGCGGCCCTGGCCGGGATGGGAGGGGTGGCAGCCGCCCGCGCCCTGGCCGGCGGCGTCGGTGCCGCGGCTTCACTCGCCGGCGGCGCGAGCGGTGCCTATACGCTCGGCAGCGCCACCGGCGGCGGGTCGGTTTCCGCCGGCCTGGCCGGTGTCGCTCGCGGGGCGGCCGGTGCGGCCACCAGCGGTCTGCGAGGTACGGCCCAGACTGCCTCGACGGCGCTGCGCGATCGCTTCGCCACCGGCCAACGCGCCGCCTGGTCGGCCACCGGCGGATCGGGCGGAGATGCTGCCGTCACATCCCCGTCCGCAGCGGCTCCCAGCGGTGCACCGGCCTGGGCCCAGCGCCTGCGACGGCAAGCCGTCTCCCGGGCGGCGCAGAACATCCTCCACGAAGCCGAAGGCCACGGTGGCGGCATGCGGCCCAATTTGCGCGGGGACGGAACATGAGGTGGCGCCGCTTCTCCTCCCGTCTCGGCGACACCGAGGCGCCGGCCACGCCCTATCAGCGCGCCGGGCAACTGTGGGACCAGAGAATCGGCTCTGCCCGCGTGCAGGCCGCGAACTGGCGCCTGATGGCGTTCGGCTGCCTGGCGCTCGCCGCGGTCGTCACCGCCGATGACATCCGCACGCATTCCCGCGCCATGGTCACCCCGTTCATCGTCGAGGTCGATCATCTCGGCGCGGTGCAGGCGATCGCCCCTGCGCGGGTGGAGGTGCAGCCGACCGATACCGAGATCGCCTACTTCCTGGCGCAGTTCATCGAGCGCGTGCGCGGCCTCTCGGTCGATCCTGTCGTCGTCCGCCAAGCCTGGCTCGACGCCTATGCGCAGATCACCAGCCGCGCCAAGCCGATGCTCGACGCCTATGCCCGTCAGGCCGATCCATTCGGCCAGATCGGCAAGCGCGCCGTGACCGTGGACGTCACCAGCGTCGTCCGCGCCAGCCCGAATTCCTTCCGCGTCGCCTGGGTCGAGCATCCGTTCCAGGACGGCACTGCACTGCAACCCGAGCACTGGACCGCGATCCTGACCGTGGTGATCCAGACCCCGCACACCGAGGCGGCGCTGCGACAGAACCCGCTCGGCATCTACATCGATGCGATTAGCTGGGCGCGCGAGGTGAACACCACCCAGACCGAAGGATCGACGCCATGAGGTTTTCGTTCGCCCTCGCGTGTGGCGGTGCGTTGGCACTTTCGGCCTGCGCCCAGCCCGTGCCGAAGATCGCTTACGACAACCCGCAGCCGGCGCATCTCGTGCCGTCGCCGCCGGCCCCGGTTCAGGTCGTGACCTGGCCCGAGCCACTGCCGCTGCCGGGGCAGCTCAAGAAAGTGCCGCGGGCCTCGGCGAGCCGGGTGCCAGCGCAGCCCGCAAATCCGATCGTTCGCGTGGCCCAGGCCAACGCCGCGGCGCGCATCAACCCGACGCGCGACGGCTACATCAACGCCATGCAGGTGTTCCCCTGGTCGGACGGGGCGCTGTACGAAATCTACGCCTCGCCGCTGCACGTGACCGACATCGCGCTCCAGCCCGGCGAGCATCTGATCTCGATCGCGGCTGGCGACACCGTGCAATGGAAGATCGGCAACACCACCAGCGGCGCGGGGGCCGATCAGCAGGTGCATGTGCTGATCAAACCGATTTCGGCGGACCTGCCGATGAACAACATCGTCATCATGACCGATCGGCGCGCCTATCACCTCGAGGTGCATCCGACCAAGGACACCTACATGGCCGCGGTGTCCTGGAATTATCCGCAGGACGATCTGCTAGCATTACGGACGCAGAACGCCGCGGCGACGGATTACGCGAACACCGTGGCGGCGAATGATGTGAACATCGCGGCGCTGCATTTCCGGTATCGGCTCAGCGGCGATGATCCGCCCTGGCGGCCGGTGCAGGTCTTCGATGATGGCTCGAAGGTCTATGTCCAGTTCCCGCCGGGGATCGCCCAGGGCGACATGCCGCCGCTGTTCATCCTCGGCGCGCCGGGCGGCAAGGCGGAGATCGTCAATTACCGCGTGCGCGGCCACACCATGATCGTCGATCGGCTGTTCGCCGCCGCCGAACTTCGCCTCGGCGCCGGGCCGCAGCAGGTCGTGCGCATCACGCGGACCGATGGGCACAACTGATGGCGGATCCTGATGACGCGGAGCCTGGGCAGCGACCGGCACCCAAGGCTGCTCCGGCCGACTTTGCGCTGCGGGCGCGGCCGCGTGCAGTGACGCGCCTCTCGCGTCGGGTGCTGATTGTTGCAGCTGGCGGCGTAGCGGTCTGCGTGGTGGGGGCGGTCTGGTGGGCGTTCGCGCTGCACAGCTTCCGGATCACCACCGGCAAGGAGCTCTACAACACGGATGTCCGGCCCTCGCCCGATGTGATTGGCGGCCTGCAGAACGGCTATGCCAGCCTGACCAAGCCCAAGCCGCTGCCGGCGCCCCCGCGAGCGGTGCCCCGGCTCGGTCCACCGCTGCCGGGCGATCTCGGCCGGCCGATGTTGGGGCAAGGGGCGCCCACCGCCTTCGCGGCGCCACCAAATGGTGCGGACCAAGCCGCGGCACGGCTGCGCGCCCAGGCCGCCGATGCGGGGGTGTTCTTCACCGTGGCGGCGAATACCGGCGGCACCAACGGTGCAGCCGGCACCGCGTCAGGTGCCCTGCCAGCCGGCGAGCCCGCTCCCGGACCTGCGAGCGGTAACGGCGCACTCGCCGGGCCGCATGGCGACCAGAACCAGCAGGACGCCAAGCAGGCGTTCCTGAACAGTCCGGTCGATCGCGCGATCTATTCGCCCGACCGGCTGCAAGCCCCGCTCAGCCCCTACGAGCTGATGGCCGGCACCGTGATACCGGCGGCGCTGATCACCGGCCTGAACTCCGACCTGCCGGGGCAGGTGATCGCCCAGGTGACGCAGGACGTCTATGACAGCGTCTCCGGCCGCACCCTGCTGGTCCCCCAGGGCGCGAAGCTGATCGGCAAATACGACAGTGTCGTCGCCTACGGGCAGTCACGGGTGCTGCTCATCTGGACACGGCTGATCATGCCCGACGGCAGTTCTGTGGTACTCGACAACCTGCCCGGCGCCGACACCCAGGGCTATGCGGGTCTCGAGGACGGCGTCGATTACCATTTCTGGCGGTTGCTGCGCGGCGTCGCGCTGTCCTCGCTGCTCGGGGTCTCCAGCGCGCTCGCAACCAACAACGTGGTCGGCGGCACCGGGACGGGCAACGTGATCATCGCGCTCGGCCAGAGCGCGGACCAGGCCGCCAACCAGGCCGGGCAGTCGATCGTCTCGCGCGACCTCGGCGTTCAGCCGACCCTGACCGTGCGCCCTGGCTTCCCGCTCGACGTGATGGTGAACCGCGACATCGTGCTGCGGCCCTATGGGAGAGGGTGAGGAGGACGGGGATGGCGAAACTCCGCATCGGCCCGCTGCCGGACGACCGGCCGGTCAAGCGCACCATCACCTTCACTGCGGCGCTGGACGCTCTGATCCGCGACTACGCCGCCGCAATCGCGGCGCAGGACGGCCTGTCCGAGGCGCCGACCATCGAGAAGCTGGTGCCGATCATCGTCGAGCGGTTCATCACCACAGATCGGGCGTTCCGGGCTCCGGTGCGCCGGGTACCAGCGGCCGTGCCGCATAAGCCGCCGCCAAATTCAGAACCGTCGCAGTCCAACCGGGAGCGCCACGGAGATCAGTCAACCATCGCCGGGTCGGAGTGACCGCGCCTGGGAGAGCGCGCAGCAGCGCGTTGCGTATTGCAAAACGCGCTACGATCTCCTACATTCGCGCCATGGCGAAGGGGACCACCATGACCGGCGCGACCAAACGCAAAGACCACCCGCTCTCGATGCGCCTCCCGGAAGGCGACCTCGCCATCATCGACCGCGCCGCGGACCTGCGCGGCCGGTCGCGGACCGACTTCGTGCGGGAGGCGGCGGTCCGGGCCGCCGAGGAGGTCCTCATGGAAAGCACGCTGCTCCGCATGACCCCGGAGGGCTTCGAGGCGTTCGTCCAGGCCATCTCCGCCCCCGCCACTCCCGTTCCGGAGATGGTGGCTTCCCTCCGTCGCAAGGCGCCGTGGGAGAAGGGCGCGGCGAAGCACTGATGGCGGAGCCGCCGCTCTCCGCCCCCGAACTGCTGAAGCCCGGCCACGACGTAACCCACTTCTCCTGCGGCAAGCCCTCGCTCGATCATTGGCTGAAGACCCGGGCGCTGGCCAATCAGCAGAAGGGGTTCACGGTGGTCATGGTCGTCCACGTGGCGGGCCGTGTCGTCGGCTATTACGGCCTGGCGCCGACTGCCATCGTCCCCGCCGCCCTGCCGCGCTCGATCCGCACCGGCCAGCCCCCGAACCCGGTGCCCTGCATTCTGCTCGGCCAGCTTGCCACCGATCAGGCGTGGATCGGGCGGGGGATCGGCACTGGGCTGTTCAACCACGCCCTCGCCCGCAGTGTCAGCGGCGCCGCGCTGATCGGCGGGCGCGCTTTGGTCGTCAATGCCGTCGATGACGAGGCGGCTGTGTTCTGGCGCCGCCGCGGGTTCCTGCCGTCAAGGGACGACGCGCTGGTGCTGTTCCGGTCCATCGCCGACATCTCCGCCTCGCTGATCGCCGTCGAAACCCGATAGGAGACACGCCGTCCGGGGTGGACCCTGCGGCGATCTGCCGACGGATAAGCCGGCCAGCGATTGTCGCTCGAGGACGCCACAGCAAAGCTCGCCTCGGCGCCCCCCTTGTTATACGTTGCCCAGCACCTTCATAGCTGCCGTCTTCGGATCCCCATAGAAGATTGGGTCGACGTGCTCCATAATGTCAGCGCTCACATCGAGAAAGTTGCGTTTGTTCTCTATCGGAATGAGTGAGCGCTTCGCCCCATTGTCTTTCGCGACCTGAAGGGGCTCGGTCAGGGATCGCAACGGCTTGATATTCCCTTGCACGCTCATGTCGCCAAGAACGAGCAGCGCGGGACTGACTGGCACTTTGCGAAGTGCCGAATAGGCCGCCACGAAGAACGCGACGCCGATCTCGGCCTCAACGCGATTTCCCAATAAATCGATCACCTCGACGTGGAGGTCAGAAGTCTCAAGATCCCGGGTAATCCCAAGCTCGACCTTCTTCGCCTGGACATAGCTAAAGGCTCGTTGCACCGATTCCTTCATTGCACCAGAAATGCCACCAGCCAACCGTAGCTTTGCAGTGCCGCTAGAAACGGATACCTCCAACCGATAAAGGCCGACGGTTCCGTCGGATGTCACGCCGGCCGTATAGACACTTCCAGGAGACAGAGGATCGGCGGAAATCAAATCGCGTCCGCCCTGCTCGGGGACACCAACAAAGCGCTCTTCGCCGGTGTCCTGGAGCGTGTAGCTGAACGACGTTTGGTAATATTCAAAGGAACCCATCTTCTTGAGCTGTTCCTTCACGCGTCTCCGTCCTTCAAGAGCAAGCTCAAGAATTTCTGCGAGCTCCTCCTGTGTCACGTCGCCATGAGGAAATAAAATTTTCACCAATCCAGACGCGGTCTTCCTGACCGCTTTACGATCGCGCGCGTTCAGATGCGCGCCCATCGAAAAGAACCGGTCGATAATCTCAGTGAAGTTGTGCTTGCGCATGTCGCGCAGCGCCTCAGCGAGATAGTCCACAACAAAGCCGTAGTGGTCCGTGAACAGCTCGTTCCGCATCTGCGGAATCTCCCAGCCAGGGAGATAAAAGTGCAGCCGGTCGATGAATGCCATGTCGTCACGAATAGTGTCGGGCATCGGCGCGAAGAGATGGCCCGTCTGGACCATGACGTCGATCGGCTGATTGGTGTTGCCGAACATAGCTATGCTGGCATCCCCTGCAACGGCCTCCTGCCCACGTTGGAAGGTGCCAGACTCGCAGTACGTCTTCATCGTCGTGATGACTTCCTTAGGCATCTTCTGGAGGTCTGCGACCTCGTCGAAGCCCACGACATCCCAGATCTGGACCATGCCTTTTTGACGCCCCGACATATGGCCGAACAGATTGGCGACTGTCGTCCCTCCCGTCAGAAGCGCTGTATACGGCGAAACCTCCTGGACCACGTAGCTCTTGCCGGTCCCGCGAGGGCCAAGCTCAACAAGGTTGTAGTTCCGCTCCGTCAAAGGGATGAGTCGAACCAAGAAGAGCAGCTTGAGCCGCCTAGACATCTCCCCAGGCTCGTACCCCATGCTCCGTACGATCAGATCTAACCACTCGTCGGTGGTAAACTGTTTTCTGACATTGCGGTATTCGTCGAGGTCGAACGTCGCGATTTGAATGGGGACTAGCTTGTCGATCCAAAACGGATTTTTGCCCTTCGACTCCTCGTCGGTTTCGAACCGCATGTCGACTTGCGCCCACACGCCACCCATAAGCAGGCGCTCATAATCACGCACGTATTGGCTAGGTATATGAAGGAATTTGTTATTAAAATTTACACCTTCTGCCCAGTAGTCGGAATCGACCAGCCGCACTTTGACCTTGTCGATGAAAGAATATTTTCCACTCTCTTTGACCTTGCTCTGCGCCTTCGCAGACTCGTCTGGTCGAATATAGTTGTTTGCGAGCGTGTCGTTGACGACCTGCAGCCCCATCTGAATTGCGACCTCATCGGACGAGGCGCAATATTTTCCAAGTAGAAATTCCAGCACGAAGACGGGCACATTGGCCCCTACCTTGACCTTGCGAACGAGATCCTTCCGGACAACTTTTCCGGCGAACAGCTGGTTCGCTTTGTTGTCGAGTGCGTCGCGGGCCGGCAGTGTACCATTGCTCATGCTTAAACTCCGAGACGGACCGGGATGTCGGTGGGTGAGCGATACAGCTCCGCGTCAGTTGTCGGGTCTTGGATGACGACGCGGAGCGACGGCACGCTCTCGTCGCTCAGCAAGAACGCCACCGTGACCTGCTTCCCGGCCTCCAATTTCACGCAGCCTGTCGAGCGATCGAACTCGCCGTCGATGGCCATTCCGACGCCGCCCACTTGCTTTCCGGCGGACATAAGAAGGGGGCGGACCACCAGTTCGGTTGAAAACAGGGAGAGATTTTTGCCGTCGAGTTGGATCACCACGCTGAAGATGCGGTTGGTGACTGCCTCGGGCAGGCCGATGGCCGCTACTGGTCCCGAGGACGAACGCCCCGGCGCGCTCGTCTTCATGCGGACCGTTACAACTGGGATGACCATTTCCTGCAATGATGGGCCGCCGTGGTGGAATGCCAGGTCACCCCCGGCCTTGAAGACCCCACTTCCCAAGGGAAATACAAAGTCGAGATCGGAGTCGTAACCAAGCGCGGAGGCCGTCACGCGCACGCAACCAGACGGTGTTGTGCCACCGCGCCCAATCCAGCAGCGCCGGTGAAGGTCGACTTCGTCGCCTCCCGGCGACTCGATTCGCATCGATTCATCGCGGTCAGATGGAAAAAAGAGGTGGCCGTGATCTGCGGTCAATACGCAGTGCTCGACACCAGCTGCCGCGAGCTTTCGGATGGCCCGGGCGAGATTATCGATGACGGTGTCCATCACCTGCCGAGCCTGGAAAGTGAACCCGCGCTCGCCCGCGTGGTCGATTTCCTGCGACCTGACAATGATGACCTGAGAACCCTCGACCTTCTTAGCAAGTCTAGACGGTTGCAAACTCAGCAATTCGTCGAGCGCGATGTCCGCCACTTTGGGGATCCGCGAGGCGGCAAATTTCTTCCGTGCGGTTAGGTCAGGAAGGAACGCGTCATCGATCCGAGCCCCCAGTGCTCCACCCTGCTCGACCACACTGAAGCTTGAAGATGCCCCCGGCTGAAGGGCCGCCATCCCAATCGGGGTAATGCTCGGGAGGGCGCAGACGGCTGCGCGCACGCTGACTTCTACCGACTTTGGGAGTCGCTCTGAGAGTTCGACGCCCATCTCGAAGCGCATGGCATCGACGAAGAAATAGGCGACGGGCTTCGGCTGCTCAGAAACGACTTCACTAAAAATCCTAGTCTGGTGCAAGCAACTCGAGACGGCCCAGTTGGCCGCCACGAGCGCTCGCGTGAAGCCGTCGGCCATGGCGCGGCAAGCGTCCTCATAGACGCCGCGCACGATCCCCAGCGGGCGCTCTTCGGGCTCGTCGTCAAGGTTGGCGACCCATGCTTCAAGCCGCCGTTGAGCCTGATCCAATCGGAACCAACCGTCCTTGGCTACGTAGGCGTCGATCCAGCCGTTGGCGTCGACTGAGGCCTTGCCGACCGCCGCCCGAACGGCCACGCCGAGGGCTCCCAGCTCGGCCATGCGACGGCAGGCCTCCCACTGCGCCTTTCGACCGACATCTCGATCGAGCCAGAAACTTTGCTCGCGGCCGGTGATCAGTTCGAGGGCCTGATCAAACTTCTTCTGTGCGACGAGGTCGCCGCAGTGCGCGAGCAACGCTCGTTCCTCGAAGCGGAAGGTATCGATCGATCCGAGGGTTCCTGCGGAAATGGCGGCCGCGTTCAGCCCAAGTTCGGCCTCCACGCGGTCGGCCATGCCGGGATAGGCCTCCGAAAACTTGGTGCGAAGCAGGTGCGCGAGTTCCCGGACCGCGCCTTCCTCATCCCTGGTCCGTGGCGCCGGTATGCTATCAAGCGCCAACGGAAGCGCGCCGCTCAAATCGCCGCGGAATTCTCCGGCCAGAACATACCGAAGGGTGATGGATCGAAGCCTCGACAGAGGTGCGTCGTCCGGAAGCTCAAGACCGAGCTTCGAACGTATGAGCTTTACAAGTTCGCGCGTGGCTTCTTTCGACTCGATTTCAGCATCGCGCCCGTCGCTCGCAAGCCAGGGGGCAATGATACCGTCATTGCCCGAAGCGCCGTGGAAGATGGATTTCAGAACCGATGGCGGCTCTGTCGATGATGTGTCAGAGGATGCCCGTGCGAGATCTTCGTATGAGACACGTTCGGGCGCCAACATCTCGTCGATGACCCCGTCCGTGTACCGTTGACGAAGAACATTGCGCGCCAGCCGCTTAAGCTGCGGCTCGTAGCATTCACCGGCCTTCTCGAGCTCCATCAGCACTGATCCGTGCCGATCACGCTCGCAGCCGGGCAGGTAGATGATGACCCACTCGCTCGGCGCGTCATCGCAGACGAACGGTTCCACGACCGCGCGCAGCTCAAACATTGAGCCATCGAACTCCGCAAGACGCGCAGCCAGTCCGCCAACGGCGACGGGGACGGCTTCGTCGCTTGTCCGAGCGCCGCCCCGCAGTTCCCCTATAAAGGGCGCAAATTCGCGGCGCGGATCGTACCAGACGACCACCTTCCTCGCTTTCAGCTTCTCAGCGAGCTGCTTCGAAATATACTCATTCAAGGGGTGCATCAGCTGAGACCTCCGCTTTCCACCTTGGAGAGCTCCTGAAAGCGGGCAGCAAACCAGCGCAGGCGCGCAACACCATCGGAAACGGCTTCGCCGGATGACGACACGATGTAGGCTGCGACCTTGGGCAGGAGCAGGACGAGGAGAAGGTCCGAGGAGTTACGGTCCAAAGCGAACCGCGCATCGCCTTTGGCCGCCAGCTTCGCCGAGAATTCATCGAGCGCGCTCTGCGCGGTCGCTGTCATAGGCTCGGAAGCAGCAATCAGCTTCCTGATGCTTTCCGGCGAGACGAGGCGAACAGGTTGCAGTGCTTCGTACAGGGGGCCGGCGTTTCGCCCGAAGTCGATATCCGGGAACCAACCGCGGACCCGCGCGACGAAGTCGTACACGTCCGTGAAAACGCCGCCGTGCTCGCGTTGCCGTCGCTCCGTCTCGGCGAAAAGATTTCCGATCGTGATGTCGCCCTGCCGAACGGCAAACCCAAGCGACACCAGCAGGCTGCGCTCCTGTTCAGATAGGGAGCCGGTCAGAGGCTTATAGCCGAGATCGTGTTCGATCTCATTCCACACATGGGCCATCATGCTGCAGACCTGAATCTCGCAAGGGACGTCCGAGACGTTGGCGTAGGTGCCGATCACATCGGCCTCCGGCAAAAACGCTTCGATATGCGTTGCTCTATAGAAATTGTTGTTGTCCGCCGCGTTCTTATCCTTCCGCTCGCTCTGGGGCTTCGCGCCCTTCAGATCGACGAACCGGTTGCAAACCAACTGTACGACCTGGTCCTCATGCCGCTGTTCGTAGGTCGCAATTCTCACCGCAGCGAGATCGCGCACCGCGTCGAAGACCGATTGTACCGTCGGCAGATCTCTCTTGCCCGAAGCGGCAAAGCGCCGAAGCTTCCCCTCAAGACTCTTGGGGCTTTTCGCGCGAAAGGTGACCTGGGCGCGGATCGCATTGCCCTCAACGATCTCGAACCTGCATATCTCTGCGACGCGCGCGGAAAGCTTCAGGTATCGGTCGTACTCGCGATGGTAGCGAAGGACCGCGTTCTTGATGGTGTCCTCGGAGATCGTCATGATGATGACCTCCGTGCTCGGGTCTTCGCGCCATTCGGTGCCGAAGCTTCAGACAGCTCCTTCAGCGCGGCCTTGACCGCAGCCGATGTGCGTTCGTGTACGAGCTCCTCGATCGAGCGCATCGGCGACGATTGCGAGACCCAATCTCCATTATCTCCCTCTTTCCAGAAGACCTCTTCAAGGCCGTGCGCGATGGCGAGGCTTCGGTCAGTGGCGCATTTGGGGACCACACGCTCAGGCCACAGATGCATGGCGACATGCGCCCAGTCGTACTTTCCTGCGGCGAGTTCGTCCCATTTCGCCTTAAGTTCCTTCTGCCACGGCTTGTTCTGGGGCACGAGCCGCCAGAGCGGCGCCATTATGATCACCACACCGTCGTCGAGCGTCGGATTCCAAAGGGGAGCCACACGCTTCACCTCGCCGAGGAGAGCTTGCAATTCACCAATGAAAGCTTCTTGGGCTTCGATTGCTTTTCGCTGTGAGGCGCTCGGGTTTGGTCCGGAGTCGGCCCGCAGCTGATCGAGTTGGCGCTGCTCGTGCGCGAGCTTCGGCGCAATATAGTCCGTCTGAGCCCGAAAAAGCGTGTCCTTGTTTAGGGTATGAAGATAGAGCCAGACCGAATAACTTCCTGTCGGAGTCGCTAGTTGCCAGTATATCGGCGCCTTTCGGCGGCTTTTAGTGTACATTTTGATATGACCCGGGAAGAATTCCCGAGCGAAGCTGCGCCGCAGGGCAGCTGGTTCGGGCCACGGCTGGCCTACGCGTTCATAGACAGCGATAATTCGCGAAATTAGGTCGTCCGCGTGCCCGGGGTCATCGACAAATATGCCGCTGCACGGCATAAACGGAGCGGCGCCACTCGGAAGTATCCCCGGGCTACGGTCCGGCAATGCGTCAAATGGCTCCGGCTCAGGCGGAATTGAGCGCTCTCCAGTCGCAAGCCGGATATCGAAGCGCCCGAATGCGACTCCGACGGACCAGGATAGAACGTAAAACTGTGCATTCTCAGCAGCAGCGACTTCTGAATTGTCGTCTTCGCTTTCATCGTTATCTTCATTGATTTCGGCTGAAGCGAAGACGGCCGCACCTTCGATCTCAGTCCTGTCGCTCTCATCCAGGTTAAACAATTCGAATGAAATCGCATCGATCTTCGATTGCAATCCGGCGAGCTTGCTCGTCACGGCGGCAACGCTGTCCGCAGCATTGAGAGGCGCGGGGAGTGTGAACGCCAGAGATGTTTCCACCGCCGTGTCAGCGGTTCGCGCAAGGCTCCAAGCACTCCTCGCAAGAGCCGCCAAGTCATTGGCTTGCTCGACAGATGGCTCGGCCCAAGGCAACTTTTGCAGAACGCCGACAATGAACTCTGGATATCCAAACCGACCAAGCAGAGCTTTGAATATGTAGTCAAACGGCTTGCTATTAAAAATGGCAAGAGAAGGCAATAACAGCATTTCTTCAAGAAAGACAGAATACCCTCTCACCGAAAAAATGCATCCAGCGGGTAATGGCTGCGGCGCGAACTTACTCGCTCTAAGAGGCCAGGTTAGCCCGCCTTTGAAAAAATAGTTTGCAGCTGTATCGCGGAGCATCCAAACATTAGATCTGACATTACCCTTCTCATTGAGATTGTTCTTGATCTCTGCCCCGCCATCGGCCCAATTCACGACCAAATGGATGCCAGCATAAAACGGCGAAAGTCGTCCACCTTTGGCGAAAGGAAACCACTTCTTGCCGCGGTCCCGAGGGTCAATCTCCCAATGCGTTCTTACAAAACGAAAGTCATCGGCAGTTGCCAGGCCTTGCCGAACAGCCCTCCCATTGCCCTCAACCGTTTGAAAGCGCTGGAAAGCTGCACGCACACCAGCACCGACCCAGTAAGCGAAAGGCGTACCGGGTAGCTGCTTGAATTGATCAAGGTCAGGTGCGAACCTATCAGCGGAATCGCCCGATATCGCCCGCTTTATCGCGGCCGCTTTGTCCTCGGCGGCGACAGCTCGGATGAATAGTGTCATGCCACTGCCTCCAAGCAATAAGCGGCAGTTTCGACCATCGCGCCGTCTAGTATGCCGATGCCTAAATCAGCTACGATGCGTGGTGGCGCTTTTGGCAACAGGACTTCTTCTCGCCATTTCTGGAAGCTCGAAAGAAAAAATCCTGTTCGTGAGGTGATTGCCCCGAGCCGTCCACGAGGGTGAAGGAGTTCGATACCTCGTTCTACAAAAGCTGCGTACACATCGTTCTTTGTGCGGGGGTATGATTTGTCGAATTCCGTTTTCGCCGCGACGCTGCATGCGCCGAAGGGAGGGTTCATCAAGACCACGTCGAACCGCGTTCGCGTCAAATCGATGAGAGCGACCCCCTGGGCTGCGTCGTCTGCAAAAAGCCTGCGCCGCACACTGGCGCGACCAGTTGCCGACTCAGCGAACGCACGGAGTGCTTCGACAATTCGGATCTCGGCCTCATGAAAGAAGCGGTCATCGTCGATGCCTGAGAGATCCAAAGAACCCTGCTTAACCACAGGCTCCATGCCCGGCAGAAATCCCGTGGTTTGGCGCTGCTTGACGAATTGTTCGCGAGCGCGTCGAAGCTCCGCGGCGATGGCGGCTTCAACTCGAAGGAGGGTGCCCAGCTCCCCCGCCAATCGACTCTCGCCCACCATTTTTTTGAAGAGGTCGCGTAGCAGCGGGGGGTCAAGACGGGCTGCGAATTCGTCAACAAGCGCAGCGTCTCCGGGCATCGATTCTGCCACTACGATGTGCGTGCGCTGGATTCGAGGCCGATCAGACGCGGGTACGCCAAAGTCCCTCCACGCGCGTTGTGCCCGCAGCCATAGCGCCAAAGCCGCGATCTGCGCGCAGCGGGGGTCGATATCGACGCCATGAAGGTTGTGTTCGACGATTAGCTTCGGAGCAGATCGTCGAAGATCGGCCAGATCAGCGTAATCATTGCGCAAGGATCGGCCAGTCGCATCACTTGCGGGAGCTGGCCCCTCCGTGGACCAGGCTTCTTCGTATATCGCGAGCAAGAGGTCGAAGCTGTAGAGGAGGAAATGCCCTGAGCCACAGGCAGGGTCCAAAATCCGGAGGTCCCGCGGATCCTTCTTCGGACGTACCTGGACCGTGTCATCGGCGGAGCGCACGAGATATTCGCAGAGGTCGGTCAATCGAGATTGCACGCCGTGCATCTCCAGCCAGAGGCGGCCGAGCGTGTTGTCGACAAGGAACTGGACGACGTAGCGAGGCGTAAAAAACTGGTTGCGGACGGCCAGCTCGCGGCTGTTACGCGGAGCCTGGCTCTCGTCGCGCATTTTCTTGCGCTCTTCGCCGCTATTGAAAAACTGGTAGACCCACCCGATCGTCTCATCCTCATCCCAAACTCCCGACAGGTCAGGCGCATTTAGGAGGGCTAGCAATGCTTCGAACGTCTGCCGCTTGGGCCACAGGACAGAGGCGGCATCCCGCCGGTCGAACAGGACCTTGATCTCAGTCGAGAACTCGTCGAACAGGCTTTCAACATAAAGGCGATAACCGGCGGCGTCGGGTAGCAGCGCTACGCCCGGCGCCATACCGCAGAACTCCTTGAATCCAGAAGATTGGTCGCCTTTGGAAATGCACTCCTGCACAAGCTGGCGTGCTTCGAGCATTTTGAGCGCGACGAACCGGTTCAGCGTCGTGAACGCAGAATCCCTTACATAGTCGGTGACCGCCTCAACGGCGGTGGCCCCAGCGGCCCGCTTGTGTTCGATCGTCGCGACGATTTTGTCCCGCTGAAACTTCTGGCGGGCCGTTAAATGCGCGCCACCGGCTGGAGCGATCACGCCGCTGCGCAACACGTCGAACGTGCCTTCGAGCTGTGACGAAAAATCCTCGTCCAACAGCTTCCGCGCCTGCTGGGTCGCCCGCTCGATAGCGTTTCGCGTCGCCTTATCCATGGTGCGCGCCGATCACTGGACGATCACCTTCTTGCCGGTGCCGATCAGGCGCGAACACTCCTCCCGAATGCCGGCGAGAGCGGCATCGAGCTGTTCTTCGGTTTCGACCCCACCGGAGAAGTATCCACCCAACCGCACGGTCGCGACGCGATCGCCGTCGACAATGCGGTGGAGTTCTGCGATCGCGTCCTGAAGCCGAGCCTCACAGGCGTCCAGTTCCGAGCGGAGCTGAGGAATTGGTACGCGCACCTGATCCCGCGTTTTCCCTCGCAGCAACGGAGCCGCAAGCTTCTCCTGCTGGTCCTGATCGATGCCATCCCAGCCGGGAGTCTGCGCCAGCCGTTCAAGCGCATGCGTGTAGGCGTCAATGCGAGCGTCCAACGCTTCGTCGAAACGACGTGCGTACTCGGCATCGATAGCCGACGCGTGCTGCTCGATAAGCGGCAGCTCGCGGTAGAAAGTCTCCCGCGCCAGGAGATCCTCAAGCTCGGTGGCATCGGCACGCAGGTCGTCAGCTACATCCGCTTCGCCGCTGAGGAACGGCCAGGCCGATCGAAGGGCTTCTCGTGCCCGATCGAGATCGCGCAGCTTTGGTTCTGAAAGGGCCTGCTCAAGCTCGGTAGCGCGCTTGATGGCGTCCTTAATGGCGCGATGCGACGCATTGAAAGTCGCGATCGCATTGTCCTCGGATCCGCGCAGGACAGCCTTCATTTGTCCAATGGCGCCGTCGAGGACTGCAGCCCCCGGAAGCCGGTAGGCGATCAGCTGGGCATGCGCGGACGAGACCGGGTCTTCATGGCGGGCGATCTCCTTGCGGAGTTCCGAGACGATCGCGCCGGCGTTGAGCTCTTTGACCTCGCTACCGAACGTGTCACGGAAGGCCTCGGACGCCTTCACCAGCTCCTCGAATTCGATGCCCTTCTTCGGCCTGAACGACGCTTGGCGGAAGAAGTTGTTGTTTGAAAAAGTATCGCGGGCTTCGATCCCCGTCGCGGAGTCGATCGTCTGACCTTTGCTGGTGGCTTGGATTTTTCCTGCTCTCAGCAGCGAGAGCACCAGCAAGCGGACGACTTCGAAGTCCCAGCCGAACGGCTCCTTCGCCAGCTCATCGGCGAGATAGCGACCACTCGCGGTATCGCCGTAGTTGGCGCGTTCCTCGATACGTGAAAGCACCTCGGCCAGTGCGCCGCTTTCAACCCGGAAGACCGTCTTGCCCTTTTCGTCGCGTAAAAGGCCAAGGCTTCCGAACACGGACGGGAGGCCCTGAAGGTTCTCTGCGGTGAACAGGGCATCGAGGCCCTTCTTGACATCGGCAGGCTTCGCGGCAGCTTCCCTGAATCGATCGAACACCTCTGGCAGCACGTCGCTCAGAATTTCGGCGGCGCTCTTGCCCATGTCGACTGCCCGATCGCCCGGGCTGCGATCGTTACCGCGGAAGCTGACGCTGCCAGCGAGGCAGGCAGCTCTTACGAGCCGACGCAGCTCATCCTGGTGTCGCCTTTGCCGAATCTTCTCTTCGCCAATGAGCGCAGTTTCGTCTGCGGTCTTCGCTTCGCGCTCCTTCCGCGCCAACATCTCCTTGGAACGAAATAGCTCAACCGTCTCACGATCGATCGCGTCATTGAGGGCGACCGCCCAGAAGACGCTCTTACGCTCCTGTTGACTACGGGCACGAAGCTCCGCGGCGAGTGCCTGAAACGCTGCCCCATCCTCAGCGAGATGGACATGAAACATCATGTCGCCATCGACAATCTCACGTCCGTGGATCGCGAGGCCGGCCTTGAAGGTCTTCGTGTCGAATAGGGTGTGGGTTGGTTGCGGCTGCCAGAATCCGGCCAACACCTCGGAATAGATGCGATGCGCGTCACCGGGCTTCGGATTTATACCGTTACGAATGCGCTCCCAGTCGTCCTCCGCGGGTGTCGGGATACGGTATCCGTCATCGCCGAGGCGAACTTTGTTCGCCGCTTCGAGCTGGCGGAGTGCATCTTTCACCGCGGCGAGCTGGGAGTCTCCACCAACTCCGGGATGGAGGGCGGCCGATATATTTTCGGCTGTACGGTGGACACTCTTCACGTATTGCAGGAGGCAGATCACCTTCGCGACTGGCTGCGCGAGCGGATGGTCTAGCTCCTTGGAGATAGCGGAAATCTTCGCGCGAACCTCGGAACCGATATTGCCCTCGACGAGGTCGTAAACCTGGTCGAGCCTTGCGACGGAGCCAATCGGCTGGTCCGCGAGATTGACGGCCGGATTGATTAGGAGCTGCTGCGCCAGCTTGATGATCGTCCGGTTCGCCCCGCCGACGTGCTTGCTAGCACCGCCTTGCGTGCGCAGCCCTGACACCACCTGGATAATAAGATCGATCTGATAAGGCAGCAGCGGATAGAGATCGATGAAGCTGTCGCGGGTAAGTTCGGGCAGCTTAATGTCTGCGGTCAGACGCGTGTGCTCAGTGAACCGCCCACGGTGCTGATCGAAAAGCTCGCCCAGGGCTTTTTGCGCGGGTGCGTTTTTGGAGAGGACACGTCGGCTTGTAACCTCTGAAATGTCGGACGGCTCCAAATGGACCTGGAGCGGAAAACGGTCCATGAGCCGGGCAAGCTCGATCTTTTTGTCATCGAGCCCGCTGACGAGCTCGCCAAGCTTTTCCTGCGAGGTGACGACAATCCAGTGCTTGCCGCGCCCCTTGACGCCGAGACTCTGAACGACAGCCTGGAGGTCCAGCATCTTCTGGACATCTCGAGCGACAAACTGGCCGACTTCGTCCACGACGAACATAAGCGCCTGACCAGGCCGCCGACGCTTCATCAATTCATTTGCGCGTTCCGCCAGCTTCCCGGGCGAGATATCAGCCTTGTTCTTTACGGCCTTCACCCATGAATCTGCCATGGGATAAGTTTCTGGATCAAAGCTATGCAGAACCCGGCTGGCCTCGCTGAGGGCGAATGCGACTTTGCCTTTCTCGACGGACCATTCCTTCTTGAATAAACGCTCGTACTCGGCCTCGAAACCTTCGAGTTGCCCCTTTTCCTCCAGGGCGATCTCCAATTCCGAAAGATCGAGGTCCTTCGCATAACCAAGGCTCTGGAGAAAAAGACCGTACATGATCTCAGTCAGAGACTGATTGCCGCTTCTGATTCCTCTATCCGTTGAGACATCGAAAATCACGGCATGCGTGGGTATCTTTTCGTTTATTGCCTTCAGAAGAACCTGAAGTTTGTTGTCTCCCGTCCTCTGCCCGAACCGATCGCCCGCCGGAATTCCGGCCACTGGGCGGTTCTCGATCGACAACCCGAGCATCTTCGCAAAGCTGGATTTACCAGAACCAAAAAAGCCCGAAACCCAAATGGCAATGCCTTCGTGCGGTTTGTTCGGCGTCTCGCTATAGGCGTCAAAAATACTCGTGTAGTGGGACCTGATCGCGTCAGTGACTACGTACTCATTGATCTCGTCGCGCAGAATATCATCGCTGGTCTGATCGACCTTGATGACTTCTTCGATACGACGATGAATGTCGTTCGCAAAAAGGCTTTTGATCGGTTCATTGGCCATCGCTGATTTCCCGTCAAAAGATCTTTGGGCGATAGTTGTGCTCAGCTGCCAGCACGCCCATGAAGCGGAGCCCGGCAGCGCCGTCGAGATCGCCCGGATAAAACAAAATCGTCGGCACCGTGACCCGCCCTTTCAGCTGTTCCAACAATGAGAATGTCCGGTAGACGGGGAACAAAGCGCCAGTGCGCTGAATGAAGACAATGTCACTGAGCGGGTCGGGATCGTGGGGCATCTGCGCGGCGACGAGGTCCACCAGTGGCGCATATTCAGAGAGGACTGAATGCACGGTCTCTACAATCGTGTCGGTGCCTTGATCGCGTTCTGCAGAAAACCAATCCTCGAGTGGCCGTTGTGACCGCATTGCCGCGTCCAAGCATCGGGCCAACGATATGTGACTGACGCGCTTTCCTTTTTGAGTGAGCCGGGTCTCAAGCAAGCTGATTTGTTTGCGCAGCTCGAATTCTTCCTCAGGGTCATATCGGAAAAGCGCATACGGCATGTCATGGTACGCGCTGAGCCGCTCACGAGGGTCCGCCAATTCCAGAATCGGTTCGAGGCTGGACTTGATGCGCTGCATCAGATCGCTCATGCCACCATCCTTTTCGCATACTCGCAGGCATTGGCGCACGGCAAGCTGAGTTGAACGAGGCTGCCGGCGATCTGATAGTCCACCTTCTGATACTGATGAAGACGAAGTAATTCACGCTCTACATCTGAGGGCAGCATCAGAAACATCCGCCATTCCGCAGTTTCAAGAACCTTTCGAGGATTACGTGTCTCTTCACGAAGAGCGTACAGAATGTAAAGGAAGCTCCGTTCGGGGAGATGGTAACTGGCAAATTCTTTGGTCGAGCTCCCGCGAAGCAAGCCGAAATCGACCGCCATCTTAAGGAGCGCGGCAGAGACGCGATTGAGAGTCGTGTCACTCCAGGCGTGCTCAATGATCCCGCCACGGCGTCCAACGCTGCGGAGATGCTCGTAGACGTCCTCAGTCCGAACGCGGTAGGTGCCCGACACAAAAGTTGGGAAGAGCCAGTTGATCAAAAAATCCCGCAATAAAAACTCATCGCGTGTGACGTGCCACAGAAGTATTGGCTTCCACTCGTCGATAGGGCACCCGTTCTTCGCCAGAAGCACCAGGGCGCGATCGCGGTTAACTGGATCAAATCGCCGATTCAGCACTTTCGCAACATCGCGAAGCCAAGTGGTTGAGCCCGCTCCAATGAAATTATCACTTCTGAGTCGATCAAGGTTCGCTTTCTTGGATGCACCAAAGTCCCATGCAGCAAAGACGGCATAGGTTTCGGCAATCATCGCTCCCTTGATGAGTGTGAACGACGAGACGACGTGGGATCTCGCGGCCGGCGTCATGGGTTATCCAGGCGCGCGTAGGGAACCGCGAGTGAGCCTGGCTCACCGCGTGCGAAGCCGAGCGCAAGAAGTTCCATGTCCAGATTCGTGCCGGTAAAGCCCCCCGGCAACGGGACTGCCCGCCCTTCCGACGACCGCCGCATACGTGGAAAAAGGTCGGCCCCAGCGTCAGAGATCAAACTGAACGATTCGAGTGCCGCCTTCAGATCTGGCTCCTTCAATGCCTCGATTTGGAGGAAAAAGGGGTTCCATTGATCGGCACGATCGAGGCAATGCTCCCAATGAACGTCAAACTCTTCTTCGATTGCCTCGGGAAGTTGCCAGAGCGTTACGCCATGCGGTGGATCGAAAACTTCACGGCATCGAAAAGCCGCCACCGCAAAGACAGACCGCGCCTGTGCGAAGTAGTGGGTCCGCGGGAATCCGCGTCGGACAGCTGCGGTTCCAAGTCGGCTAAGCTGGCCCCTTGTATTCCACCATTTCGCCAGATCCATCTCGCCCACCCGGCCGGCGACCAGACGCAGCTTCAACAGCCTATCAAAGTCTATCCCTGCGGTTGTCATTCGATCACCTCCCCGCAGAGATATGCAAAGAAGCGCAAGCCGGATCTGCGAATCGGGGAGAGGGGCGCGCCGGCGAAGCAATGGATCGACATCTCAGGTCCTTCCCTCGTCCCGGCTGCTTGCTTTTTGCTGCTCAATCCACCTGTCGATGTCTACACGCTGAAACCGCCACTGGCCGCCGACCTTGAAGGCGGGCAGCTGGCTCTTCTGGGCCATCGTGTAGACGGTCTTCTCGGCGACCTTGAGCAATTGGGCCACCTCCGGCAGCGTTAGAATTTCGTCCGGCATAAACCGGCCCTCTCGTCGCAAAGGATAGCAGAATTTGCCAGAATTTAGTACGAGTTGCCAAGCCCTATCCGCTGGATTTTCGGGTGCGTCCAGGTCGCCGCAGAGTCGCAGGAACCAAGAGTCTGTCAGGGCCGGCAGACGCGGTCCCGTCGGTCCCGGGGCCGAGGCCACCGGCGATCGTCACTCCGCCCGATAATGGGGGTGAGAGAGCTGCGCCGATGCCGGCGCCAACCGCAGCGGTCCAAATTGTCAGGGTGATCGGCGTTCTGCCGCCGGAGCTATGGAATCGCCTTGGGACAAAGATCCTTCCGAAGCTTCGGGCGGGAGCCGAGTTGAAGATTGGCCTAGATTTTTCGGCGGCCGTATCGGCGGATGTCGCGGCAGTGCTTATGGCGGATCTGAGGCAAATTCTACAGGAACTTGGATTGGCCGATCAGGTCCAGGTTCAGTAGCGACCTGGCCGCGGCTTCCCGGGGCTCGGGCATGTCAACGGCGCGTCGACGATCCTGCATCGCGATCGCGGCCGTCAAGAAGGGCCACGACCTTGGCGGACACCCTGTCGGCAGCCACACGCAGAGCTTCGTCTATATGCACGTATCGCTGCGTCACGCCTCGGGCTGCGTGCCCGAGCAGGGCGGCGATCGTCAGTTCCGAGAAACCGAGATCTCCAGCCACGCTGGCGAAGGTATGACGCAGCGTGTGGGGCGTCACATCGGTCAGTCGTGCGGCGCCACACACCCTTTCGAGCACCCGCACGACGCCGATGAAATGCCCGTTTCCCCAGTCTGCCGGGAACACATATGGCGAGCCGTCAGTGACCGGCTGCGCGAGAATGAGATCGATGGCGGCTTGACCCACGACGCGCATCTGCGGGCCGGTCTTGGTTTCTGGAAGCCGAATGGCCCGCTGTTCCGCATCCACCCAGGCGCGCTGGAGGGCAAGGCACTCCATGCGCCGGAATCCCGTGAGCAGTAGGAGCCGGATCGCGGCAAGCCCCGTTGGGTGCTCGCCCTCGGCGGCAAGGGTCCGCATGGCTTCACCCAGGCGCGCTATCTCGACGCTGCTCAAGCGTCGCTCTCGCGGGGCACTGGCCAGCTTTCGCACGCCCCGTGCCGGGTTGCTCTCGATTTTTCCCCAACGCACAGCGTGCTCAAAGATCGAGTGCAAAGACGAGACCGTGCGGGCCGCGACTCCCTCGCCACCGATCGGCGTGCCGCCGCGTGGCCCTGCTCGACCCTTCGCCGTCTTGCCGGCGGCAATGTCGGCCTGCATCGCCTCGATATCCCCAAGCTTCAGGCTCGAAACCCGTCGGTCACCCAAAAGCGGCCGGATATGTGTTTCGATGCGACTCTTGTCCATCGTCAGGGTGGACGCCCTTATCGGCCGCCGGCGCCGGCCGAGAATGCGCCCTGCGTTGGCTTCCAGGAGATACCAGTCGCAGATCTGGCCCACCGTCGTGGTGCTGCCGTCGGGCTCGACCGGCGCCGCTGGGTCGACTCCCTTGGAGACCGCGACCAGCTTCTCACGGGCGATGACCCGGGCCTGCTCGACGGTCATCAGCCCGTAGTGCCCGATGACCGTGCGCCGGTGCTTTCCCTCCGGGGTTCGGTACTGGACGATGAAGCTCTTGCGGCCACCTGGACTGGCTCGGACACCGAAGCCCTTGAGCTCTCCGTCCCACAGGAACCGTTCCGAACCTTCGATCCCAACCTTCGAAGGTTTTAACGCATCCACCGCGCGCTTCGTGAGCTTTTCCATGGCAGACCAATAGGTTACCGGAATTCTGCTTCCAATGAGGGCATTATAGCGGCTCCGGACCCAATATGGAAGCAGTTGGAAGCAAGTCGGGGCGTATAGGAGGGTGTGATCCGCGGTGTGTGCGGTATCAGAAATCACTATAAAACAGCATATTATCGTGCTCCATCGTAGGCCCGGCTACGGCGTCGAAAGCGTCTCGGCGACCTTGCCAAGGTTGGGGTCGAGGGTTCGAATCCCTTCGCCCGCTCCAGATTTCAAACATACTTCCGGTATCTGAAGCGAACGAGTTGCGGTGATGTCGCTCGTCGTTTTCGCGCGCCGTCACATCCTGGCGCTGTCACCTGCCCGTGGGACAGTTTCATCACGTCGGCAGAATGCCTGGCGCGCGGCGGCGCGGCCGCGCCAGGGGGCGATGCCTGTAACCCCGGCGCCGGGGCGGCGCGTCAGCCGCGCAGCGTCGCCCCGGTTGCCTTGGCCACCGCCGCGACGATCTTCGCCGAAACGGCCTCGATCTCCGCGTCCGTGAGGCTTGTCTCGCGCGGTTGCAGGGTGACCGCGACGGCGAGCGACACCTTCCCCTCCGGCAGTTTCTCGCCGGCGTAGCGGTCGAATAACGCGACGTTGGCGATCAGCGTGCGCTCGGCGCCCTTCGCCGCGCGCAGCACGGCCTCGGCCGTTACCGTGGCATCGGCGATGAAGGCGAAGTCGCGGCGGAGCGGCTGGAACTGCGGCAGCGACGGCGCGGCCTTGCGCCGCCGCTTCGGATCGGCGATCGCGCCCAGATCCAGCTCGAACGCCACGCTGCCTTCCGGCAGGTCGAGCGCGGCGCATAGCGACGGGTGCAGCGCGCCGAACCAGCCGAGCCGGGTCTTCGGCCCCTGGCGCAGCGTGCCGGAGCGGCCCGGATGATAATGCGCCGGCGCGTCGGCCGTCACCGTCACCGCATCGAGCGGGACGCCGAGTTCGCCGAGCACGGCGATGGCGTCCGCCTTGGCATCCCACAGATCGGCCGGACGCGCCGGCTCGACCCAGGACAGCGGGGTCCGTCCGGCGCGCAGCCCCGCGGCGACGAGATCCTGCCCGTCTGGCGAGACGTCGCGATAGGCCGGGCCGATCTCGAAGAGCGCGATGTCGCCATGGCCGCGGGCGGCATTGCGCGCGGCGGCGAGGGCGATGGTCGCCAGCGGGGTCGGCCGCATCTGGTCGAGATCGGCGGCGATCGGGTTCTTCAGCGCGAGCGTGGCGGGGGTTGCGCCGAATCGCCCGGCGGTCGCGCGGTCGAGGAAGCTGAAGGTCACGCATTCGGCCATGCCGCGCGCGGCGAGAACGCGGCGGGCGCGCACCGTGCGGGCCTGGCGCGGGGTGAGCGAGGCCGAGGGCACCGGTGCAGCGCCGGGCAGCGAGACCGGCTCGATCCGGTCCAGCCCATCGATCCGCAGCACTTCCTCGATCAGGTCGACTTCCGGCTCGATCGTCCGTGCGCCGAGGCGAGCGGCCTCGGCGGTCGCCGCGGCGAGGCCGCCATGCTGGTCGAGCGCGCTGCCGCCGGGCAGGTCGGCCGCCGCGATATCGTTGCGCCAGCTCGGCACCGCGACGGTGATCGACGCCGCATCGCGGGCGACGCCGGCAAAGCCGAGCCGGTCGAGGATGTCCGCGGCGCGGTCGGGTGTGATGGTCGAGTGGCCGAAACTGGCGAGGCGCTCGAAGCGCATCGTCGCGGTGCGGTGCCAGTCGGGCTTCG
Source organism: Acidiphilium multivorum AIU301 (assembly GCF_000202835.1). Taxonomy (NCBI): domain Bacteria; kingdom Pseudomonadati; phylum Pseudomonadota; class Alphaproteobacteria; order Acetobacterales; family Acidocellaceae; genus Acidiphilium; species Acidiphilium multivorum. Next base: position 516,394 of record NC_015186.1, read on the forward strand.
CCCCCGCCTCGGTGATCTCCGAGGCGGCGCCGCCGCACAGCTCGATCACCATCGCGGTCGCCGCATCGAGGGCGGCGGGCAGCAGCGCGAAATCGATGCCGCGCTCGAAGCGCTGCCGCGCGTCGGAATGGATGCCGGTGCGCTGGCCGGTGAGGGCGATCCGCACCCGGTCGAACAGGGCGCATTCGATGAACACGTCCCGCGTGGTCTCGTCGCACCCCGTCGCCTCGCCGCCGACGATCCCGGCGAGCGACTGCGCGCCCGCCGCATCGGCGATGACGCAGTCATCCGCCGTCGCGGTCACGTCCCTGCCGTGCAGGCCGCGGAAGCTTTCCCCCGCGCCGCGCCGCAGGGTGAGTGCGTCGCCGGCAATCTTGCCGACGTCGAACACATGCAGCGGCCGGCCGAGATCGAGGGTGAAGAAATTGGTGATGTCGACCAGCGCGTTGATCGGCCGCAGCCCGACCGATTCGAGGCGACGCTTCAGCCAGTCCGGGCTTTCGCCGTTGCGCACGCCGCGCACGGTGCGCCCGAGCACCCAGGGGCAGGCTTCCGGATAGGCGTTCTGCCAGGCAATCGAGCTCGCCCCGGCTGCGGCGATAGGCGGCGGCGCCCAGGGCTTCAGCGTGCCGAGCCCGGCGGCGGCGAGATCGCGCGCGACGCCGCGCACCGCGAAGGCATCGCCGCGATTGGGTGTGACGCCGATCTCGATCACCGGATCGTCGAGCCCGGCCCAGCGGGCATAGGGCGTGCCCACCGGCGCGTCGTCCGGCAGGTCGATGATGCCGTCATGGCTGTCGCCGAGGCCGAGTTCGCGCTCGGAGACCAGCATCCCGGCCGAGGGAACGCCGCGGATCTCGCCGACCTTGAGCGTGATGCCGGTGCCCGGCACGAAACTGCCCGGCGGCGCGAAGACGGCGCGCATGCCGGTGCGCGCGTTCGGCGCGCCGCAGACCACGCTGACCTCGGTGCCGTCGCCGGGATCGACGCGGCAGACCCGCAGCCGGTCGGCGTTCGGGTGCTGCGTCGCCTCGATCACGCGGGCGATGCGGAACGGCGCGAGGCTCGCGCCCCGATCGGCGATGCTCTCCACCTCCAGCCCGATGGCGGACAGCGTTTCGGCGATGGCATCGAGCGAGGCATCGGTGTCGAGATGCGTCTTGAGCCAGGAGAGGGTGAATTTCATCGTGCGTCCCCTTCGTGCAGGGTCACCGGCGCCAGCGGCGAGGTGCCGTAATGCGCGAGCCAGCGCACGTCGCTCTCATAGAAAGTACGGAGGTCGGGGATACCGTGCTTGAGCATGGTGATGCGCTCGACCCCCATGCCGAAGGCGAAGCCCTGGAATTCCCGCGGGTCGAGCCCGCAATTCGCCAGCACGTTGGGATGGATCATGCCGGCGCCGAGGATTTCCAGCCAGTCGCTGCCGCCGCCGATCTCGCCGGACTTGCGGTCCCAGGCGATGTCGACCTCCATCGAGGGTTCGGTGAAGGGGAAATAGCTGGAGCGGAAGCGGGCCTTGAGGTCCGGCCGCTCGAAGAAGGCGCGCAGGAAGTCGATCAGGCAGCCCTTGAGATGGGCGAGGGTGATCCCGCGGTCGATCACCAGCCCCTCGCATTGGTGGAACATCGGGCTGTGCGTGGCGTCGTGGTCCGAACGGTAGGTGCGGCCCGGCACGATCACGCGGATCGGCGGCGTCTCGGCCAGCATGGTGCGGATCTGCAGCGGCGAGGTGTGGGTGCGCAGCACGACGGGGCGGCTGCCGGCCGCGGCGTCGAGATAGAACGTGTCCATCATCGCGCGGGCCGGGTGGTGCGAGGGGATGTTGAGGGCGCCGAAATTGTGCCAGTCATCCTCGATGTCCGGTCCTTCCTTCACGCCGAAGCCCATGGCGCCGAACAGGGCGGTGAGTTCCTCCATGGTGCGCGAGATCGGGTGGATCGTGCCGGCGCGGTCGGGCCGGCCGGGAAGCGTGACGTCGATGCGCTCGGCGGCGAGCCGCGCGGCGAGGGCTTCCGCCTCCAGCACCGCCCGGCGCGCATCGAGCGCGGCCGAGATGGCGGTCTTGAGCGCGTTCACCTCGGCGCCGACGCGCTTGCGTTCGTCCGGCGTCAGGCTGCCGAGCGTCTTGAGCAGCGCTGTGACCTGCCCGGTCTTGCCGAGCAGGGCGATACGGACGGCGTCGAGCGCAGCCGGATCGCCGGCGGCGGCGATGGCTGTGCGGGCTTGGGATTCGATGGTCGGCAGATCGTCGGACATGGCCGCGCAGGGAGCGTGAAGCGGGCGAAATGTCAAGCAAACGCGGCGCATGGCGCGGGCGGCAAGAAAAAACCTCCGGACGAGGCCCGGAGGTTTTCAGCAACTGATAAAATCGCGATTAAAAAAGAACCGAAAGCATTGAAACCTGTTTTGCAAGCAGCGGAAGTCGCGGTCACCGATCGGACCAGGGATATTCCCTGATGTGTGCCAGAGGTTGCAACCCCTGCGCGTATCGAAAAACATCCGGTTCGGGACGGAGTCCGCGGTAATTTGTTGTTAAGGAGGTGGATAGAACGTTAATTGCGATCAATCTATATATCAAAGGTAGAAAACTCGGCGACAGGCAGTTTTATTTTCTCTAAATTATATCAAAATATGAGGCAGAATTTTATTTAAAAAACGAGCGTGACCGGTTAGAACGCGGTCACGCTCGAAGTTCGAGCCGGCAGATTTCGCCAGCTTTCAGGGAGGAAACGGAGACCAACGGCCTCTCTTTCCGTTTAGTGTTCAAAAGTTAATAATAAGTTTTCAGGGCGGAATATTTCATGTCCTTCTGTCATCAAAGATGCAGTTTTGCTGACAGGCTGTGTCAAAAAAGTCGCGTTGCCGGGAAATGACATCCAATCACGGGCGGATGATCGGCTTTGCCCCGAAAGCCCGCTTGAACGGTCTTCGCAATGTGAATAGATGATTGTTACGCGAAATGGTCAGGCCGAAATATCGGCCCGGACGTTTGCGCCGGTTGGTTCAACCGGTTGACGGGGCTTGGTCCGGCAGCGGATCAGGTTGCGCTGTCGGCCGGCGAACCAGCGTCTCGGCTACCAGTTTCCACGTATCGGCATGACGCCGGTGCGTCAAATCACAGGCACCCAACATCGGGACGGTACACATGAATATCAAAGCTCTGGGCGCACTCGCGGCTGTTGCCCTGCTTGCGGCGTGCTCCAACGCCCCCAAGACCACTGCCATGGCGACTGGTTCCGGCGCGACCGCCGCGCAGTCCGGGCCGGCTCCGGGCAGCGAGCAGCAGCTTGTGGCCGACGTGGGCGACCGCGCCTTCTTCGGCTTCAACAAGTCCAACCTGACCGGCGCCGACAAGGCGACGCTCGACCGCCAGGCGAGCTGGCTCGCGAAATACCCGAATGTCGACGTGCTGATCGCCGGCAATGCCGATCCGCGCGGCACCGAGGCCTACAACCTCGCGCTCGGCGCGCGCCGCGCCCATGCCGCGCGTGATTACCTGGTCGCCAAGGGCGTCGCCGCGTCGCGCATCCAGACCGTTTCCTACGGCAAGTCGTGCCTGGTTTCGCCGGGCAACACCGAGCAGGACTACGCGCAGGACCGCGTGGCCATCACCTCGGTGCAGGGTTTCAACCCGCAGCACTGCCACTGACCATTCCGCCGGGGCACAAGCTCCGGACGGCGTGACGGAATCGATCGGCGGCCCGGCTCATCCGGGCCGCCGATTTGCTTTCCGCGGCCCCGGTGCTTCAATGCCGCCGCCGGTTGCACTACATACGCGCGGGGCGCATTCCGGCGCGCCCGCAGAACGAGGAAACCGATGCGCCGTCCCATGCTGAAGACCCTGTACGCCGCCGGTGTCGCCGTGGCGATCCTTCTCCCCGCCGCGGCCCGGGCCCAGATGATCACGAGTCGCGAGGGGATCGCCCTCGAAAACCAGATCCTGGAACTGAAGCACCAGATCCGGACCATGCAGACGGGGGGCGGGAATGGCAGCTCGGTGCTCGGCGCGCCCGCGCCCTCCGCGCCGGAGCGTTCGGGCCAGGCGCCATCGAGCGATCTCGTGGCCTCGCTTCTCGATCGTGTCCATACGCTAAACGGCGAGGTTCAGGACCTGCGCGGCCGGGTCGACACGCTGGAGCACGAGGTCGCCACCCAGCATGACGAGATCAAGCAGGAAATCGGCAACCTGAAGTTCCAGCTCGAACAGGGCGGCAAGCCGGGCTTCCAGACGCCGGCGAATGCCGCGGAGGGCGCGCCCCCGGCCGCGCCGTCATCGGCGCAAGAGCCGCACACCCTTGGCACGTTGCCGCGGGAGCCGGCCCGACCGACGCCGGAGACGGCCGCGCCCGCGCGCGCCGAGGCCTCGCTCGGGGCGGCGAGGGCGGCCCTGTCCCATCACGACTACAGGGCGGCGGAAGCCGATGCCCATGCCGTGATCGCCAAACAGGGCAAGCAGGCCGGCCATGGCGAGGCCTCGCTCATTCTCGCGCAGTCGCTGTTCCATCAGGGGCGGCATCAGGAGGCCGCGATCGCCTTCGACGATGCCTATAATGCCGATCGGGCCGGGCCGCACGCGCCCGATGCGCTGCTCGGCCTCGCGAATTCGCTCACCGCGATCCATCAGAATCAGGAAGCCTGCGACACGCTCGACTCGCTGACCAGCCAGTTCTCGTCGCCGTCGCCGTCGCTCAAGGCCCGGGTCGAGGCGGCGCGGCGAAGGGCCGCCTGCCACTGACCGCAGCCGAGGCCGACGGCCTGGGCCGCCATTTCGCCCGCGTGATGGCCGCGCTCGGGCCGTTCGGCGCGGCGCCGCGCGTGGCGGTCGGCGTGTCCGGCGGCGCGGACAGCATGGCCCTGACTTTGCTCGCCGCCTCCTGGGCACGGGAGCGCGGCGGCGACTGTCTCGGGCTCATCGCCGATCATGGCTTGCGTCCGGTATCGGCGGACGAAGCCTCCCTGACCGGGCGGCGACTGGCCGCGCTCGGCATCGGCTACCGGATCCTCCGCCTTCAGCTCGGTCCGGGCCCGGCCCTGCAGGCCCGCGCCCGCGACGCCCGCCACGCGTCCCTTGCGGCGGCGGCGCGCGGCGCGGGGATCGTGCATCTCCTGCTCGGCCATCATGCCGGCGATCAGGATGAATTGCGGGCGATGCGGGCGGCGCGCGGCCCGCGCGGGTTGGCGGGAATGGCAGGGTTTGCCGCGCGCGACGACATCGTGATCCTGCGCCCGCTGCTCGGGACGGACCCCGCCGTGCTGCGGGAATTCCTGAGCGGACGGGGCATCGGCTGGGTCGAGGATCCGTCCAATGCCGATGCGCGTTTCGAGCGAGTCCGGGTCCGGGCCACGCGGCGGCAAGCGGCCTTGGTGCCTCCGTCGCTCGATGCGGATCGCCGGGCCGCCGCCGAACGCGATGTGGCGGAAATCCTCGTCCGGGACGTTTCCCTCCGCCCGGAAGGCTGGGCGATCGTCCGCGCGGCGTCGCTCCCGGTGGAGGCGCTGGCCGTGCTGTTCCGCGTTCTCGGCGGCGCGGCCTATCCGCCGGCCCGGGCCGCGCTGGAACGCCTCGCGCCGGAATTGCGCCCGGCGACGCTGGGTGGCGTGCGGATCATGGCCGCCGGCCGCCATGGTCCCGGCTGGCTGCTGGTGCGGGAGGCGGCGGCCTGCGCGCCGCCGGTCGCCGCCGTCCGCGGGGCGGTCTGGGACGGGCGGTTTCGGGTGCGTGACGTGCCGCCGGGCGCGCGCACGATCGGCGCGCTGGGTGATTCGGCCGCGGAAATCGGGCGCCGGTCGGGCCTTCCCGCCGCGCTGCGGCGCACGCTGCCGGCCTTCTTCGGCGGGGATGGCGTGCTGTCCGTGCCGCATCTGGCGGGCGGCCCGGCATCGGCGGTCGTGTTCGCGCCGCAGGGGCCGGCCGCGGCCGCCCCGTTCGAGCCGGTGCCCTGTGGCTGACAGACCTGCACGTGGCGCTCACCGGCAGGATAGGAAAATTCGGGGGCATACCCATTTCCGATTAGGAGTGGCGAACTGTCCGCCGCCGTGCCAGAATGGACGGCGGTAAGGGTTGGCCTGAAATTTCGGCCGGTTTCCGCCGGCCCCCCGGTCTTGCGTGCCGGGGCGAACAGGACTGGATGAAGCTTGATGAACAATCTGGGGCGCAATCTGCTGGTATGGGTGATCATCGCACTGTTCTTCGTGCTGCTGTTCAACATGTTCCAGCCCACGACCGCAGAGAGCAACCACGGCACCCAGGTCGCCTATTCGACATTCGTGTCGGAGGTCAACGCGGGCAAGGTCGATCACGTCACCATCCGCGGACATGACATCACGGGCGCCCTCAAATCGGGGTCCACTTTCGAAACCTATGCGCCGGATGATCCGGGCCTGGTCAACACGCTGATCTCGAAGAAGGTCAGCGTCGTCGCCAAACCGCTGAATCCGCCGGAGAATCCGCTGCTGCACTATCTCGTGTCGTGGGCGCCGATGATCCTGCTGGTGGGCGTATGGATCTACTTCATGCGCCAGATGCAGGGGGGCGGCGGCCGCGCCATGGGCTTCGGCAAGTCGCGCGCGCGCCTGCTGACCGAGAAGCAGGGGAGGGTGACGTTCGAGGACGTCGCCGGCATCGAGGAAGCCAAGGGCGAGTTGCAGGAAATCGTCGACTTCCTGCGCGATCCGCAGAAATTCCAGCGATTGGGTGGCAAGATTCCGAAAGGGGTGCTGCTGGTCGGCCCGCCCGGCACCGGCAAGACGCTGCTCGCCCGCGCCATCGCCGGCGAGGCCAACGTGCCGTTCTTCACCATCTCGGGCTCCGATTTCGTCGAGATGTTCGTCGGCGTCGGCGCGAGCCGCGTGCGCGACATGTTCGAGCAGGGCAAGAAGAACGCCCCCTGCATCATCTTCATCGACGAGATCGACGCCGTCGGCCGCCATCGCGGCGCCGGGCTTGGCGGCGGCAACGACGAGCGTGAGCAGACGCTGAACCAGATGCTCGTCGAGATGGACGGGTTCGAGAGCAACGAGGGCGTCATCCTCATCGCCGCCACCAACCGGCCCGACGTGCTCGACCCGGCGCTGCTGCGCCCGGGCCGGTTCGACCGCCAGGTGGTGGTGCCGAACCCGGACGTGAACGGCCGTGAGCGCATCCTCAAGGTCCACATGCGCAAGGTGCCGCTGGCCGCCGATGTCGATCCCAAGGTGATCGCCCGCGGCACGCCCGGCTTCTCCGGCGCCGATCTCGCCAACCTGGTGAACGAGGCCGCACTGCTCGCCGCCCGCATGGGCAAGCGCGTCGTCGCCATGGCCGAGTTCGAATACGCCAAGGACAAGGTCATGATGGGCGCCGAGCGGCGCTCGATGGTGATGAGCGAGGACGAGAAGAAGATGACGGCCTATCACGAGGCCGGCCACGCGCTCTGCTCGATCTCGCAGAAGCACTGCGACCCCGTGCACAAGGCGACGATCATTCCGCGCGGCCGCGCGCTCGGCATGGTGATGAGCCTGCCGGAAGGCGACCGCTACTCGATGAGCAAGGCCAAGCTGCTCTCCGAACTGGTCAAGGCGATGGGCGGGCGCGCCGCCGAGGAGATCATCTTCGGGCCGGACAACGTGTCCAACGGCGCGTCGGGCGACATCAAGCAGGCGACCGACATTACCCGCCGGATGATCACCGAATGGGGCATGAGCGACAAGCTCGGCATGATCGCCTATGGCGACAACGGCCAGGAGCTGTTCCTCGGCCATTCGGTGACCCAGCACAAGAACGTGTCGGAGGCGACCGCGCAGGAGATCGACCGCGAGATCAAGCTGGTCATCGACCACGCCTACTCCGAGGCGCGGCGGATCCTGACCGAGCGGCTCGACGACCTGCACCGCCTGGCCAAGGGGCTGCTGGAATACGAGACGCTCAACGGCGACGAGATCCAGATCGTGCTGCGCGGCGAGCCGGTGGTCCGTCAGGTGGTGGACGAGCCGGCCCCGGACAGCCGCCGCGCCTCCGTGCCCACCGCGCAGAAGCCGGAAGTGCCGAAATCCGGCGGGCTCGGGCCGCTGCCGGCGCCGGGCTGAACGGCCCGGCCGGCAGGGCCGCGGGTTGACGGAAAAAGCCGGAGGCGGTCGCCTCCGGCTTTTTTCATGGTGCCCAGCCGCCCATATGCGGTTCCGAACCTATTTCGAACAGGAGCACGGGTATGAGTCTGAAGATTGGCGTGATCGGTCTTGGCCGGATGGGTGCTGCGATGGCGGCGCGGTTGATCGAGCGCGGCCATCAGGTCTGCGGCTGGAACCGGACGGCGGCGCGGGCCGAAGCGATCCAGGGGCTCGCGGCCAAGGCGTCGCCGGCGGAGGTGGCCATGTCGGCCGATTACGTTATCGTGATGCTGCTGGACGAGACGGCCTCGCGCGCGGCCTATCACGGCGAGGGCGGGCTGCTGAGCGCCAATCTGCAGCAGGCCCTCGTGATCGACATGAGCACGCTGAAGCCCGCCGACATGCAGGCCAATGCCGAGGCGGTCACCGCGCATGGCGGGCGTTTCGTGGCCTGCCCCGTGGGCGGCACGGTCGGCCCGGCGCGGTCGGGCAAGCTGCTCGGCCTTGCCGGCGGCGATGCCGCGACGATCGACGCCGCGAAGCCGGTTCTCGACGAGCTGTGCGACCGGATGGAGCGGTTCGACACGCCGCAGGCCGCGGCGGCGATGAAGCTCGCGGTCAACCTGCCGTTGCTGGCCGCGTTCCAGGCGCTGGGCGAGGCCGCGTTGATCACCCGCGATTACGGGATTTCGCCGGAACGGCTGCTCGGCATCATCGGCAAGAGTTCCGGCGGCGCACCTGCCTTTGCCACCCGCAGCGCCGCGATCATCACCGAGATGGGCGGCACGCGCAGCGAGTCGGTCGGCTTCTCGCTCGAGGCGGTCGAGAAGGATCTCCGCCTGATGGACGAGGCGGGCGATGCCGCCGGCTTCAACCTGAAACTGGTCGAATCGGTCCGCCGCGCGGCGCATGACGCCGTGCGCGAAGGCTGGGGCGACCGCGACCTCGCGGCGCTGGCGGCCTTCAACCTCCGCGCCTGAAGCTCAGCCGCCGCGCTTCTTCGCCCGCAGCGCCCCCATGGCCTCGATGAAGACCGGGTCGCGGTGCGCGGCGTCGAGGCCGGCGGCGAACGATTCGCCATCCAGCGTGCCGGCTGCGAGCCTGGCGATCGCCGCCTTCATGCCGCGCACGGCGAGGGGCGCATTGGCTTCCAGCCGGGCGGCGAGGGCGTCGACCGCCGCATCCAGCCCGTCCGCGGCTGCCAACTGGGTCAGGTAGCCGATCCGCAGCAGGGTTGCCGCATCGATCGCCTGCGCCGAGACGAAGAGCAGGCGTGTCGCGTCCGGCCCGATCCGCTCGACCGCGCGGGCGAGCCCCGAGCGGTAATAATGCAGGCCGATCCGCGCCGCCGGCATCAGCAGTTCCATGCCGGTCACACCGATGCGGAAATCGCAGGCGAGGGCGAGATCGACCGCGCCGCCATAGAGATTGCCGTGCAGCCGGGCGATGACCGGCTGGGGCAGGGCGGCGAGCGCCGTGCCCACGCGGCCGATGCCGCCCGGCCCGTCCTCGGCATCGCCGGTGTCGCCGCGCGAGAGCGCATCGAGATCGAAGCCGGCGCTGAAGACCGGTCCGGCGGCCTCGAACACGACGACGCGGACCGAATCGTCCGCCGCGAGCGTGGCGCAATGGCCGAGCAGGACGGCAAGATCGTCCGCGCCGAGCCGGTTGCGCAGGGCGGGGCGGTTCAGCCGCAGCCGGGCGATGGCGCCGTGGCGTTCGAGAATCGGGGGTGTTTCGGTCATGCAGATCTCCTCCGTGCCCCCGCAGTAGCGGAGCGGCGGCATTTGGACTATAAGACCGCTGTGCGCCGCTGGCGCATCTTCAGCCGGGAGATCGTCTCCCGGTCGTGATCGGAACGGCTCAGATCGTTCGGTTGCGCGCAACGCCGGGGTCTCTTCGGCGTTTCCGGCCACATGGCCCGTGGCTGTGACGAGACATCGCCCACAGCCCGACCCATGCCGCCCGAGACGCCGCGTCCCGCACCGCGCCGCCGATGATGTGGCCGTCCCGGTCCTGTTGTTGCAAGGACCGAATGATGTTTGACAAGTATTTCCGCAAGGAACTCGACTGGGGCGGGCGCAAGCTCATCCTCGAAACCGGCAAGGTTGCCCGCCAGGCCGATGGCGCCGTCGTCGCCTCCTATGGCGACACCGTGGTGCTCGCCACCGTGGTCGGCGCCCGCTCGGTGAAGCCGGGGCAGGATTTCTTCCCGCTCACCGTGAACTACCAGGAGAAATTCTACGCCGCCGGCCGGATTCCCGGCGGTTTCTTCAAGCGCGAAGGCCGCCCGACCGAGCGTGAGACGCTGACCTCCCGCCTGATCGACCGGCCGATCCGCCCGCTCTTCCCGCACGGGTTCCGCAACGAGGTGCAGGTCATCGTCAACGTGCTCAGCCACGACCTCGAGAACGAGCCGGACATCGTCTCGCTCGTCGCCGCCTCGGCCGCGCTGACCCTCTCCGGCATTCCGTTCTTCGGCCCGGTTGGCGCCGCCCGCATCGGCTATATCGACGGTGAATACATCCTGAACCCGACCTCCGCGCAGATTGCCGAAAGCCGGCTCGACCTCGTGCTCGCCGGCACGGAAGAGGGCGTGCTGATGGTCGAGTCCGAGGCGCACGAGCTGTCGGAAGAAACCATGCTCGGCGCCGTCACCTTCGGCCATGCGGCGTTCCAGCCGGTGATCCAGGCGATCATCGAGCTCGCCGAGCATGCCGCGAAGGACCCCTGGCCGCTGGTCGAGGAGAGCGACGAGGAGAAGGCGCTCGCCGCCCGCGTCGACGAACTCGCCCGCGAGGGCCTGCGCGCCGCCTATGCCGAGCGCGAGAAGACCGCCCGCCACGAGAAGATCGGCGCGGTGAAGGCCGCGGTGCTGGAGACGCTCGCCGCCGAGGAGCGGTCGGTCGAGAAGGCCAAGGGCATGTTCAAGGAGCTCGAGGCCGACATCGTCCGCAACGCGATCCTCGACAACGGCATCCGCATCGACGGGCGCGACACCCGCACCGTCCGCCCGATCCTCGCCGAGGTCGGCGTGCTGCCGCGCACCCACGGCTCCGCCCTGTTCACCCGCGGCGAGACGCAGGCCCTCGTGGTCGCGACCCTCGGCACCGCGCAGGACGAGCAGATCGTCGATGCGATCGAGGGCGAATACCGCGAGCGCTTCCTGCTGCACTACAACTTCCCGCCCTTCTCGGTGGGCGAGACCGGCCGCGTCGGCAGCCCCGGCCGCCGCGAAGTGGGCCACGGCAAGCTCGCCTGGCGCGCCATCCACCCGCTGCTGCCGGGCAAGGACAAGTTCCCCTACACGCTGCGCGTCGTCTCCGAGATCACCGAGAGCAACGGCTCCTCCTCGATGGCGACGGTGTGCGGCACCTCGCTCGCGCTGATGGATGCCGGCGTGCCGCTGCCGCGCCCTGTGGCTGGCATCGCCATGGGCCTGATCAAGGAGGACAAGGGCTTCGCCGTGCTCTCCGACATCCTGGGCGATGAGGACCATCTCGGCGACATGGACTTCAAGGTGGCCGGCACCGAGGCGGGCGTCACCAGCCTGCAGATGGACATCAAGATCACCTCGATCACGCCCGAGATCATGAAGATCGCGCTGGATCAGGCGAAGGACGGGCGCCTGCACATCCTTGGCGAGATGTCCAAGGCGCTGACCGGCGCGCGCGAGGGCGTGTCCGCCAACGCGCCGCGCATCACCGTGATCAACGTGCCGAAGGACAAGATCCGCGACGTGATCGGCACCGGCGGCAAGGTGATCCGCGAGATCGTCGAGTATTCGGGCTGCAAGATCGACATCGAGGACGATGGCACGATCAAGATCGCGGCCACCTCGGACGAGCAGGCGCAAAAGGCGATCGACCGCATCCGCTCGCTGACCTCCGAGCCGGAAGTCGGCCAGATCTACACCGGCAAGGTCGTCAAGATCGCCGATTTCGGCGCGTTCGTGAACTTCTTCGGCGCGCGTGACGGCCTGGTCCATATCAGCGAGCTGGCGCAGGGCCGCGTCGCCCGCACCGGCGATGTGGTGAAGGTCGGCGATACCGTGAAGGTGAAGATGATCGGGCTCGACGATCGCGGCAAGGTGAAGCTGTCGATGCGGGTGGTCGATCAGGCGACCGGTGCCGACATCTCCGACCAGGTCGGCGCCAAGGGTGGCCGGCGCGAAGACGCCGCCGAGTAACGCACGGGCAATCCCCGGTCAGGTGGCAGCACCTGGCCGGATGCGCGTTGCGGACCGAGGACAGGAACGGCCCCCGTGCGATCGCGCGGGGGCCGTTTCGCCGTTCGGCCGCAGGGTCAGATCTGGGAGGTCAGAACCGGATCGTGCGCGGCCGCGCGGCCGCGAGGCCGAAGCCGAGCGTGGGCGCCTGCAGGATCACCAGGAACGCGACCGACGGCCACCAGTGGCCGCTGAGCGTGTGGATCACCCCAAGCCCGAGCGGCCCCGCGATCGACACCGCATAGCCCACCATCTGCGAGAACGCCGACAGCGCCATGGCCTCGGCCGGGCCGCCGGTGCGCAGCACCATCAGCGTCAGCGCCAGGGGAAAGCACGCGCCCTGGCCGATGCCGATGAACACCACCCACACCCAGGGGGCGGCGGCCGGCGCCAGCATCAGCCCGACATAGCCGACACTGACGATGGCGAGCAGACTCGCAAGCAGCAGCCGCTGGTCGCGGCTGCGGGTGGCGAGGCTCGGCGTGACCAGCGCCGCCGGAATGGCGACGAGGGTCGTCGTCGAGAGCATGATCCCGGCCATCGTCGGGTTGATCCGTGGGCGTGCAGGATGGCCGGCAGCCAGGACAGGATCGAGTAGAAGCCGAGCGACTGCAGGCCCATGAACATCGTCACCGCCCAGGCCAGCGGGCTGCGCGCCAGCTTGCGGAACGCGCCCGACGTCGGCGTGTGGCTCAGCCGGTGGGCGCCATGGGCGAGCTGCGGCGCCCAGACCGCCGCCGCGACGATCGCCGGCACCGCCCACAGCCCCAGCGCGCCGCGCCAGGCTAAGGGAGTGGCATCGGCAACCGGCACGCTGACCGCCGCGGCGACCGAGGCGATCGTCGTCATCACCGTGGTGTAGCAGCCGGTGACGAGCCCGACGCGGGTGGGAAAATCGCGCTTGACCAGCCCCGGCAGCAGCACGTTGCCCATCGCGATCGCCGCCCCGCCCATCACCGTGCCGGCGAACAGCGCGGCCGCTCCCCCGAGCACGCGGATCAGCAGGCCGGCGGCGAGCAGCACCAGCACCGTCATCATCGCCGCTTCCAGCCCGATCCGCCGCTGCAGCATGATGCTGACCGGCGCGAGTGCAGCGAAGCAGACGACGGGGATGGTGGCGAGCACGGTGAGCCCGAGCGGCCCGAGGCCGAGGGCCGCGCCGATCGGGGTGAGCAGCGGCGAGACCGAGGCCAGCGCCGCGCGCAGGTTCACGGCGATGAGCAGGATGCCGGCAAAGAGCAGCAGGTTCCGAAAGGGGCTGTCGGCGGCGGCGGTGGCCGTCGTTGTCTTCGTGTCTGGGGTCATGGGTGCGATGCGGCGGCGGGGCCGCAGCCTTTCAGGCGGCTGGCAGGAGGCGCTTGACCAGCGCCGAAACGCGATGCCGGCGCATTTCGTAGCGTGCCTTGGCATCGGTCGTCATGTAATTCATCTGCACCGTGTAGCGCTTGCCGACATAGGTGCGGTGGCCGTGCCAGGTGGTCGGGCCGTTCGGGAAGACGAGCAGCGTGCCGTCGACCGGCGGCACCTCCACCGCGTAATCCTCGAGATCGTCCGGCCCGCGCAGCAGCCGCAGGCATCCATCCTGCCGCGCCCAAGCCTCGCTGGCCGGGTTGAGATAGAGCAGGATGGTCACCCGCTTGGCGATCGAATCGCAATGGATCTTGCCGTCGCGCGCATCGGTGCGGCCGCGGAGCGTCAGCATCACCGGCGCGCCGTCGAGGTCGAGGCCGAATTTGCCGGCGATGATCTGCCGCATCCGCTCGCCCTTCATCTCGTCCATCAGCTGTGCGGCGTTCGGTCCGAGCCTGACGGATTCGATCGGAAAGCTGCCCCGCGCGCCCAGCGGCGGCAGGTCGGCGACCACGCTGGTCAGGCGTTCCGGCCGGACGAAGCCGCGCATCACGAGATGCGGGAAAGGGTCGGCGGAGGTCTCGGTCGCGGCAAGGCCTTCGAAATCGACGACGGGGCTGGCGGTCATGGTGGCGTTCCGTTTAACAAGCGGCGGGGCGACGTGCCCACGGCAATGATAATCTAGAAATCACAACTTACAGGGTCTGGGTCGAAAGAAAACCATGCAGCGCGGCATATCGGATCTGGGAATGCTCGCCGGCAGGCTGGCGCTGGCGCTACTCTACGTGCAGGCGGGGTGGAGCAAGGTCGTGCACTGGCCTGGAATCGTGCATCTGCTCACCCATCTCGACGCCCCGGCGCCGACGCTCGGCGCGGTGATCGCCGTGGTCTGCGAACTCGGGGCCGGCGGCCTCGTGATGCTCGGGCTGCGGACCCGTCCGGCCGCGATCGTGCTGATTCTGTTCACCATTGCCGCCAACTGGCTGGCGCACCGCTTCTGGCTGATGCAGGGCCAGGCCGCGGCGGCGGCGGAAATCCAGTTCTTTCTGGATTTGGCGATCTGTGGCGGCCTGCTGCTGCTGGCCTCCGCCGGGCCGGGGCGCTTCTCGCTGGACCGGCGCTGAAACGACAAAGGGCGCGTGCCCGTAAAGGCCGCGCCCCGACTCGTCGCGCTCACGTGGAGCGATCAGAACCCTTCGCGCTCGATCCGCTTGCGCTCCATCTTGCGGGCGCGGCGAACGGCTTCGGCCGCCTCGCGGGCACGGCGCTCGGAGGGCTTTTCGTAGTGCCGGCGCAACTTCATCTCGCGGAACACGCCTTCACGCTGAAGCTTCTTCTTGAGCGCCTTCAGCGCCTGATCGACATTGTTGTCACGAACGAGAACTTGCACTTGGCCAGATACTCCAGAACGGTTGAACGGTTTGCGTTTAGTCTAGCAGATGAACGCCAAAAAGCCGCACCATTTCCGGCGCAGCCGTCGCCCATGCCGGGATTGCCCCGTCATTCCCTCGCCTTATAGCAAAATCCTCGCGCTTGCCAACAGTCTTGTCGGGGCTGGCAAGCGCAATCCCGCTTTGCGATCCGGCGGAATTGCGCCATGTGTCGGGCATGGCGCTTCTGAAACTGGCCCGGCTGGGCCATCCCGTGCTGTTCGCGAAGGCCGAGCCGGTCGCGGATCCGGCCGCGCCGGAGATTGCCCGCCTGTTGCACGACATGGCCGAGACGCTGGCGGATGCCGGAGGCGTCGGCCTTGCGGCGCCGCAGGTGCATGTGCCGCTGCGGCTCTTCATCTATCGGGTGCCGGAGAGCCGCGCCGGCGGCGGCGAGCATGATGGCCCGCGCGGTCTTTCGGCGGTGATCAATCCGGAACTCGTCCTGCATCCCGGAGAACCAGTCGAGGACTGGGAAGGGTGCCTGTCGATTCCCGGCATGAGCGCGCTGGTGCCCCGCGCCGCCAGACTGACACTGCGCGCCATGGACGCGACCGGCGCGCCGTTCAGCCGGGAGGCCGCGGGGTTTCACGCCCGCGTGATCCAGCACGAGGCCGATCATCTGGACGGCATTCTCTATCCGCAGCGCCTGCGCGACCCGCGGCTGATGGGATTCAACGAGGAAGTGGCGCGGTTCCGCGACGAGATCGCGCGCGCCGCAGGAGAGTTGTGATGAACGAGATGGCGATGACCGGCGAGGACGAGGTCCGCGCGGATGACGATGCGCTTCTGCGCGCCCTGGTCGAGGAGGTGCCGTTCGATGGCTGGACGCGCACCGCCCTGCGGCGGGCGCTGGCGCGGCTCGGCCGCGATCCCGACGAGGCGGAGCTGCTGTTCGAGGGCGGCGCGCCGGCGATGATTGAGGCCTGGACCGCGCTCGTCGACCGGGACATGGAGGATGCGGCCGGCACGATTGCCGAAACCCGGCTTGCGGCGCGGGTGCGGGCGCTCATCCTGCTCCGGCTCGATCGCGTGGCGCCGCATCGCGAGGCGATCCGCCGCGCCCTCGCCATTCTCGCCCTGCCGCGCAACGCGGCGCTGGCGGCGCGGATCACCGGCCGCACGGTGGATGCGATCTGGCATGCGGCGGGCGACCGCTCCGCCGATTTCTCCTGGTATACGAAGCGGGCGATCCTTGCCGCGGTCTATTCGACGACGCTGCTCTACTGGCTGCGCGATGCCTCGGAGAACGGGGAGGACACCAGGGCGTTCCTCGACCGGCGGCTGGCCGGCGTCGCGCTGATCACCCGCACCCGCAAGCGCATCGAATCGCGGCTTGCCGGGCTGCGGCGCGGCCCTATGCGCGCAGGCCCATCGCCGTCCGCATGAAGCGGCGCTTGAGCCGGGGCATCCGGTTCACCGCGGCGAGCCCGATATCGCGCACGAGGCGCACCGGCGGCAGGTCGGTCGAAAACAGGCGGTCGAGTGCGTCGGTCGCGGCGAGCATGGCGATGTTGGCCGGCCGGCGGATGCGCTGATAGCGCGCCAGCAGGTCCGGGCTGCCCGGATCGGCGGCCGCGTCGATCAGCTCGGCCAGCGCGATGCCGTCCTGCAGGCCGAGATTGAGCCCCTGGCCGGCGATCGGGTGCACGCCGTGCGCGGAATCGCCGACGAGAACCAGCCGGGTCGCATGATAGCGGTGGGCGTGCAGCGCCGAGAGCGGATAGGTCCAGCGCCGCCCCACCAGCCGGATGCGGCCGAGATGCGCGCCGAGCCGCCGCGCGACCTCGATGGTGAATCGCGGATCGTCCATTGCCGCGAGGCGCGCGGCATTGGCGTGGCTTTCGGTGAAGACGATGGCGGACAGGTGGGCGCCATCGGCATCGCTCATCGGCAGTTGCGCGAAGGGCCCGCCCGGCAGGAAGTGCTCGAGCGCCACGTTGTGGTGCGGCCGTTCGTGTTCCACGGCACAGACCACGGCGCTCTGACGATAGGGATAGCGGGTGACGGCGATGCCGGCCTCGGCGCGCAGCGTGCTGCCCCGACCGTCGGCGGCGACCACCAGGTTCACGCGATAGCTCGGCCCGTCGGCGATCGCGACCGTGGCGCCATCGGCATCGCGGGTGACGCGCGCGGTGGCCGGGGCGTGCAGGATCACCGCCGAGTCGGCGAGGGCGCGGTTGATCGCCATGCGCAGCGAGCGGGCTTCGACAATCCAGCCGAACGGCTCGTCGCCGACATCGCGATGATCGAAATCGAGAAACAGCGGCGAGGGCGGGCGGCCCGGCTTGCCGTCCGAGACGCGGATGCGTTCGATCGGGCAGGGCGGAAAGGGCAAGCGGTCCCATAGCCCGGCACGGTCGAGCAGGTCGCGGGAGCCGTAGGCGATGGCATAGGCGCGGCCATCGAAATCCGGATGTTCCATCGGCGGCAGCGCCGCCCGGTCGACGAGCACGACCCGCTGCCCGCCGGCAGCGAGGCGCAGGGCAAGCGCCGCCCCGACCGGCCCCGCCCCGATGATTGCGACATCCGCTGTGTCGTTCGTCATGTCCGGCCTCCTGTGATGGCCGGAATGTCGCATCTGCGGGGAATCCTGCAAGCCATGCCCGCGCTGGCCTGCCGGCGTGTTGGGTCATGACCGAGGCTGGTTCTCAATACGATGAAATTTTAGGCAAAAATTGCATCATTTGAAAACTGATCCATCCGGTCATGATTAAACATGCCGATTATTCGCGCTTTCGGGTGTTGGCACAGTCCGTGCATTCCTGCCTGCATCGCTATAACGCACATCGCAGAGCAGGAAGGACATCGGCGAATGAAGAGACGATTGCTCATAGGGAGCATGGGCACTTTCCTCGGGATCATGGGCTGGAACGCCGCGGCCTTCGCGGATACGGCGCCGAAGCTGGATTCGGGGGACACGGCCTGGATGCTGACGTCCTCGGTCCTGGTGCTGATGATGACGGTGCCCGGCCTTGCCCTTTATTATGGCGGCCTGCTGCGCCGGAAGAACATCCTGGCGATGCTGATGCAGTGCTTCTTCGCCACCGCGCTGATTTCGGTGCTCTGGGTGGTGATCGGCTACTCGCTCGCCTTCACGAAGGGCAATCCGTTCATCGGCGGCCTGTCGCAGGTGATGCTGATGGGGGATGGCACGGGCACGCTGTCGGGCACGATTCCGGAGACGGTGTTCTGCATGTTCCAGTGCACCTTCGCGATCATCACGCCGGTGCTCATCCTCGGCGGACCGGCCGACCGGCTCAAGTTCTCCTCGGCCATGGTCTTTCTCGGCGTATGGCTGATCGCGGTCTATGCGCCGATCGCGCACATGGTGTGGGGGCCGGGCGGATTCCTCGGCGGCCAGGGAGTGCTCGACTTCGCCGGCGGCACGGTGGTGCACATCAATTCGGCAACGGCGGGACTGATCGCGGCCATCATGGTCGGCAAGCGGACGGGATATGGCAGCGTCAACATGGCGCCGGCCGATCTCGGCTACACGCTGGTCGGCGCCTCGCTGCTCTGGGTCGGCTGGTTCGGGTTCAATGCCGGCTCGGCGCTCACCTCGGGCGGCCAGGCGGGCTATGCGATGATCAATACCCATCTCGCGACCGCCGCGGCGGTTCTCTCGTGGACGCTCGTGGAGTGGATGATCAAGGGCAAGCCGAGCCTGCTCGGCGCCGTTTCGGGCGCGGTGGCCGGCCTCGTCGCCATCACCCCGGCCTGCGGCTTCGTGCCGGTCGGCGGGGCGCTGGTCATCGGCCTTGTCGCCGGCGTCGTCTGCTTCTGGGGGGTGACCGGGTTCAAGCGCATGTTCGGATACGACGACGCGCTCGATGTCTGGGGCGTGCACGGTCTCGGCGGCATTGCCGGCGCGCTGCTCACCGGTGTTTTCGCGGTGAAGTCGATCGGCGGCACCAACGGCCTGCTGGCCGGCAATCCGCACCAGATGGTGCTGCAGGCGGAGGGGATCGTCGTCACGCTGCTCTACAGCGGCATCGTCTCCTATGTGATCCTGAAGATCATCGACGTCACGATGGGTCTGCGCGTGTCGCCGGACGCCGAGCGCGAGGGGCTCGACATTTCCGAGCACGGCGAGGTGCTGCAGCACGGCTACTGATTTCGCCGCGCTGCGGGATCGCGGAAATGGCCGGAGCGGTGCTTCCGGCCATTTTCTTTGTCAGATCAGGGTGATTCGGGTTATAGTTCACGCCACGCCGCATTTCCGGAGCCTGACCGAAGCATGTCCGCGACCACCGAATCCCGCCAGTTCCTCTCGCCGGCCCTGAAGGCGCGCTTCGTTCGGCACCTCGCCGAACTCGGGGCGCTCTGCGCTGTCCTGGCCGGCCTGACGGTGCTGGTGTCGCTGGTCTCGTATCATGCCGGCGATCCGTCGCTCGACACGGCCTCCAGCCTACCGCCGCAGAATCTCGCGGGAAGGTTCGGCGCGATCCTGGCGGACCTGCTGCTTCAGGGCTTCGGCGTGGCCGGCGCGCTGCCGGCGCTGGTGCTGCTGGCCTGGGGATTCGTGCTGGTGAATCGCGGCGAGATCACGCGCTGGCGGCTGCGCGCGCTGGCCGCCCTGCTCGCCATGCCGTGCCTGGCGAGCATGTTCGGCGTGTTTCATGCGCTGAATGCCGCCTTCGCGCCCGCATGGCCGGTGGCGGCCGGCCCCGGCGGTGCGATCGGCGCGCTGCTCGGCGGTTACGGCGCCGTCGTCGCGCATTCCGCGCTCGGGGTGATCGGGCGCGTGCTGCTGCTTGGCCTTTCGGCTTTGATCGGCATCGCGGTGTCGGCCTTCGCGTTCGGCCTGACATCCGGCGAGTGGCGACTGGCCGGCCGGCGCGCCGCCGCCGCCGCCGCCGCTTCCGCCAAGCACGGCCAGCGCGCCGTCCGTGGCGCCAGTAACATGTCGGTCTGGCTGAGGGAGATTGTCGCCTCGCCGCCGATGAGCGACCCGCCGGCGGCAGACGACCGCTCCGCCCTGGCCATTCCCCGTGCGCCGGATGAGGCGATGGACCCATATGCCGATGAGGCCGGGCCGGCGCCGATGCGCCGGGACGATCTTGTCGCGCAGCCCGCCGCTTCGGCGTCCGCCCCGCGGCTGACCCGCACGGCGCCGACGCGCAAGGCGCCGCCGCGCCAGGAACGCCTGCCGCTGCCCGACAGCCTCTGGCGGCTGCCGCCGCTCGAACTGCTCAAGCAGGCGCCGCCGCACGCCGCGACCGGACCCAATACCGAGTCGCTGCAGGCGAATGCGCGGCTGCTCGAGACCGTGCTTGGCGATTACGGGGTGCAGGGGCGCATCGTCGAGATCCGGCCTGGACCCGTCGTCACGCTCTACGAGCTGGAACCGGCCCCCGGCATCCGCTCCGCCCGCGTCATCGGCCTCGCCGACGACATCGCGCGGAGCCTGTCCGTGCTTGCGGTGCGCATCGCCACCGTTCAGGGCCGCAACGTGATCGGCATCGAGGTGCCGAACGCGAGACGCGAGACCGTCTTCCTCTCCGAGCTTCTCGAATCGGCCGACTGGAACGCCACCACCGGCCGCCTCGGCCTTGCGCTCGGCAAGGATATCGGCGGCAAGCCTGTCATCGCCGATCTCGCGCGGATGCCGCACCTGCTGATCGCCGGCACCACCGGGTCGGGCAAGTCGGTCGGGGTCAATGCG
Source organism: Acidiphilium multivorum AIU301 (assembly GCF_000202835.1). Taxonomy (NCBI): domain Bacteria; kingdom Pseudomonadati; phylum Pseudomonadota; class Alphaproteobacteria; order Acetobacterales; family Acidocellaceae; genus Acidiphilium; species Acidiphilium multivorum. The sequence goes on from NC_015186.1 coordinate 537,155, forward strand.
ATGATCCTGAGCCTGCTCTACCGGCTCTCGCCGGAGGAATGCCGGCTGATCCTGATCGATCCGAAGATGCTCGAACTGTCGGTCTACGAGGGGATTCCGCATCTGCTCGCGCCGGTGGTGACCGAGCCGGCCAAGGCGGTTGCCGCGCTCAAATGGGTGGTCCGCGAGATGGAGCGCCGCTATCGCGCGATGAGCGGCCTCTCGGTGCGCAACATCGCCGGCTACAACGAGCGGGTGAATGAGGCGCTCGCCCGCGGCGAGGTCGTCACCCGCCGGGTGCAGACCGGCTTCGATTCGGAAACCGGCCGGCCGATTTTCGAGGACCAGCCGCTGGCCCTCGAACCGTTGCCGCTCATTGTCGTCGTCATCGACGAGATGGCCGACCTGATGATGGTCGCCGGCAAGGAGATCGAGGCCGCGGTGCAGCGCCTGGCACAGATGGCCCGCGCCGCCGGCATCCATGTCATCATGGCGACGCAGCGCCCCTCGGTCGACGTCATCACCGGCACGATCAAGGCGAATTTCCCGACGCGGATCTCCTTCCAGGTGATCTCGAAATTCGACAGCCGCACCATCCTCGGCGAGCAGGGGGCGGAACAGCTTCTGGGCATGGGCGATATGCTCTACATGGCCGGCGGCGGCCGCATCACCCGCGTGCACGGCCCCTTCGTCTCCGACCGCGAGGTGGAGGATGTCGTCGCCTATCTGCGCGAGCAGGGCGAGCCCGACTACGTCGAGGCGGTGACCGAGGCGGTTGAGGACGATGCGCCGGCGATGCCCGGCCTTGCCGCCGCCGAGGGCGGGGAGGGCGGTCTTTACCAGCAGGCCGTGGCCCTTGTCGCGCGCGAGGGCAAGGCCAGCACCTCGTTCATCCAGCGCCATCTGCAGATCGGCTACAACCGCGCCGCCAAGCTGATCGAACAGATGGAGAAGGAGGGCGTGGTCGGCCCGGCCAACCATGTCGGCAAGCGCGAGGTGCTGATTGCCGGCGACCGCGACTGAACGCCTGCCGCCCGCCCTGATCGTGCATGATGCCGAGCATGTCGCCCGCGCTCTGGCGCCGGGCCGGCCGGTCACGCTGCTCTCGCCGCCCGGTTTCGCGCTTTATGCCGGCTGCCTGTGGTGGCGGAGTCTGCTGGCTTCGGAGCGGTTCACCGGCCCGGCGCTGCTCGATTGCGCCGACGCCGCCGGCCGCGCGCTCGAGGCGCTGCGAATCGGCCTGCGCGGCCTCGTTCTCGACCCTGCGACGCCGGCCTTTCCCCGCATCGCGGCTCTCGCGGATGAATACCGCGTAACCCTGCTTGATGCGCCGCCGCCGGCGCTCGATCTGGGGAACAGGATTGGCCCGGCCGCGCTCGCCGCCTGGCTGGACGCCGCGGACAATCCGGCTTAACGGCTTCCCGCCTGCCTTCTTTCAGACTGCATTCTTTCAGAGGGAGATCCCAATGCGCGTCACTCAACGGGTCAGGAAGATCCTGAGCTGGTACGAAAGCGACAATCCCGGAACCAAGGCCAACCTCGCCCGCATCCTGATGCAGGGCAAGCTGGGCGGCACCGGAAAGATGGTCATCCTGCCGGTCGATCAGGGTTTCGAGCACGGCCCGGCGCGCAGCTTCGCCAGCAATCCGGCCGCCTATGACCCGCAATACCATTTCCAGCTCGCCCTCGATGCCGGGCTTTCCGCCTATGCCGCCCCGCTCGGCATGATCGAGGCGGGCGCCGACAGTTTCGCCGGCAGCATACCCACCATTCTCAAGCTGAACTCCTCCAACTCGCTGGCGACCGAGAAGGATCAGGCCGTGACCGGCTCGGTGTCCGATGCGCTGCGCCTCGGCTGCTCGGCGATCGGGTTCACCATCTATCCGGGCAGCGAGCACCAGTTCGCGATGATGGAGGAGTTCCGCGAACTGGCCGAGGAGGCCAAGGCCGCCGGCCTCGCCGTGGTGCTGTGGTCCTATCCGCGTGGCCCGATGCTCGACAAGAAGGCGGAAACCGCGATCGACATCTGTGCCTATGCCGCGCATATGGCCGCGCTGCTCGGCGCGCACATCATCAAGGTCAAGCCGCCGACCGAGCATATCGGGCTCGACGCCGCGCGGAAGGCCTATGAGAAGGTCGACGTCTCGACCCTGGCAAAGCGCATTGAGCATGTCGTCCAGTCCTGCTTCAACGGCCGCCGCCTCGTGGTGTTCTCGGGCGGCGAGGCCACGGACTCGGCGAGCCTGATCGAGACCGTTCGCGCCCTCAACGAGGGCGGCGCCTCCGGCTCGATCATCGGCCGCAACGCCTTTACCCGTCCGCGGGACGAGGCGCTGGCGCTGCTCTCGCAGATCGTCGGTATCTATCAGGGCAAGGCTTGACCGAGCTTTATCTGATCACGCCGCCGCGCCTCGGCCCGGATTTCGCCGATGCGCTGGCGGCGGCGCTGGACGCCGGGCCCGTTGCCTGCATCCAGCTCCGCCTCAAGGAGGCGGGAGCGGACGAGATGCGCCGCGCGATCGACGCGTTGCGTCCGGTCGCGCAGTCGCGCGGGGTGGCCTTCCTGCTCAACGACGACCCGCGTCTCGCCGTCGAAACCGGCTGCGACGGCGCGCATCTCGGCCAGGACGACCTCGCGGCCCATGGCGGCCTCGCGCGGGTGCGGCGCGTGCTCGACGGCCTCAGCCTGGGCATCACCTGCCACGACAGCCGCCACCTCGCGATGGAGGCCGCGGAGCAGGGGGCCGACTACGTCGCCTTCGGGGCCTTCTACCCGACCGGCACGAAGGAGCCTAAAGCCCGCGCGGATGTGGAGATTCTCCGCTGGTGGTCGGAACTGATGGAAGTGCCCTGCGTCGCGATCGGCGGCATTACCCCCGGAAATGCCGCGCCGCTGGTTGAGGCGGGGGCCGATTTCCTCGCCGTTGTGGGCGCCGTCTGGCAGCATCCGGACGGGCCCGCGGCCGGCGTGCGGGCGTTCCGCGCCGAGCTTGCATAAGGGTTCCGGAACGATGGGCTGAAGGGTTGCGGCTTTGAGGCCGAACGGACAAAAAGAGACGTATTTGAACATACGGGTATTTCATGTCCGAACCCATTGTCCCGATATGGCGGGAACTCCTTGCGGAGTTTGACGGCGCCGCCGACCCGCAACCTTTTCTTGACCGCCTGATCCAGGAAGCGTTCCGCCGGCCGGGCGAGTTCGAACTGCATCTCATGCTGGTGGAGCGGATGTTCGCGCGGGGGCGGGATGCGCGGGGGCTGGCGATCAATGGTTACGTTCTCGCCTGTGGTGATCCGCATTTCCGCTTCCGCGCGCATCTCCAGCGTGCGGATCATTTCCGGAGGCACGGAGCGTTCCGCGAAGCCGAGGCGGATATCGAAGCTGCCCGCGCGATCGATCCCGGCAGTCACTGGCCGGTTCTCGCGATGGCGGAGAACCTAGCCCAGGAAGGCAGGGTCGGCGAGCGAGGGGACTATATCCGCGCTGAATACGAGGGTTTGCGGCCCGAATCGCGCGCGGAGATTGCCCGCCATTATGCCGGATGGGCGGCTTTCGATCATTTTGACAGGACTCGCGCCTCTCCCGGCTGGCAACCGCGCCGACCGGGACGGGTGCCCGCGCTCGAACGCGCCGGCATGATCCTCCTCGTCAAGGACGAGGAGGATATCATCGGCCAGAACCTGAGCCATCATTACGCGCTCGGCTTCCGCGCCTTCTGCGTTCTCAACAATATGAGCACCGATAATACACGCGAGATCGTGTCGCGGTTTCGGGACTCGCATGACGATTGCTTCGTTCTTCTTGTCGACGATCCGGTCCGCGGTCATTACCAGGCCGACAAGATGAGGGTTTACGCCGAGACGCTTCAACGACATGCGGAAATCGCGGGCCTCAGGTTGGATTGGCTGTTCTTCATCGATGCCGATGAGTTCATCGCGAGCGATACGAGCAGGCCGTCATCCGAACAGCTCTCGGCCTTGGAGCGGAGGCTCAACGATCCCGATACGCGTGTGCTGGTGATGCACTGGATACATGCGGCTTCGCCGCAAGTTCTGGAAGAATTCGGCTCTGAAGATGATCCGTTCGAGAAAATCAATGTCATGCGGTACCGGCTTTTGCCGCTGGTACCCAAGGTCGCGTATCGGGTCGGCTTTGATTACAGTTTGAAAAACGGAAATCATTTTATTGAAAAATTGAATGATTCACTCGATTCGGTTGTACAGGTCGGGTGTGATGATTGGTATATTTATCATTTTTCTCTTAGATCACTCTCGCACGTCAGAAAAAAAATCATCAATGGCGGTCGCGCTTTTGTCGGCACCAGGGGGCTGAACGATCACGGTCAACACTGGCGCGAGCGTTACGCGCTTTTCCAGAAATACGGCGACAGAATTATATCAGAAGTGCTGGAAGAACACGTCCGGTTTGTGCCGTCATTGCATCCGCCAAGGATTGACAGCCCGGAGAAACGGCTTCCGACGCGGCGCGTTTCAAGCGATATAGAGCCAATTGATATCAAACGGGCCGTGAACGAAATCAGCGGAATTGAAGCAATCGAAATTGCCAAAGCGTATACTTGCGAGCGGCCTGAACCGGCCTTTGTCAAAGGGCCGGTGACATCGGACATCATGAATGATTTCAGGCGCGAGAGATCCGTATGGCCGATTTCCGTTTACAAGATTTCAGATATTGAAATTCATGGCCCTTGGTTCAATGCCGGTATTATTCTGGTTTCACAACGTCACAGATTTCGGATTGACGAAATCTATCAGCCAGCCGGAGAACAACCGCAAGATATCTGTCTCGAAAAATCTCTGCATGAACTTCAATTCGAGAACAAAAGATTTTTAGAAATAAATGAAGATTGCGTTCTTCTCGCGACCAATGGCCATAACATATATGGTCACTGGCTTGTTGATTTTCTGCCAAAAATTTACCTTCTGGATTACATTGGAATAGACGTATCAAAGATAAAATTCTTGATGCCGTCGGATGTTGGTCATTGGGCTATTGATCTTATGAATCTCGTCGGTATCAAAAAAGAAAATCTGATTATTTATGATCAGAACGAGATTGTGCCCCTGTGCAGATCGTTGTTTGTACCAACCCTGCTGAGAATGAGCGGCCGTACATCGCCATTGTTTTTGAATGCGACAGAATTCATCAATAAAAGAATTGACAAAAATATCCAGACGAAAAGTGATGTGTCCAATACGTTTCTCTATTTCGATAGAGAGCAGGAATTCACCTGGAGAAAAATAGATGGCCATGACAAAATTATTAAGTTGTTTAATGATTTGAATTTTCATATCGTAAGGCCGGAAAAGTTGTCGATCTCTGAGCAAATTCGACTTGTCCGGGGCGCCAAGGTGATCGCGGGCCAGCATGGATCCGCGCTTCATTCGACGATATTTTGTCAGGATCCCGTTTTTGCCGTCGTTCTGCATGAGAACAGGCGCAACTGGTTTGCTGGCCTGCAGGCCGGCATTGGGGAGTATCTCGGCCACCAGACGGGCTATATCTTTGGTGAAACATCGTCTCATGAAAATATATTCAGCACGAGATTCGAGGCGTCCGATATCCGAATGGGAGTCGATTTCGCGCGCATGGCATGAACTTCAAACACGGCGAGCACGGTTCGTCGGCGCGCAAGATTTCACCCAAGCAGTTGTCGGAGCACACAAAGAAGACCGGGCAACCCGCGCCCTCGTTGTTTCTTTGCATGGGCTGATCGCTGCGCTAACATGAACGATATTTCAGTTTTCTTTTCATGGAGCATTCAATGATTCGGCCGCGCATTTGTCTCAGCATGATTGTGCGGAATGAGGCGCCTGTTATTCGTCGCTGTCTCGCCTCGGTCCTGCCACTGATCGATCATTGGGCTATTTGCGACACCGGATCGACGGACGGCACCCAGGATATCATAAGAAGCTTCTTCGAAGAGCATGCTGTGCCGGGTGAACTGCGCGAGAGCCCATGGCGCGATTTTGCTCATAATCGCAACGAGGCGCTCGAACTCGCCAGGCCGCACGGCGATTACATATTGATTATCGATGCCGACGACGCGCTCGAACTGCCCCCCGGCTTTGCCCGGCCTGAATTGGCGGCCGATGGCTATACGTTCGACATTCAAGACGTGAACATCGTGTATCGGCGCACCCAGATCGTGCGCAGCGCTCTTCCTTGGCGCTGGCATGGCGTGCTGCACGAGGTTCTGCACTGCGATGCGCCGGCCTCCGAAGAGCATCTGCCGATCGTCATGCGCCGGAATCATGACGGCGCCCGGCGGCGCGATCCGTCCACCTATGCGCGTGATGCGTCAATTCTCGAGGCTGCGATTTTCGTCGAAGAAGATCCCTGGCTTCGAGCCCGCTATGTCTTCTATCACGCGCAGAGCCTCAGGGATATGGGGCAGCACGAGCGTGCGATGATCGCCTATCTGATGCGTGCGGAGATGGGCTTCTGGCAGGAGGAAGTCTACTGGAGTCTTTACCAGGCGGCGCTCATGATGGAACGGCTCGGGCGCGACGAGGAGACGGTTCTCGCCGCATATCGCCGTGCGGCAGCGGCCGCGCCGCATCGGATCGAGGCGTTGTTTGCGGCCTCTCGCTACTGCTTCGCGAAGGGGCGTAACGAGGAGGGGTTTCGGATCGCGGAACATGGGATCGGGAAGCCGGCCCCTGAGGGCGGCTTGTTCGTGGAGACGTGGGTTCACGATTATGGCCTGCTCGATCAATACGCGGCGAACGGATACTGGGCGGGCCATTATTCCGAAAGCTTCAATGCCGCTCTTGAGGTTCTTGCGTCAGGCAAGGTGCCCGCGCATGAGCTTCCGCGGGTGGCGCGCAATTTCAGGGCATTGCTCGACAAGGTCAGGCCCGCCTCCGCGCCGGATTATGGGCGCCTCGGGCAGGAAAGCTACCCTGACCAACACGCCCTCAAACCGGAACGCTTGTTGCGGAGCGGAACGACAACCGCGCCCCGCGTGCTGATTGCCATCCTTGCCAAGCAAAAGGAGGAATTCCTCCCGCTCTATCTCGACTGCATAGAAGCGCTCGATTACCCGAAGTCGTCGATTGTTCTGTATATTCGCACGAACAACAATACCGACCGGACCGAGGAGATCCTGCGCGAGTGGATTGCCCGGGTCGGCCATTCATATGCCGCCGTCGAGTTCGATCCATCGGATGTCGACGAAAGGGTCGAACAGTTCGGCGCGCACGAATGGAACGCGATCCGATTCCGCGTTCTCGGCCGCATCCGGAACGAGAGCCTCAGGAAGACGCGTGAACATGGCTGCGACTGGTATTTTGTCGCCGACATCGACAATTTCATCAGGCGCTGCACGCTGCGCGAACTTGTCGCCACGGGGTTGCCGATCGTCGCTCCGTTGCTGCGGGATGCCGAGCCATCGAGCTATTATTCGAACCTGCACGCGGAGATTGATGACAACGGCTATTTCCGGGACTGCGCGCAATATGAATTGATCATGTCGCGCCGCATCCAGGGGCTGATCGAAGTCCCCCTGGTTCATTGCACCTATGCCGTTCGAGCGGATGTCATCGAGCACCTGAACTACGACGACGGCAGCGGACGGTATGAATATGTCATCCTGTCAGATTCCGCGCGCAAGGCGTCGATACCGCAGTATTTCGATAACCGGCAGGTTTATGGCTACATCACCTTCAGCAAGAACCCCGACCAGTACGATGAAAATTCGGCGGCGCGTGCCGAGCGGAATATGTGGGCAGTCCGCAAATTCATGAGTGAGGATCGGCATGGCTGAAATAGGGACGGAATGAGCGCAGGCGCCGAGGAGCCCTCCGCAACCGGGCGACTGTCCTGAAAGGCAGGTCAAGCGAGGGCGTTTGTGGCCATATCAGGGCATTCGTTCAGAGAAAGGCGCGTTTTCAGCGGGTTGAACGAAAAACCGTTCGTCTCCATGCCGCAGTCCTGCCCGCTGGGGGGCATCGTGCTGACAAATCGCGGGTCCACTCTTCTGCTCATGGTTGAAGGAGAACAAGACCATGCGTAGCAACAAATCCATGATCCGCACCACCGCTGCCGCACTCGCGATTGGCCTCGGCCTCGCGGCATTCGGCGGCACCGCGCTGGCCGATCCGGGTTATCAAGCGCAGGGCGGCTGGCACCGCCAGGGTCAGCAGCAGGGGTGGCAACAGCCCCGGCGGCAGAACAACTGGCAGCGGCATGGCTGGCAGAACCGGGGGAATTACCAGCACAGCCGGTATCATGGTGGCTGGGGCAACAACGGCTGGCAGCATCAGCGCTGGGGCCACCCACACTATGACCGCGAGGGATACCATGTGATGGGGACGCAGGGCTATTACGCGCCGCCCGCCCTTTCGTTCAGCATCAATCTCCCGCTGGCGGGCGGCCAGTACGGGCATTGATCCCGGACCGGTCGGGGGCGATGGCGCCGACCCGCACACAGGCGTGCGGGCCGGCGCTCAGGCTCTCGGGTGTCGCCCGTTTCCCCCTTGCTCCGGGCGCGGGCATGTTCCCCGCTTATTCGCGCGCCGCACGCGCCGATTGTCGGGGCGGGCGATTCGGGTCATCATCGGGCATGACGAGTCGTTTTCTCCCCATTTTCCGCCGCGGATACGAACCGGGCGCACGCCGCCGGGCGGGCGCGGGCCTGCTGTTGCTGGCGATGAGCACAGCGCCTGGCTTTGCCGCGACGCCGCGGCTCTTGCCGGACCGCGATGCCAGCGCGATCTACCAGGTCAGCCAGCCGGGCAAGCCGGAGCAGACGTGGCGGATCCGCTTCGATGCCGCTGCCGGGCTGGTGCGGGCCACGAGCCTTTCCGGCACGCCGATGCCGATGACGGCGCTGCTCGACCTTCATTCGGGCCGGGCGCAGCTTGTGTTGCCGCAGATGCACGCGCTGGTGAACGTTCCCGGCCTGTCGGGTGCCATGGGACAGGTGATGGCGATGCGGGGCGCGCATTTCACCCCGCTCGGCACCGCGACGATCGCAGGCTATCGATGCACCCGCTACCTGGTGCTGCGGCGAAACGCCTCGGGCACGGCCTGCCTGACGCCGGACGGATTTGCCCTCGCGGCTTCCGGCAGCGACCCGCACGGGCGGGTGAGCGTGCAGGCGCTTTCGCTCCATATCGGCCCGCAGCCCGCGGGCGATTTCGAGCCGCCGATGGGTTATTCGGAGGTTACCCTCCCGCCGCAGATGTTGGCGAGCCTGCTGGGGCAATAATTGAGAAGATAAAATGTGAAAATTTCTATGAGTTTTTTATTGGATAAGATTATATAAAGGAAATTCAGGTGGTTCGTTCTGCTTGCGTTGCTATAGCTAAGAATGAAGCTAATAATATTGCCGAGTGGATCGCATTTCAGATTTCTATAGGATTTGATTCAGTAATTATCTATGATAATTGTTCAAGTGACAACACTGTTTCGATAATTGAAAAATTTTCAAAAAATTATGATGTTAAGATAATTAATTGGCCTGAAAATGATAATAAATATCAAATAAACGCATATAATGATGCGCTACAAAGATTTGGAAGTAATTTTGAATGGATTGCATTTTTTGATGTGGATGAATTTCTTGTTATAAATAGACCATTAGATCTTAAGAGTTTACTTCGTATCTATGCCGACGGCAGTGCCGCTGCTATTGGAATTCCTTGGGCTATATTTGGGTCGTCTGGTCATATTTCTCAGCCTTATGGCTTAATAATTGATAATTTTATCCAGAGATCTAATGAAAATTTTGGTCCTAATCGACATGTTAAGTCAATAGTTAAGCCAGTTTTCACAAAATGTTGTCACCAGCCGCATACATTTGAGGTCAATGGAGATTATATTGGTTTAAATGGAAAAAAATTAGAGTTAGACAATGATTCTTTACTGAAAAATATCCCTGATTACTCATTTGGAAAGCTGAACCATTATTTCACGAAATCTAAAATACAGTGGATGCAAAAACTCAAACGAGGATATCACGATATAGAGCGATTAGATTCTGATTTCTCGATATATGATGTGAATGACGTAAATGATAGATCAGCTTGTAGATATCGGTTTAATGTTCTGAAAATACTTAAAAATATTGAATTGAATATTGATCGAACGAACAATTTTTCTGGAAAAAAGATTGGAATTGGAATTACTACTTTTAATCGTTTTGATGTTTTAAAAGAAAGTATTCGTAGAATTAAAAATTTTACTTCCATTCCGTGCGAAATTTTTGTCGCCGATGATGGATCTATTGATAATACACTTGAATTTCTTCCAAATGAAGATGGAATCTATTATTTTTCTGGTAGAAATAGAGGTGTCGCTTGGAATAAAAATAGATGTCTTTTCTTTTTTAGGAATTTTATTCATGTTGATGTGATTATTTTGCTGGACGACGATGTTCATGTTGACGGAATCGGTTGGGAGCAAAATTTTGTAAACGGCGCAATAAAATATGGTCACATAAATTACGCTTTCCCTGATATGATTGAAGAAAATGTGGATCGACGTTGTGACTCCATAGAACCGGGAATTACTCGTAAATTAGGCGGGCCGTGTATTGCTTTTTCGCATCCTGCGCTTGATGAATGTGGCTATTTTGATTCACGATTTTTAAAATTCGGACATGAACATACGGAATTTACAAAGTGACTAGTTTCCGCTGGTTATGGTGGCATAAATCGGCTTGAAAAAGATGGCCAAGCTACAGATTATTTCTTTGTTGTTCGGTCCGATATTCTTTTTGCAAGTGTGACTTCAACCGGTAATGACATTGATATTGCGAATAATGCGCGTATCTGGAACGAAGTGGTCTCGAAGGATGGGAGTTTATTCCGGTCGCCGTGGTCTACTCTTCCGCAGAAAATTGAATTTCTTGCCGAACAGAGGCAAATCGCTGAACGATACCAATTTCCGTTTCCATTTATCCAAGCACCCTTTGATGAAGTCGCATATGGGACCATATTTCAAGATATTGAAGACACATCGCTTTCCCCTTGGCGGCATTTCGTGGCGCATGGGCTGAGCGAGGGCCGGAACCGTTTGGTTTGAAGGGCAACCCTTGCCATCGGGGCGGGTTTGCGTCATGGAGAAAGAATCAATGGGTTGATCCGCGGAGCAAAAATCCGTGTGGCCCCTATCCACTGATAGATGGGCGCCGAAGGGTCTGGTTTGACGGGCCGCGAGGTGCCGAAACGCCTCGGCCGGGGTGCGGAGATGCCGCAGCCGGCCTACGAGACAAGGACCGATGACCGCGCTTTCCGTCGCATATCTTCACAGCAGCGCCTTTCCATCCGGCGTGTCCCGCGACCAGCGCACCGGCCTTTGACGATGATCAGAACGACCACACGCCAACATCCGCGCCCGCAGGCAGGGGACCCGATGGTCCCGCCGCTGGCGCGCAGGAGTTATTCCCCCCATGACCAAGACCATGCTCATCGACGCCAGCCACGCGGAAGAAACCCGCGTTGTGGTGTTGGACAACAACCGCCTCGATGATTTCGATATCGAGGCTGCCGACAGGAAGCAGATCAAGGGCAACATCTACCTCGCGAAAGTTATCCGGGTAGAGCCCAGCCTACAGGCCGCCTTCGTCGAATACGGCGGCAACCGGCACGGGTTTCTCGCCTTCGCCGAGATTCATCCCGACTATTATCAGATCCCTGTCGCCGACCGGCAGAAGCTGCTGGAACTCGAGGCGGAGGAGGCGAGGCGCCGCGTCGAGGCCGAGGATGCCGAGGACGAGCAGGAGGCGGCGCTCGCGGCGCCGCGGCCGCCGCGGGTGACGGAAATCGCGATCGGCGACGCGCCGCCGGATGCCGAGGGCCAGGTTGACGCCGAGGCCGCCGCCGCGCCGGCTGAGGTCGGTGAGGCCGAGGCGGACTCCGGACCTGAAGCCAGTGGCGCCGGCGCGGGCGAGGACCGGGCGGGGGAGGGCGCAGAGGCGACGGCGACCCCGCCCGAGCAGGTCGGCGGGGATGACGGCGTCGACGGCGCGGAGGAGGCGCAGGAGCGCCGCCGGCTGCGCGCCCTGCGCTCGTACAAGATTCAGGAAGTGATCCATCGCCGGCAGATCATGCTGGTGCAGGTGGTGAAGGAGGAGCGCGGCTCGAAAGGCGCGGCGCTGACCACCTATATTTCGCTTGCCGGCCGCTTTTCGGTGCTGATGCCGAATTCGCCGAATGGCGGGGGCGTGTCGCGCAAGATCACCTCGCTGGCTGATCGTCGCCGGCTGAAGGAGGCGATCGCCGAGCTCGAGATTCCGCAGGGCATGGGCATGATCGTCCGCACCGCCGGCGCGAACCGGCCGAAGCCGGAAATCAAGCGCGACTGCGAATATCTGCTGCGGTTGTGGGACGATATCCGCGAGCGTACCCTGGCCTCGATCGCGCCGGCGTTGGTGTATGAGGAGGCCTCGCTGATCAAGCGGACCATCCGCGACGTCTATACCCGCGACGTGGACCAGGTGCTGATCGAGGGCGAGGACGGATTCCGCTCGGCGCGCGACTTCATGCGGATGCTGATGCCGACGCATGTGAAGAAGGTCCAGCAATGGACCGAGCGGCAGCCGCTGTTCGCCAAGCACAATGTCGAGCAGATGCTCGACCAGATGTTCCAGCCGACGGTGCAACTGAAGTCCGGCGGGTATCTGGTGATCAACCAGACCGAGGCGCTGGTTGCGATCGACGTGAACTCGGGCCGGGCAACGCGGGAGCGGAATATCGAGGATACCGCGCTGCGGACCAATCTGGAGGCGGCGGAGGAAGTGGCGCGGCAGTTGCGCCTGCGCGACCTCGCGGGGCTGATCGTGGTCGATTTCATCGACATGGAGACCCGCAAGCACAACGCGATGGTCGAGCGGCGGCTGAAGGATGCGCTGAAAAACGACCGCGCGCGCATTCAGGTGGGCAGTATCAGCCATTTCGGCCTGCTGGAAATGAGCCGCCAGAGGCTGCGGCCGTCGCTGGCCGAGACCATGCTGATCGCCTGCCCGCATTGCCAGGGCGTGGGGCATGTGCGGAGCACGGCGAGCACCGCACTCGCGGTGTTGCGCGCGATCGAGGACGAGGCGGCGCGCCAGGCCGCCGAGTTGCTGGTGCACCTGACTCCGGATGTCGCGCTCTATATCTTCAATCACAAGCGTGCGCAGATTGCCGCCACCGAGGCGCGGTTCGGCATGAAGGTCGTCTTCGTCGCGGATGGCACCGTTCCGGCCACCTTCAAGATCGAGAAGGTGAAGGCGCATGCGGCGCGGCCGCAGGAAACGCCGGCGCCGACATTCCGTGCGCCGGCCGAGACGGAGGAGGTCGAGGCAGAGCAGCAAGGTGACGAGGTCGCGACGGAGGACGCCGCCGGCAACGCAGGAAAGGCGGCCGATGAGGTCGAACGCCGCCGCCGCCGCCGCCGCCGCCGCCGTGGCGGCCGTCGGGAGGACCTGGTGTCCGCGCCCACTGGCGAGCAGCCGGAGATCGCCGGAATACCGGCCGAGTTCGAATCGCGCATGAACGACGTGTTGCCGACCGCCGCCCGTGCCGATGCGGCTGAAGCGCCGGCACCGGAAGTCACGATGGAGCCGGCCGTCGCCGACACTGCGCCGGCCGTTCCTGAGCCCGCAAAGGAACCCGAGGTCGTGGAGACGGCACCGGCCGCCACGGAGGCCGCTCCGTCCCTTGCCGGCGAAGTGCCGGCGCCGGAAGCGGAGGCAGAGACAAAGCCGAAGCGTCGAGCGCCCGCCCGCCCGCGTAGCCCGACGACCCGGCGGCGGCGCGCCGCTGCGTCGCAGGCCGCCGAGCCTGAGGTTCAGCAACCGGTCTTCACCGATATCGCGGATATTTTTGAGGCTGCCGAACAGGCGGAAGCCCGCGCGCCCAAGCCCCGCCGGACCCGTCGGCCGAAGGCAAGGCCCATGGAAGCGGAGACTGCGGTGGCTGACGCGCCTGCAACCACCGAAGCAGTCGCCGAGGTGAGCGCCGCGCCGCAGGATGGCTCGGCGTCTGCCGGGAATGTCGCTGGCGCCGAAGCGCCTGTTGCCAATGAAGGGCAGGCAGCACCAGGGGCGGCGGTGCAACCCGTTCTGATTGGTGCCAGCGAAACGCCGACCGCCGCGCGCAAGCGCGGCTGGTGGAAGCGCCCAGCCTGACTTGACCCTGATATTCCGGTTGCATGTTGAGGGGGAACTCTGATTCGACAGGCATGGCCAGGAGGCTGCGGGAGATCCCGGTCTCTGGCGCCGGCAGGCCAATTTGGGCTGCGGAAGATGGGATGCGGAGGCGTTTCCCGACATCGTGCGCGACTATGTCTGGAGAACTTTGCGACACCTGAAGGCGTGCCGGTTGTCGATGTGACCGGCGTCCTGAAGATGGGCAAGACATCACGTGGTGTCGCGCGACAATATGCCGGCTCGGCGGGCAAGATTGCCAACGGCCGGGTCGGCATGCTCGCCGCCTATGTGTCGGCTCATGCCATGCCTTTATCGATCGGGCTCTCTATCTGCTGAAGCGTTGGAGCGGCGATCCTGCAGGGCTTGCCGCAACCTGCGTTCCTGACACTGTCGCTTTCCTCACGAAGCCCGCCTTGGCGATCGACATGATCCAGCGTTCGCTGGCAACAGATGTTCCATTCACGGGTAGCCGCCGATGCCGTCTGCTGCGTGGGCGACATCGAGGGCACGAATGGCGCCCGGCTTCACGATCGGGCCTGGTGCGGACACGCAAATCCCGATGCTGAAGATCATGATGAGACAAAGACGGATCTTTGGGCCCGAGGCCTCCTGATGCGTCGCAACATCAGCGACGGCGATCTTGCATTCTTGCCGATCTGGTGCTCGGTCGGCGCGAGTATACAGGGGCAGTGTCCTGAATTTCGTGTGTGAGTGGCATAGTGGGTAGAAAGGAAGACCCATATGGCACGACGGAGAGCGCCGGCGATCCCGGACGATTTGCTGGACCAGCTGCTGGCTGGGGGTGACGCGGCGGCAGCGCTGAATTCCGGGGATCTGGTGAACGCGCTGAAGAAGGCCCTGGCGGAGCGGGCCCTGAGCGCGGAGATGGATTACCATCTGAGTGACGAAGCGGAGGCGGAGAACAGCCGCAACGGGCACTGTCAGGAATTCCGTGTATGGGCGGCGGTTGAACATCAGGCCGCCAGGGCCCTTACGAAGCGATCGCCGAAGATGACGGCGAACTGAGCCTTTGCCATAGCCCATTCTCGAGGTGGCATCACCCACTCTTTTTCGGATCGGTTCAGGATCAGATTGCGGATTCCGATTGAAGCCGGCCAGGTATTCCGAGGTGAAGCCGGCCACCGTTCCGATTTGAAGCCGGCCGGCATTCCGATTTCATTCCGGCCACCTGACTGAGGTTTTGAGCGTTATTTGGCTGGGTCAGCGACTCGGGCATCTGCCTTCTCGTGATCAACCACGTGGAGGATTGGATGCCGGCCAGGAGAGAGCTGACGATGCGGCAGATACGACAGATGTTGCGGCTTGCCGGGGACGGCATCAGCGCGCGGGAGATCGGGCGGATGCTCGGTGTGGCGCGCAGTACGATCCAGGATAACCTGAAGCGGGCACAGGAGGCGGGGTTGGCGTGGCCGGTGCCGGCCGAGCTGACCGATGCGGCGATCGAAGAGCGGCTGTTTGCCCGCAGTGGCTACAAGCAGGGGGTTCGGCGCCGTGCCGAGCCGGCCTGGGACGAACTGGTCTGCGAACTGAAGCGGCCTGGGGTGAATCTGCAGGTGCTTTGGGAGGAGTACCGTGACCAGCACCCGGACGGTTACGGATATTCGCGGTTCTGCGAACTGTTCAGGGAATTCGAGGCCCGCCTGTCACCGGTCATGCGCCAGGATCATCGTGCTGGCGACAAGGTCTTCGTCGATTATTCCGGCAAGCGGATTGGCATTGTCGATCGGGCGAGTGGCGAAGTTCGACAGGCGGAGATCTTCGTCGGCGTGCTCGGCGCATCGAGCTTCACCTATGCGGAGGCGAGTTGGACCCAGACGCTGCCGGACTGGATTGGCGCGCATGTCCGCATGTTCCGCGCATTTGGCGGTGTTCCGCGGCTGATAGTGCCGGATAATCTGAAGTCCGGCGTCAACAAGCCATCGTTCTACGATCCCGAGATCAACCTCAGCTACGGGCGCATGGCGTCACATTACGGGGTCGGTGTGCTCCCTGCGCGTCCGTTCCGGCCCCGCGATAAAGCGAAGGTGGAATCCGGGGTACGCTTTGCTCAAACCTATATCCTGGGGCGTCTGCGCCGGCAGACGTTCTTCTCGCTGGCCGAGGCCAACCAGGCGATCGCCGGCATGGTCGATCGGATCAACGACTATGTCATGCGCCGGATCGGCGTCAGCCGCCGGCATCTCTTCGAGACGATCGAGCGGCCCGCGCTCGCGGCGTTGCCGGCATCCGACTATGAATTCGCCGAATGGGGTCTGGCACGGGTCGCGCTGGATTATCACGTCGAGGTCTGCGGGTTTTTCTACTCGGTGCCGCATGAACTGATCCGCCAGCAGGTCGATACCCGCGCGACCGAACGCGGCATTGAGATATTCCACCACGGCAAGCGCATTGCGGTTCACCAGCGTCGCTACGGCGGCCGCAAGCATGGCACCGATATCGAGCACATGCCGAGTGCCCACCGGCGCTACGCCGAATGGACGCCGGAGCGGTTCCGCCGCTGGGGCGCCTCCATCGGCCCGCATACCGAAGGGCTGATCACCGCCATCCTCGCCAGCCGGCCGCATCCCGAGCAGGGGTTCCGGACCTGTCTCGGCATTCTCCGATTGTTCAAGGACCTCGAACCCGCCCGCGCTGAGGCCGTAGCCGACCGCGCCGTCGCGATCGGTGCGTTCACCTACAAAAGTCTCGCCTCGATCGTCGCCAACAAGCTCGATCGTTCAACCGCCGCGGCGGGCGAGCCCCAGGCGGTCATTACCCACGGCAATCTCCGTGGTTCCGGCTATTTTCATTGAAAGGACCAACCATGCTGACCCATCCGACCCTCGATCAACTGCACGACCTTGGCCTGCATGGCATGGCCAAGGGATTCAAGGATCTTGGGGCGCATCCCGAGACCGCCAGCCTCGATCATGCCGCGTGGCTGGCGTTGCTGCTCGATCACGAGACAACGCTGCGGCGGCAGAAGCGTTTTGAGCGGCTGGCCCGCGTGGCCAAGCTGCGCCAGGCGGCCACCGTCGAAGATATCGATTATCGGACCGCACGTGGTCTGGATCGCGCGATGTTTCTCAAACTCGCCGGATGCGACTGGATCCGCGCCAAGCATAATCTGCTTATCACCGGTCCCTGCGGCGTCGGCAAAAGCTGGATCGCCTGCGCCCTCGGTCAGAAAGCATGCCGTGAGGATTTGTCCACCGCCTATCACCGTGTCCCGCGACTGTTCGCCGCATTGGCTCTGGCGCGCGGCGATGGCCGGTACGCCGCAATGCTCCGCCAGATCGCGCGGGTCGATCTGCTCATCCTCGACGATTGGGGACCGGAGACATTGAACGCAGATCAGCGCCGTGACCTGCTCGAAATCGTCGAGGACCGCCACGACCGCCGATCCATCATCATCACCAGCCAGGTGCCGGTCGATCGCTGGTACGAAATCATCGGCGATCCCACCATCGCCGACGCCGTTCTCGATCGACTGGTCCATAATGCCTACCGGATCGAACTGACAGGCGAGAGCCTCCGCAAAAAGAAAAACCCCGCTACCGTCACCATGCAAGCTTGACCCCAGGAAAGGACAAGACGATCTTTAACATGTGACCTAACCGAACGACGCGCAGGTGGCCGGCTTCAAATCGGAACGGTGGCCGGCTTCGTTTCGGAATGGGTGGCCGGAATGAAATCGGAATGCATGGCCGGCTTCATCGGAATACGCAATCAGATAGAGCAGCTTGGCTGCGGCCTCATCGCTGGGGAAATGGCCGCGCGCGCGGATGGCCCGGCGCAGCTTGGAATTCAAAGCCTCTATGGCGTTCGTTGTATAAATGATCCGACGGACCTCGCCGGGGAAGGAAAAGAACGGGATGACTTCCTGCCACACCCGGCGCCAGCTCTGGCCGATGGCAGGGTATTTCTGGCCCCATGGACCGGCCTCGAAATCGGCGAGAGCGGCCTCGGCGGCCCTGGCATCAACGGCCCGGTAGATGTCCTTGAGGGCGGTGGCGACCGCCTTGCGGTCCTTGTAGGACACGAAATCCATCGAATTCCGGAGCAGATGGACGATGCAGGTCTGCACGATCGTCTCGGGAAAGACGGCCGTGATCGCCTCCGGGAACCCCTTGAGGCCATCGACCACCGCCAGCAGGATGTCCTCGACGCCGCGGTTCTTCAGCTCGTTCATCACCCGCAGCCAGAATTTGGCGCCTTCGTTCTGCTCGATCCACATCCCGAGTACGACCTTCGTCCCGTCGGCCATAACCCCCAGCGCGATATGGATCGCCTTGTTGCGGACCACGCCCTCGTCGCGGATCTTCACCCGGATGGCATCGAAGAATACCAGCGGATAGACCGGGTCCAGCGGACGCTGCTGCCAGGATGTCACCTCGTCCAGCACCGCATCGGTGATCGTGCTGATCAGCTCCGCCGAGGCATCCATGCCGTAGATCTCGCGCAGATGTTCCGCGATCTCCCGGGTGCTCATCCCCCGCGCATACATCGAGATGATCTTGTCATCGAAGCCTGGAAACCGGCGCTGGTATTTGGCGATCAGCTGCGGATCAAAGCTACCCGCACGGTCTCGCGGGATCGCAATCTCGATCTTCCCCGTGCCGGTCGACACCGACTTGCGGCCATAGCCGTTGCGGCTGTTCTCCGCCTCCGCTTCGTCACTCAGATGGTAATCCATCTCCGCGCTCAGGGCCCGCTCCGCCAGGGCCTTCTTCAGCGCGTTCACCAGATCCCCGGAATTCAGCGCTGCCGCCGCGTCACCCCCAGCCAGCAGCTGGTCCAGCAAATCGTCCGGGATCGCCGGCGCTCTCCGTCGTGCCATATGGGTCTTCCTTTCTACCCACTATGCCACTCACACACGAAATTCAGGACACTGCCCCGCAACGGCTATGGCCGCAAGTCGGTGTCGACCGGCACGGGGAAGATCGAGATTGCGATCCCGCGAGACCGTGCGGGTAGCTTTGATCCGCAGCTGATCGCCAAATACCAGCGCCGGTTTCCAGGCTTCGATGACAAGATCATCTCGATGTATGCGCGGGGGATGAGCACCCGGGAGATCGCGGAACATCTGCGCGAGATCTACGGCATGGATGCCTCGGCGGAGCTGATCAGCACGATCACCGATGCGGTGCTGGACGAGGTGACATCCTGGCAGCAGCGTCCGCTGGACCCGGTCTATCCGCTGGTATTCTTCGATGCCATCCGGGTGAAGATCCGCGACGAGGGCGTGGTCCGCAACAAGGCGATCCATATCGCGCTGGGGGTTATGGCCGACGGGACGAAGGTCGTACTCGGGATGTGGATCGAGCAGAACGAAGGCGCCAAATTCTGGCTGCGGGTGATGAACGAGCTGAAGAACCGCGGCGTCGAGGACATCCTGCTGGCGGTGGTCGATGGCCTCAAGGGGTTCCCGGAGGCGATCACGGCCGTCTTTCCCGAGACGATCGTGCAGACCTGCATCGTCCATCTGCTCCGGAATTCGATGGATTTCGTGTCCTACAAGGACCGCAAGGCGGTCGCCACCGCCCTCAAGGACATCTACCGGGCCGTTGATGCCAGGGCCGCCGAGGCCGCTCTCGCCGATTTCGAGGCCGGTCCATGGGGCCAGAAATACCCTGCCATCGGCCAGAGCTGGCGCCGGGTGTGGCAGGAAGTCATCCCGTTCTTTTCCTTCCCCGGCGAGGTCCGTCGGATCATTTATACAACGAACGCCATAGAGGCTTTGAATTCCAAGCTGCGCCGGGCCATCCGCGCGCGCGGCCATTTCCCCAGCGATGAGGCCGCAGCCAAGCTGCTCTATCTGATCCTGAACCGATCCGAAAAAGAGTGGGTGATGCCACCTCGAGAATGGGCTATGGCAAAGGCTCAGTTCGCCGTCATCTTCGGCGATCGCTTCGTAAGGGCCCTGGCGGCCTGATGTTCAACCGCCGCCCATACACGGAATTCCTGACAGTGCCGTATACAGGTGCCCGGTTGTCTCGAAGGCCATCCCTGGGCGATCAAAACAACTTCTAGACCGCGAAGAACGAATTCTGCCTTGACCACAACGAGACCCGGTCTTGGCACGAGTGGCATCGCCACGTCTCGCTCGTGATGCCCGCTTCGCCGTGATGGCCGTGGTCCGATATCGCGCCGACGATACGACGCCCCCAAAAAGGCCGAGTATGGCGACCCGCAGAAGCGGATCTGCTGGTCTGTTCAGGGAGTCCGCCGCATCGCCAACAAGCGCGCTCAGAGACGGGTCGAACCCGCCGACGTCATCGCTTGGTCGTGCTTGCGACCGACCCACCAAGCCGCGCCCGAACGGACTTATCAAAAATCCAAAATGCAACCGTAATGCTGGAACGGCTTCAGGCCGCGCGGGGCGGATGTCCGGCCCGGCGCATTAGGAGGTGCCGTCCGCGTCGTGAGGGCGGACGTCGAGGAACCGGCTCAGCAGCCAGTCCCCGTCGATCTTCTGTTCGGTGAGAGCCATGGCCAGAACCTCGCCGCCAAAGACCGGGGCGGCGAGGATCATGTCGGGATGAACCCGACGCACCCGTTCCAGGTTCTTGCGCGTGCTGACCGCAGCAACCTTTTTGGCATCGGTGCCCAGTTCGCGGACAGCGAGAATCACGAATGCGTTTTCAGAGTCATCATCCGAAAGAGCGAGAATCGCCCGCGCATGCTCGCCTCCGGCCTTGCGCAGCGTATCGAGATCCGTCGGGTCGCCGATGACGGTCTCGGCATCGCTGAAGCCAGCATCCTCGGTTTCGGTGATGAAGACCACCGCCTCGCCGCGATGGTGGAGTTCGCGCGCCGTGTTCCTGGCAAGGACGCCATGCCCCGAAATGATGAAGTGGTTCACGCGTTTCATCTTCTGTCTCCGTGGACCGATCGTCCGGTTGATGCGATTCTGGAGGACCGGGCCGATCACCGCAGTGAGCGCCGTCGCAAATACCGTCAGCCCAAGGACGATCAGCGAGACGACGAAGAGCCTTGCATCCTCGCTTTTGGGCAGAATATCGCCGTAGCCGACCGTCGACATTGTAACGATAACGAAATAAACTGCCGCGGGCAGATTCGTGATCGGCGGGCTGAATCCCGCTCCAAGAAGCAAGGAGCCCAATACGCCATAGACCATCAGCACGAGCACGGACGCCACGGCGAATAGCGTTCCGGCGGCGAGTGACGAGCGCGAAAAGTGATTACGCGCCAGCAGGAGCGACGCCAGGAGGACGAGGATATAGATCGTCTCGCCATCGAGCCGCGTTGCAGCTCCCAGATGCACGGTCAGCAGAAGTTGGGCCAGCGCGATGCCGATAGCCGATAGCCAGGCGATTCTCGACCGCCCGAGCAATCCCAAGGCGATCAAGATCTGTAGGGCGCCGACGACCACGTTCGGCACACCGTTGAGAATCAGGCCGGGAATGTTTCCCGAAATCGGGTGGATGGCACTGACCAGGTTCGCCAGATCGAGGTGGAGATATTGTGCCGCGAACTTCTGGATCGTGGGCAAAATCGCGAGGGCCCCGGCGACACCGACGGCGAGCGCCAGAGGCACGTGAGGGAACCAGAGGTCCATCCGCAAACGGCGGTACCAGCGGTTGCTGAGCAACCGCGTCTGCCGGGCAACGAGCGATAATGCCCTACGCACGGCGACCTCGGCCCCTGCCGCATTTCATCACACCAGACATCCGGAAGGCAGATGGGCGCAGATCGGCAGCGGTGCAACGCCCGCCGGTCAGGGAATGGTGATTTCGAAACTCTCGATCACGGTATTGGCAAGCAGGCGGCGAGCCATGGAGTCGGCTGCGTCGCGGGCCTTTTCACGGTCGGTCTCGGCGAGATCGAGTTCGATCAGCTTGCCGACCCTTACGTCGTTCACGTCATTGTATCCAAGCCCTTCGAGCGCGTGGCCGATGGCCTTGCCCTGCGGATCGAGCACGCCGGTCTTCAGCTTCACGGCGACCAGAACCTTCATTGCATCGTCTCCGGGCCCTTCATATCGCGTGTCCCGGCCTCGGGCAGGATTCCGAGACGCTTGGCGACTTCCTGATATGCTTCCTCAACCCGGCCGAGATCGCGGCGGAAGCGGTCCTTGTCCATCTTCTCGTTGGTCTTGGCATCCCAGAGACGGCAATTGTCCGGGCTGATTTCGTCGGCGAGGACGATGCGCATATCGTCGTTCTCCCACAGCCGGCCGAACTCGATCTTGAAGTCCACCAGGACGATGCCGACGCCGAGGAACAGGCCAGTGAGAAAGTCGTTGATGCGCAGGCTCAGATGGACAATGTCATCCATATCCTGGGTGCTGGCCCAGCCGAACGCGGTGATGTGGTCCTCGGACACCATCGGATCGTTGAGGGCGTCGTTCTTGTAATAATATTCGATGATCGATCGGGGGAGCCGCGTGCCCTCAGGGATGCCGAGGCGCGTGCTCATGCTGCCCGCGGCAACGTTGCGAATGACGACCTCGATCGGAATGATCTCGACCTCGCGCACGAGTTGTTCGCGCATGTTGAGGCGGCGGACGAAATGGGTCGGGATGCCGATTTCGCCGAGGCGCTGCATCAGGAACTCGCTGATGCGGTTGTTCAACACGCCCTTCCCCGTGATCACGCCCTTCTTCTGGGCGTTGAACGCGGTGGCGTCGTCCTTGAAATACTGCACGAGGGTGCCGGGTTCCGGCCCTTCGAACAGGATTTTTGCCTTGCCTTCATAAAGTTGCCGGCGACGCGCCATGGGTGAACCTCGTATCTCGGCGGCTGATGGGAAACGGTGAGGCCGCACGCGACCGGGTATATCAACCGGCAGCGGTTTGCGCCATGCCCGGAGGCAGACGCTGCCCCGTGGTGGCAGCGCCAGCCGGTATCAGGCAGCCTTCTGTCTGAGCGCAGCGGGCAATCCGCCGATGGCCTGATCAATCAGGCCCCGATCATGGGCCTCGTCGATTGTCTCTTTCAGGATCTGCTCGGCGGCGCGTGCGGCCAGCGCGGCCGCGGCATCCCGCACTTCGGCGATCGCAGCGGCCTCGGCCGCCGAAATGCGCTCACGGGCCATCTGCTCGCGCCGGCGGGCGGATGCCTCGGCTTCGGCGAGCAGGTCGGCGGCAAGCCGTTCGGCCTCACGGCCAGCCATGGCCAGCATGTCCTTGGCCTGTGCCAGCGCGGCCTCGCGCCGGGATTCGGCATCCTTGAGCATGGCCTCAGCCTCGGCGCGCAAGCGCGACGCCTCGTCAAGTTCGTGCTGGATGGCGGCGCTGCGCTGGTCGAGCATGGTGGTGATGGCGCCGACGATCTTTCTTCCAAAGAAGGCCAGAAAGATCAGGACCGCGACGGTGACCCAGAAAGTCCCCTTGTCCCAAAGCGTACCGGTGAGGGCTTCGTATTCCATGATCTCTCACCCTTGGGTTGAAAGTGCCGATACCGCCTGCTCGATGCGGCCCGGCTCGACGGCCTCGCCGATCAGGCGGTGCAACAAGCTCGACGCCACATCGCGGGCGATCGGAGCCAGCGCGCCCACGGCTGTCCGGCGCGCGGAGTCGATCTCGGCCTCGGCAGAAGCGATCTGAGCGCTGAGACGGTCGTTGAGCGCTGCCGTTTGCGCGCGGGCACGTTCCTTGGCGGCGTTGACCGCTTCGGCAATTGCGCCCTGGCTCGACTCCCGCGCGTTCTGGATGGCAAGATTGAGTTCCCGGACCGCGTGTTCGGCTTCCGCCTTTGCGCGGCGTGCGGTTTCGAGGTCGGTGGCGATGCGGTTGTGGCGGTTCTCGATCACGCCGCCGATGCGGGGCAGGGCCCATCGCGCCAGCACGAAATAGAGCACGACCATGATGACCGCCATCCACACGACCTGCGCACCGGTCAGCGGATTGGAGAAATCCATCTGCGGCATCTTGCCTTCGGCCATGGCGGTTGCCGGCGTCAGGCCCAGGGCGGTTGCGGCGAGCAGTATGGTGGTTCGACGCATCGCGTGAAGTTTCCCCGCCGTTGGATCAGGCGAACAGGATGATGAGCGCGATGACCAGCGCGTAGAGCGCAACCGCCTCGGTCAGCGCGAAGCCGAGCAGAACGTCGCGGAACATCTTGTCGCGCGCCGCCGGGTTACGGCCGACCGCACCGACGAAGGCGCCGAACAGGTTGCCGATACCGACGCCCGCGCCGGCAACGCCGATGGTCGCAAGACCCGCACCGACGTCGCGAGCGAGGAGGAGGGTGTCAATGGCCATAACTTGGATTCCTTTCAGTTCAAGCGGTAGCGAGGCCGGTCGGGCCGGCGGGTTGAAGAGAGCGCGAGGCGATCAGTGCATGTGGATCGCATCGTGCAGGTAAAGGCAGGTCAGGATCGCGAACACGTAGGCCTGCAGGAACGCGACCAGGAATTCGAGCGCCGTGAGCGCGATGTTCAGGCCGAGCGGTATGATCGCCGCCACCACGCCGACTGCGCCGAGACCGGAGACCAGCATCAGCATGAAGCCCGCGAACACCTCCCACATCACATGGCCGGCCGTGATGTTCGCGAACAGTCGAACCGAAAGCGAGATCGGGCGCGAGAGGAAGGAAACGATCTCGATCGGAATCAGCAGCGGAAGCAGCCAGCCCGGCACGCCCGGGGGGGAAAAGAACTTCAGGAAGCCGATGCCGTGATACCAGAAACCTACCAGCGTCGAGAGGGCGAAGACGAAAAGCGCCAGGGCGCCGGTGATCGCGATGTGGCTGGTGAAGGCGAAGAAATACGGGAAAAGGCCAAGGATGTTGCCGATCAGGATGAAGGCGAACAGGGTGAAGACGAAGGGGAAGAAGCGCTTGCCTTCCTCGCCGATCGTGTCGAGCACCATGTTGTGGACGAATTCATAGCTGATCTCGGCGAGGCCCTGCATGCGGCCGGGAACCAGAGCGCGCTGGCGCAGCGCGACAACGAAAAGCGAGGTGACGATCACGGCGGCGAGCAGCATCATCTCGTTCGAATTCGTGAATTCGATCGCCTTGCCGAACGCACCGAATCCGGTGGTCAGCTGGAACTGCCCGAGAGCGTTGATCCCCGATTCTTGCGCCATCCGTATCCTCCGGTCAGTCCTTGTCGCCCGGTCCCATGGCCCGGAACACGTTTCGAAGCCCCGCAGCCGCGCCGATGGGCACGAAGCCGATCATGAACCAGGGTGCTGAATGAAAAAGACGATCCAGTCCATAGCCGATCGCGACAGCCACGACCAGAGACGCCACCATTTCGGCGCCCAGCCGCGTTGCGACGCTGAACGGATTGGGCCCCTTGTCCTGCTCCGCGCTCTTTCCGGCGGGCTTGTCGAGCCCGGCGCGGCTGCGCGCAGCGGCAAGGCGCTGATCGAAATCGCTCCGATCATCTGGCCCCTGAGCCGGTTCGTCACCCATTTTCACACCCTTACGCCCGCCGACAGGCGGCAGCGGTTGCTACCGACGCTGCCGTTCCAAGTCAACATATCGCGAGCGTGAAATCTATTCCGCGGCGATCGCCCCGGCGGGTTCGACCATCGCCGCCGCGGTACCGAGATCCACCGACAGGACACGGGAAATGCCCCGCTCCTGCATCGTGACGCCGTAGAGCCGGTCCATTCGCGCCATCGTGTGGTGGTGATGGGTGACGACGATGAACCGGGTGCCGGTATCCTGGGAGATGTCCTCCAGCAGGCGGCAGAAGCGTTCGACGTTCGCATCGTCGAGCGGGGCGTCGACCTCGTCGAGGACGGAGAGCGGCGCGGGGTTGCAGCGGAAGACCGCGAAAATCAGTGATAGCGCGGTGAGGGCCTGCTCGCCGCCGGAGAGAAGGGACAGTGTTGCGAGTTTCTTGCCCGGCGGTTCGGCGAAGATCTCAAGCCCGGCTTCGAGCGGGTCGTCGGAGCCGGTGAGGGCAAGATGGGCGCGCCCGCCGCCGAACATCCGGGTGAACAGCGCCTGGAAATGGCGGTCGATCTCGGTGAAGACGGCCGAAAGGCGCTCGCGGCCCTCCCGGTTCAGATGGCCGATGGAGCCGCGCAGCTTTGCGATTGCGCTGGTGATCTCCTCGCGGTCGCGGTCGATCGCGGCAAGACGGGTCTCGATCTCGCCGACCTCGATATCGGCGCGCAGGTTGACGGGGCCCATCTCGTCGCGTTCGCGGGTGAGGCGCTCGAACCGCTTCCGCGCCTTTTCGGCGGCGTCGGGCGACGGATCGGCGACTGCGGGCAGAGCGGGATCGACCCCCAGGCGCTCCAGCATCTTTTCGGCGACGGTGCCCCAGGCGTGGTCGGCTTCGCGCACGGCGGATTCAGCGCCGATGCGGGCTTCGCGGGCGCGGGCGAGATCCTGCTCCGCGGCGCGCGCGGCGGCGGAATTCCGCCGTGCGGCCTCTTCGGCGCTGGCCAGATCCCGCGCGGCGGCGTGGTGGTCGGACTCTGCCGCTTCCAGTTCGGCGCCCGCCTCGGCCCGCCGTTCCCGCGCGCCGCCATCGGCGCCGAGGGTTTCCAGGCTGGCTTCGGCCTCGCGCAAGCGGGCGCCGAGGTCGGTGCGGCGGTCATTGGCGTCGCGCGCACGTTCGGCCCAGTCCGACTGTTCGCGGATGATCGTGTCCAGACGGCGGGCGCGGGCGTCGGCTTCCGTCTGCAGGCGTTGAAGGGCCTGGGTTGCCTCGCTGTCGCGCCGGCGACTCTCGGACAGGGCGGAGCGCGCGCGATCGAGCGCGTCGCGAAAGGCCTGGGCGTCGTCCAGTGTCGCGAATTCGGCTTCGATGGCGGCGAGCGCGGCGCGTGCTTCTCCGGCCTCGGCCTCGATTCGGGCGCGTGTTTCGGCCGCCGCGGCCTCGCGGGCGGCTAGCCGTTCGGCTTCGGCCGCCAGCCGGCTCGCCGTCTCCGCCGTCGTTCGCAGATCCTTGCGGGTCCGGTCGATGGCCGATTCGGCGGCGCGGCGGGCTGTGCGCGCCTCCTCCTCGGCATGCCGTGCGTCGCGCTCGGCGGCTTCGGCTTCCTGCAGCGTGGCGCGGGTGGCCTCGGCGCTCTGCCGCGCACGGGCGAACTCGACGTCAAGCTGATCCAGCCGGTTGCGCTGGGCGAGGCGGACTGCCGCCTCGGTCGGCGCACCAGGGCGGACCACGAACCCGTCCCAACGCCAGACCCCGCCCTCGATCGAAACGAGAATCTGGCCCGGGCGCAGCGTCGCCTGCAAGGCTTCGCCGTCTTCGCCATCCGGCAGCAGGAGAATGTGATCGAGGGCGCGTCGGAGGGCATCCGGCGCGGTGATCGTTTCGCCGATCCGGGGCAGCGCGGCATCGGACGCGATGGCCGGCAAGGAGCGCCAGTGCCGGGCGGCGCTGGCCTGCTCGCCCGCCGAGAGCTCGGCGCCCAGCGCGGCGCCCAGTGCCGTTTCCAGCCCTGCGGGAACCTTGATGCGGTCCAGCACCGGGTCGGGGTCGCGGCCGAATTTCTGGGCGAGCAGGGCCTTCAGCGCATCGGTTTCGGCCTTGAGCCGCGCCGCCGCGGCATCCGCCTCGGTTGCGGCAGAGCGGGCGCGGATCGCGGCAGCATGGGCTTCCGTGCGCCGCGTTTCCGCCCCCTGCACCCTGTTCTGGGCCTCGGCATAGGTGGTTTCAGCTGCAGCCACTGCCCGTTCGGCTGCCTCGCGGGTGGCTTCCGCCGCGGCGAGACGTTCGGGAGAAACGAGGGCGGCCTGTGCTGTGGCGTGCGCGGCTTCGGCTTCGCGGGCCCGGCGATCCGCCTGGCCGGCGGTGCCGCGGGCCTGGGTCAGCCGGGTTTCCATGGCCTGACGCTGGGCCTGGGCGCGGGCGGCGGCTTCCGTCGCCTGTTGGGTTGCGGCTTCGCACTGGGCGAGTGCGGCCGACGCCGCCTCGGCCTCGCGCCGCGCCTGCTCGATTCGGGCGGGAGCCAGTTCGTGATCGGCGGCGAGTTGCGACCGCTCGGCCTCCAGCCGGATCGCGGCGGCTTCGGCGTCGCGCGCGATCCGTTCGGCGCCGGCATGGTCCTTTCGCAGGGTGGCCACCCGCGCTTCGGCTTCGCGCCGGGCCGCTTCGAGGCGCGCGATCTCGGCATCGATCTGCTCGGCGAGGATCCGTGCGCGCTCGAGGCGTGTGCGCGTGTCCGCTTCGCGCGCGCGCAAGGCCGGCAGCGCATCGTTCTGCGAGGTTTCGCGGCCCAGCACGTCGTCGCGAAGCTTTTCGGCGTGGCCAACCGCTGCTTCGGCCTCGGCGAACTGCGCGCGCGCCGCCCGGCGCCGGCGTTCGGCGAGCTCGCGTTCGATGGCGAGATATTCAGCCTCGGCGTCGCGGATCAACCCCGAGATGTTCCGGTAGCGATTGGCCTGGCGGGCCTGCTTGCGCAACTCGGCGAGGCGCGCCTCCTGCTGGGCGCGCAGGTCGTCGGCCCGGAGAAGGTTCTGCTCGGCCGCCCGCAGCTTGAGTTCGGCCTCGTGCCGGCGGGCGTGCAGGCCTGTGATGCCGGCGGCTTCCTCCAGCAGGGCGCGCCGCTCGTCCGGGCGGGCGTTCACCAGGGCGGAAACCCGGCCCTGGCTGATCATCGCAGAATTGCGGGCACCGGAGGCGAGGTCGGCGAACATGGTCGCGACATCGCGCGCGCGCACTTCGCGCCCGTTGATCCGGTACGAACTGCCGCTGCCGCGCTCGATCTTGCGCGAGACCTGGAGTTCCGGCTCGTTCTGGAACGGAACCGGGGCGAGGCCCGCGGTGTCGGTCAGGGTGATCGACACTTCGGCAAGATTTCGCGCGGCACGCGCCATCGTGCCGGCGAAAATGACGTCCTCCATCTCGCCGCCGCGCAGGGACTTGGCGCTGGCTTCGCCCATCGCCCAGCGCAGCGCGTCGACCACGTTCGACTTGCCGCAGCCGTTCGGCCCAATGATGCCGGTCAGCCCTGGCAGGATGTCGATCGTGGTCGGATCGGCGAAACTCTTGAACCCGCTGATCCGCAGGCGGGCGAAACGCGCGGGCAAGCCGGACCTACGCGGCCTTCAGCCAGGAGGAGAAGGTGTCGAACGAAACCGCTCCCTCCCGCTTGCGGCCATTGATGATGAAGGTCGGGGTCGAATTGACCTTGTAGGTCTTCTCGGCGTCGTTCAGTTCGTTGAGGACGAAGGCGCGCAGCTTCTTGTTGGCTATGGCGGCGTCGAACGTCGTGCGGTCCATGCCGGCGAGGGCGGCGTAGCGGAACAGGGCGTTCTGGTAATCCTTGGGCGTTTTCAGCCCCGGCGCGTAGGCCCATTCATCCTGCGTGCGGAAGAGTTCCGAGATGAACGGATAATATGCCTTCGCCGGCAGCGCGCGGGCGATCTGCGCGGCCCAGAGTGCGTCCTCGTTCAGCGGGAAGTCCTTGAAGACGTAATAGACCTTGCCTGGCTTGACGTAGCTTTCGATGACCTTGGGCAGCGCGTGCGTGGCGAATTCGGCGCAATGCGGACAGTTGAGGGAAAAATATTCATAGACGGTCACGGGGGCATTCGGATTGCCGAGGCTGCGGATCGAATAGGGGGAATCGGCTTTCGTTTCCGCGGCGGCCGCCGGAAAGGCGATCCCCAGAGAGCCTGCGGTCGCAAGCCCACCTACCATTCCTAGTAGCGAACGACGGTCCATGACGATATCTACCTCTATATGTTGTGTAGCGGAAGCGTTCCGCCAC
Source organism: Acidiphilium multivorum AIU301 (assembly GCF_000202835.1). Taxonomy (NCBI): domain Bacteria; kingdom Pseudomonadati; phylum Pseudomonadota; class Alphaproteobacteria; order Acetobacterales; family Acidocellaceae; genus Acidiphilium; species Acidiphilium multivorum. The sequence goes on from NC_015186.1 coordinate 566,945, forward strand.
GTCGAGTGGAAACGGCACCTGTGCTGGTCCGATGCATAGCCGATCGCCCCAGGAGTGACGAGAGCGGCGCCGCTTCAATTCAGCGTGGCGCAGGTTTTGAAGCGTGCGCCACCGGATCGGGTTGCCACGGACGATACCTCGGCTATACCGGCGCCATGAATCTCAAGGATCATATCCGCGGCATCCCCGATTTCCCGAAACCGGGGATCCTCTTCTACGATATCTCGACCCTGATCCGCCACGCGGATGCGTGGCAGGTGGCGATGGGACGGCTTGCCAAGGTGGTGCGCGCGCATCACCCGGACCTGCTTGCAGGCGTCGAGAGCCGCGGCTTCATCCTTGCCGCGCCGCTCGCCCTCAAGCTCGGTTGCGGCTTCATCATGCTGCGCAAGCGCGGCAAGTTGCCCGGCGCGACTGTCGGCTACGACTACGATCTCGAGTATGGGCAGGACCGGATCGAGATCCAGGCCGATGCGGTCCAGCCGGGTCAGCGGGTTGTCGTCGTCGATGACCTGCTTGCCACCGGAGGGACGATGGCCGCCGGTATCAAGCTGCTGCGGAAGGTGGGCGCAGAGGTTCCGGCCGCCGCCGCGTTGATCGAGCTGGCGTTCCTGAAAGGCAGGGATCGTCTCGATGTGCCGTTCGAAGCCCTTGTCAGCTACGATCAATAGGTTCGGGCCGCGAGGCCTCGAACCGTGAAGCGCCGTGCCGCGCTCGGTGCGCTTGGAACGATCATCGCCGGCTCTGCCCTGCCTTTTGCGCGCGCCAGCGATCTCCCTACGCCTGCCAACGCGATCTTTGCCGATACATTTGGCGGGTCCTACCGGATTGTTGTCGGTGGCCTGCCTGGCGGGCAGGCCGATCGCTGGGGGCGCGCGATTGCGCTTGGCCTGGAGAAAATCCTCTCACCCAGAACGCCGCTCCGCATCGAGACCGTCGGCGGGCAAGATGGGGTGACCGGCGCAAATCGCCTGCAGACATTGATGGTATCCGACGGTCATACGGCCGCGCTGTTGCCGGGCGAGTCGTCGATTGCTTTCCTGACCGGCGATCCGCGCGTGCATTTCCGGCCGGGTGAGTGGATTCCGATCCTCGCCGGACTCAGTTCCGGCGTGATCGTGTTGCGCGGCGGGGCTGGCCGACTGGCGCAAGCGGCGCCGGTCCGCCTCGCCGCCGCCGCGCCGGAAAGTCCGGACCTGGCCGCCATTCTGGCGTTCGAGCGTTTGGGGGTGCCGATTTCGCCGATTTTCGGACTGCGCGGCACGACGGCCGTGGCGCGCGCGTTCGGGCTTGGCGAAGTCGACGCGGTGATGCTGACTGGTGAGGATATTCCTGCCGATCTCGCATCCCTCCAGGCCGAAGGTGGCGTGGCGATCTGTTCACTCGGTACCGTTGACCAGGCGGGACGAACAGTACGGGATCCGCGTTTCGCGAACGTGCCGACAGTTGCTGAGCTTGCCGGGATACGGCACGCGAAGGCGCTGTCGCCACCGCTCGAGCGGGCGTTCCAGGGCGTCGCAGCGGCGAGCCGCCTCGATTTCATCATGGTTTTGCCGCATCTGACGCCGGCGGCGTCGGTCGCGCTCTGGCGGCAGGCTGCACTTGGGGCGATTCAGGGATCCGCCTTGCAATCGGCGGCGACGGCGAGCGCAATCAGCCTGACCGTTAACGGTGCGGCGGTCGCGCTTGCGCCGATCGCCGCGTCGCCCGAAGCGCTGCTGGCGCTGCGCCAATTCCTGTTCACGCGGTTCGGCTGGCGGCCCAGCTGATGCGCGGTCCGTCCGGGGCGGCAGCCTGAATGGCGAAGAGTGCCACCCGTTTTGTCTGCAATGAGTGCGGTGCCGTGGCGCCGAAATGGGCCGGAAGGTGCGAGGCCTGCGGCGCATGGAACACGCTCGAGCCGCAGGCGGTCGTGCCCACCGGCACCGGACGCAAGGCGGCGGTTCAGGCCGGGCGGGGGATCGATTTCGTCGGTCTGGCCGGGGAGACGCCGCCGCCGCCGCGGATTCCGCTCGGAATCGAGGAGTTCGATCGTGTGCTCGGCGGTGGCATGGTGCCGGCCTCTGCCATTCTTGTCGGCGGCGATCCGGGAATCGGGAAATCGACGCTCCTGTTGCAGGCGGCGGCCCGGCTTGCCGCTTCCGGGCGGCGGGTGCTGTATGTGTCGGGCGAGGAGTCGGTCGCGCAGATCAGGCTTCGCGCCGAACGGCTCGATCTCAAGACGGCGCCGGTCAATCTGGCTTCGGCAACGGTGCTGGCCGATATTCTGGGGTCATTGCGCGCCGAACGAGACGCGGCGCTGGTCGTGATCGACAGTATCCAGACGATCTGGGACGAGACAGTCGAGTCTGCGCCCGGTACGGTCAGCCAGGTGCGCGCCAATGCCTTCGCCCTGATCCAGGCCGCGAAGACGCAGGGATTCGCGCTGATGCTCGTTGGCCATGTGACCAAGGAGGGCGCGCTCGCCGGACCGCGCGTGCTGGAGCACATGGTGGATGTGGTGCTGCACTTCGAAGGTGATCGCGGCCACCAGTTCCGGATCCTGCGCGGAGCAAAAAACCGGTTCGGCGCGACCGACGAGATCGGCGTCTTCGAGATGACCGGACGGGGGCTGGCCGAGGTGGCGAACCCTTCGGCCCTGTTTCTTGCCGAGCGGCATGGCAACGTGACCGGCAGCGCGGTGTTTGCCGGCCTTGAAGGATCGCGCCCGGTGCTGATGGAGGTGCAGGCGCTGCTCTCCGCCAATGGCGCGGGCTCGGCGCGGCGCTCGGTGATCGGCTGGGACCAGGGGCGGCTGTCGATGCTGCTGGCGGTGCTCGATGCGCGCTGCGGCCTGAAACTGGGCGGGCATGACGTCTATCTCAATGTCGCCGGCGGGTTGCGCGTCTCGGAACCGGCCGCGGACCTCGCCGTGGCCGCCGCGCTGATCTCCGCCGCGAGCGGCGTGCCCGCCGATCCGGAGACGGTGTTTTTCGGCGAGATCGGATTGTCGGGCGAATTGCGGCAGGTGGCGCAGGTGGAATTGCGGCTCAAGGAGGCGGCGAAGCTCGGCTTCGGCCGGGCGGCCCTACCGCGTCGTGTCGCCGGCGGGACGAGGCGGCTGTCGGCGCCGGAGGGGATGGTTCTCGCGGAATACGGGCATCTGAGCGATCTTGTCGCGGCCATGGGCGCAGTGACCGGCAATGGGGAGGAGGCGTGATGACCTGGGCTGACGGTATCGCGATCGGTGTCGTTCTTTTGTCCGGCCTACTGGCGCTGGCCCGTGGCTTTGTGCGCGAGGTGCTGGGCATCGGCGCCTGGATTGGCGCGGGCCTGGCTGCTTTCGTCTCTTACCCGCTGGTCGAACCCCAGATCACCGGCATTGTGGGAAACCCCAAACTGGTTCTGCCGGTGTCGATCGGGATCGTGTTCATCGTTGTTCTGATCGTCCTGTCGATCCTGAGCGCATGGCTTGGTTCGATGGTGCGGGATTCGGTGCTTTCAGGCGTCGATCGCACGCTGGGGCTCGCGTTCGGCCTCGTGCGCGGGGCGGTGATCGTCTGTCTCGCCTATATCGCCCTTTCGATCTTTCTCCAGCCATCCGAATGGCCGTCGGCGATCCGGCGGGCGAAATTCCTCACCTATGCGGAGAACGGATCGGCTTTCCTGGTGGCGTTCCTGCCGGCGGCCTACCGGCCGCACGTCGACAGGATCGGCCCTGCGGCGGCGCCGGCCGCTGCGCCGGTCAGTTCCGCCGCAGGCGGAATAGGACCCAGCCAGTAAGGTTGGGCATGGTTCGATCCTCGACAGGGCCGAACCTAGGCATTATGTGACAGTTTCCGGTCGCAAGGGGATCAGGCGGCGTGACACAATCCGAAAATCCAGTCATTCGCGACGACGATGACAAGCTGCACGAGGAGTGTGGCGTCGTTGGCGTCTGGAACGTCACCGATGCGGCGGCGATCACGGCGCTTGGTCTGCACGCGCTCCAGCATCGCGGCCAGGAGGCGACAGGCATCGTCACCCATGACGGGGTGCGTTTTCACGCGCACAAGGGGATTGGCCTGGTCGGTGACAATTACGGCGATGCCAAGGTCATGGCGGGTTTGCCTGGCACGCGGGCGATCGGACACAACCGCTATGCGACGACCGGCGCAACGCTGCTGCGTAATGTGCAGCCATTGTTCGCCGAATTCGAGTTCGGTGGTCTGGCTGTCGGCCATAATGGCAACCTGACCAATGCCCATACGCTGAAGCGCGCCCTGGTGCGGCGGGGCTGTCTGTTCCAGTCGACGACCGACTCGGAGGTTTTCGTTCATCTGATCGCGATCAGCCTCTATGCGACAGTGCTCGACCGTCTGATCGACGCGCTCAAGCAGGTCCAGGGTGCGTACTCGCTGGTTGCCCTGACCAATGACATGCTGATTGGCGTGAGGGATCCGCTTGGGGTCCGGCCTTTGATCCTCGGCCGCACGCACGGTGCCGATGGAAGCGGGCCGGGCTGGGTGCTGGCATCGGAAAGCTGCGCGCTGGAGATGGTCGGCGCCGAGTTCGTGCGCGATATCGAGCCTGGCGAGATCGTTGCGATCGACCGCGGCGGGGTGCGGAGCCTCAAGCCGTTCGTGCCGCAGAAGCCGCGCTTCTGCGTGTTCGAATATATCTACTTCGCGCGTCCTGATTCGATCGTCGACGGCATGTCGGTCTATGCCGCGCGCAAGCGCATAGGCAGCGAACTGGCGCAGGAATCGCCGGTGGAAGCCGACCTGATCGTCCCGGTTCCGGATTCTGGCGTGCCGGCGGCGATGGGTTATGCCGAGCGGAGCGGCATTCCCTTCGAACTGGGCATTATCCGTAACCATTATGTCGGGCGGACCTTTATCGAGCCGACCGATCAGATCCGCCATCTCGGCGTGCGGCTCAAGCATTCGGCGAACCGGCCGGCGCTCGAGGGCAAGCGCGTCGTGCTGGTGGACGATTCGATCGTGCGCGGCACGACGTCGAAGAAGATCGTCGAGATGGTGCGCGCGGCAGGGGCGCGCGAAGTGCATATGCGGATTTCCTCGCCCCCGACAACGCATTCCTGCTTCTATGGCATCGACACGCCCGAGCGCGGCAAGCTGCTTGCCGCCCGCAACAGCGAAGCCGAGATGGCCGCGCTGATCGGCGTGGACAGCCTGGCGTTCATCTCGATCGACGGGCTGTATCGCGCGCTTGGCCACCAGGGGCGCGACGCCGCTGACCCGGCCTATTGCGATGCCTGCTTCAGCGGTGATTATCCCATTCCGTTGACCGACCACGCCGAGCCGCGGGACGCGCAACTCTCGCTGCTGGCCGAACTGGCCTGACAAGGTTGCGCCGGAGCATGGTGCATGACGCTGGTGGATCAGATCAGGGCGATTATGAGCGCGATGAAGACACGGATGCCGACAGCCGGTGAGGCGCTGCCGGGGCGGGCGACGCCGATGCCGATTCCGGAATTCCACTACGTCAGCGGCGCGCGGCTCGCAGAGCCCTATCCGCCAGGATCGGAAGTCGCGATCTTCGGTCTTGGCTGTTTCTGGGGCGCGGAACGCAAGTTCTGGCAAGCGCCGGGCGTGCTGGTCACGGCCGTCGGCTATGCTGGCGGATTTACGCCGAACCCCACCTATGAGGAGGTGTGTTCCGGTCGCACGGGCCATGCCGAGGTCGTGCTGGTCGTGTTCGATCCGCGGGCAACCTCATATCAGAACCTGTTGAAGCTGTTCTGGCAAAACCATGACCCGACGCAGGGCATGCGCCAGGGTGGTGACATTGGCACGCAGTATCGCTCGGCGATCTACGCCTTGTCCGACGAACAGCTTCGCCTCGCCGAGTTGTCCCGCGACGCGTATCAGAACGTGCTGTCCGAGGCCGGTTTCGGCAGAATCACGACAGAAATCCTCCCCGCGCCGACGTTCTTTTTCGCCGAAGCCTATCACCAGCAATATCTGGCCAAGAACCCTGACGGTTATTGCGGGCTTGGCGGGACAGGAGTGACCTGTCCCGCTGGTGTCATGCCCGCCGATTGAAAACCTGCCGATTGAAAACCTGAGGTATCATTTCAGGCCGGCAGACTGCGGCGCTTGGTTCAGTGAACCGAGACTGGCGCCAGTTCGTGCTGGACGATCGCGGCACGGGCAACGCTGTTGTCGGCTGCGACGGCCATAGGCACGCCGTTGGCGGCGAAGACGCCGAAGGCCGGTCCGTTCGGTGTCATGATCGGGCGGACATAGGCGATTTCCTCGAGTCCGAGTTCGGCGAGCTGGGCCTCGGTGATCTGATGCGGATCGAGAAACGCCTGGAACGGCGCGTCTTCGGCGATACCGTCATGGGTCTTGATGTTCATGTCAGGAACCCTCCTGAAGTTCACGCCCAACGATGCGCGACGCAACTGCATCACTGTCGAGCGTGCGTGCTGAGCTGGCGCCGTTTTGGCCGCCTGCTCCCTTCTTGATGGCGATCGTGCGGATCTTCGCTTCCGGCAATGGCCGGGCGAGGTCGATATGCAGGAGCCCGTTATCGAGCCAGGCGCCCTTGACCTCGATACCTTCCGCGAGAACGAAAGCCCGCTGGAACTGACGCGCGGCTATTCCGCGATGCAGGAAGATACGCCCCTGCATGTCGTCGTTCTGGCGGCCCCGGATCACCAGCTGGTTGTCTTCCTGCGTGATCTGGAGATCGTCCATCGTGAAACCGGCAACGGCGATGGTGATCCGCAGGCTTGTCGAGCTGAGTTGCTCGATGTTGTAGGGCGGATACCCTTCCGACGACGTCTTGGCGGCACGTTCGATCACCTGTTCAAGATGATCAAAGCCCAGAAACAAGGGCGAAGTAAAAACGCGAGTTGTCAAAGCCTCCTCCTTTCGAGCGAGACAAGCGAAACCCGGACGGCGTTTCGCACCTCCGAAATGGGCATAAATCGCGTCCATTGCAAGTACCGATTGATCGGGCGCGGCGGCGGGGCTACATGCCGGCCATGAGTGCGACGACCGATATTGCGGATGCCGGAATCCCGGAGATCCTGATTGTTCCCGACAAGCGGCTGCGGATGAAAGCGCGCCGTGTGGTCGGCGCGGACCGTGACGACGTGGCGGAACTGGTGCCGCGGATGTTCGCAGCGATGTACCGCGCGCCGGGTATCGGCCTCGCTGCGCCGCAGATCGGCGTGTCGCTGCGTCTGGTGGTGATGGATCTGGCGCCGGACGACCAGAAGCAGCCGATGGTCATGATCAATCCCGAGATCACGGCGCGGAGCGAAGAACTCGTCTCGCGCGAGGAGGGCTGCCTGTCGCTGCCGGGTCAGTATGCCGAGGTGATCCGGCCGGGGCAGATCAGCGTGGCATTCGAGGACGAGGACGGCAAGAAGCGAACGATCGATGCCGACGGGTTGCTGGCGGCCTGCATCCAGCACGAGATCGATCATCTCGACGGGGTCCTGTTCGTCGATCATCTGTCGGCGCTCAAACGGAACATGATCCTGCGCAAGCTCGCGAAGGATCTGCGCGAAAAGGCCGCGCGGAAGCCGGCACGCTGATGCGTCTCGCGTTCATGGGATCGCCTGGATTCGCGGTGCCGGCGCTGCGGGCGCTGCATGCGGCGGGCCATGATATCGTCGCGGTCTATTGCCAGCCGCCGCGACCGGTCGGGCGGGGCCATCGCATTCACAAATGCCCGGTTCATGAGGCTGCGGAGGCGCTCGGCCTGACGGTGCGGACGCCGGAGCGCCTGCGCCGGGATGATGCCGAGCGGGCCTATTTCCGCGCGCTCGACCTCGATGCCGCAGTCGTCGCCGCCTATGGACAGATTCTTCCAGCGGACATGCTGGTCGCCCCGCGACGCGGCTGCATCAATATCCACGCGAGTCTGCTGCCGCGCTGGCGTGGAGCCGCGCCGATCCATGCCGCGATTCTTGCGGGGGATGCGCAGACCGGCGTGACCATCATGCAGATGGATGAGGGGCTCGACACCGGGGCGACGCTGCTGGCCGAAGCGGTGCCGATCGGCCCTGAGGATACAACGGTGGATCTGCTTGACCGGCTCGCCGATCTGGGTGCCGCGCTGGTCATCAAGGTGCTTGACGGGAATTTTCCGCCTGTGCCGCAACCGGAGGCGGGGGTGACCTATGCTCCGAAACTCTCGAAGGCGGACGCGGAGATTGACTGGTCGGCATCTGCCGCAGTGATTCTGCGGCGGATTCGGGCATTCTGGCCCTGGCCGGGAACGGAGACGCGGCTCGACGGCGAGGCGCTCAAGATTATCCGCGCCGAACCGGCGGCGGGGCAGGGCGAACCGGGAACGGTGCTTGATGACCGCCTGGCCATTGCCTGCGGCGATGCTGCGATACGGCCGACTCTTGTTCAGCGCGCGGGGCGGGCCGCAATGCCGGCCGAGGCGTTCCTGCGCGGCCATCCGGTCGCCATCGGGACGCGTCTGGGGTGAGGCGCTGGGCGCTCAGGCTCGAATATGACGGCCGGGGCTTTGTGGGCTGGCAGCGCCAGGAGAACGGGCTGTCGGTGCAGGAAGTGCTGGAGACGGCCGCATCCCGGCTATGTGGCGGCGATGTGCCTGACAGCGTGGTTGCTGGCCGCACCGATGCCGGTGTTCATGCCGCTGGACAGGTCGCGGCGCTGGAACTACCGGACCGGCTCGATGCGCGGGCGGTACGCGAAGCGCTGAATTTCCACATGAAGCCGCACGCGGTGGCGGTAATCGAGGCGGCGCCTGCGCCGTCGGCGGCGTGGAGTCCGCGATTTTCGGCGATCGGGCGGGCCTATCGCTATTTGATTCTTAATCGATCCGCCCGGCCGGCCCTGCGGGATGGGTTCGTCTGGCACGTGAAGGCGCCGCTCGATGCTCCGGCCATGCACGAAGCGGCCCAGTCGCTGCTGGGACGCCACGATTTCACCAGTTTCCGGGCCAGCTCGTGCCAGGCGAATTCGCCGCTGCGCACGCTCGATCGGCTCGATGTCCGGCGGGACGGCGAAACGGTCGTGATCGAGGCGGAGGCACGCAGTTTTCTTCACCACCAGGTGCGGAACATGGTTGGAACACTCAAGCTGGTGGGTGAGGGGCGCTGGCGCGTCGGTCGCGTGGCCGAGGCGCTCGCGGCGCGAGATCGTTCGGCGGCGGGGCCGACCGCACCGCCGGATGGGCTGGTGCTGGTCGCGGTCCGCTACGAGGTTGATCCGTTCCCGCGGAACTGACCCCCCGATGGGGATGGCGCTTGTTCTGTTGCCTTGACAGCCCGATATCGTCTAGAGCGAAGATCTCGTATTCGCGTTTCTTCCACAACGACAGGAGAGCGACATAGCCAGACTACCCGTTCCGCCGAGCCCGCCCAGCCGCGAAGGCCCGCGCGTCAATGAAGACATTCGTGTGCCCCAGGTCCGTCTCATCGACCAGGATGGTGAAATGCTGGGTGTGATGAGCACCAGAGAGGCGCAGCGCCGCGCCGGCGAGGTGGGACTGGACCTCGTTGAAATCAGCCCGAACGCGGACCCGCCGGTCTGCAAGCTGCTCGATTATGGCAAGTTCAAGTACGAGCAGCAGAAGAAAAAGAACGAGGCGCGCAAGAAGCAGAAAGTGATCGAGATCAAGGAGATCAAGGTCCGCCCGAACATCGACGAGAACGATTATCAGGTGAAGCTGCGCGCCATGAAGAGCTTTATCGGCGATGGGGACAAGGTGAAGGTCACGCTGCGGTTCCGCGGGCGTGAAATGGCGCATCAGGAACTCGGCGTGAAGGTGCTCGAGCGCATCCGACTCGATATGGAAACCGATACCAAGGTCGAGCAGATGCCGAAGATGGAAAACCGTCAGATGATCATGGTGCTCAGCCCGCGCTGAGCACCCGCGCAGCGTCATGCTGGGTTTTGTGACTGGACTGACTGCGGAAGCCGCCCTGCTGCGTGGGGTAAGAGCCAGGGTGGTTGTCGGCGGCGGAACTCCTGACGGTGCCCTGCATGCTGCCCGAACTCTGGCTCAGGACAAAGCGGTTTCGGCGCTGATCAGCTTTGGTCTTGCCGGAGGACTGGATCCGGGCCTTGCGGCGGGAACGCTTCTTGTGCCGCGAAAGGTCCTTGATTCACAAAAGGCTACGTATTCTTGCGAGCTCCGGCTGACGGAGATGTTGGGGGGGGCGACTGTGGATGCCCTGATCGGTGGCGGGAGCGTGGCCGTGACCCCTGAACACAAGCGGGTGCTGTTCGCGTCGACCGGAGCTGCCGCGATCGATCTCGAATCAGCGGCCGTTGCGCGTGTTGCCGCCGAGTACGGTCTGGATTTTGCCGTATTGCGCGCGATTGCCGATCCAGCGCGACGGCGTTTGCCGCCGGCTGCCCTCGTGGCGCTCGGTCCCGACGGCCGAATCTCCATCGAACAGGTCCTGAAAAGCGTTTTCCGCCGGCCCGCGCAGATCCCGGATCTGATCGCGCTGGGCCGTGAAGCCGCCGCCGCGCGCCGGACTCTGCAGCGCGCGCTCGAGTTCTACAGGTCGAGGGCCAACACCACCGGGACGTGATCGGAACCGCGTTCCCAGTCCCGAGCGTCCTGAAGAATGGCATGGCGCGCCAGATTGCCGATCAGGTCCGTCGAGACCCAGATGTGATCGAGTCGCCGGCCCCTGTTGGAGGCCCGCCAGTCCCTGTTCCGATAAGACCACCAGGTGAAAAGCTTCTGGTCATCGGGGACGAAATGCCGGATGGCGTCGATGAAACCTTCGGTCCGCCAGGCGTTCAGACCCTCGGTTTCCGGCGGCGTATGGCTAACGACGTTCAATAACTGCTTGTGGCTCCAGACATCGTTTTCCAGCGGCGCGATATTCAGATCACCCACCAGCATGGTGCGATGCGGGCGGTTCATTGCGAAGTGGTCGCGGGCTTCCGCAATGAAATCGAGCTTGTGCCCATATTTCGGGTTCTCTGCCCGATCAGGGATATCGCCGCCGGCAGGGACGTAGAAATTGTGCAGCACAAGCGGATCGGTTCCGGTATCGATTCGCGCGGCAATGTGCCGGCAGTCCGATTTCATGCACCAGTCGGGCGTATCCTCGACCGCTGTAAGCGGAAGGCGGGAGAGGATCGCAACGCCGTTATAACCTTTCATGCCGCGTTTGAGCACATGAGGCAGACCGAGTGCCGTGCCGAGGTCTTCCGGGAAAAGGTCGTCGGGGACCTTGGTTTCCTGCAGGCAAACGATATCGGGCGCGGCCTGGTCCATGAGACTGTGCAGCAGATCCCGACGGAGTCGAACCGAATTTATGTTCCAGGTCGCGACGGTCAGAGCGGTCATGCGAGGGTGAATTCCAGTTCGCCGACGCCATCAATGACGCCGTAAACGCGGTCGCCTGGTTGGATCTGGCCGACGCCATCGGGCGTGCCGGTATAGATCAGATCGCCCGGCTTCAGTTCCACGAGGGACGAGAGGAACGAGATAATGTCGGCGACCGGCCAGATCATGTCGGACAGATCGCCGTTCTGGCGCCGCTCGCCATTCACCGCGAGGGAGATGCGGCCAGCAGCAGGATGACCAATTCGTGCGGCCGGAACAATGAGGCTGATCGGCGCAGAGAGATCGAAACCCTTGCTCATGTCCCACGGACGGCGAAGCGACTTTGCTTCGTCCTGCAGATCCCGGCGGGTCAGATCCACGCCGGCCGCATAGCCATAGATATGGGCCAGCGCCGCGTCGGACGGGATATCCCGGCCGCCTGCGCCCAGCGCCACGACGAGTTCCATCTCGTGATGAAGGTTCTGCGTTGCCGAAGGGAAGGGGACGCTGTCGCCCAGCGCAATCGCATCGGCGGGTTTGGTGAAGAAGAACGGCGGCTCGCGATTCGGATCGCCCCCCATTTCCCGCGTGTGCGCCGCGTAGTTGCGGCCGACACAGAAGATGCGTCGGACCGGGAAGAGCCCACCGCCTGCAACGGGAACAGCCGGTATTGCCGGCGGTGCGATCACGAATTCGGACATATTCTGTTCCTGCCTTTGTTGTGACTGATCAGACCGCCTTGTTCACGGCGGCCCCGAAGCTCTCGAAAATGCGGCGGGATGCCGCATCATGTTCGAAATCATATTCCGGATGCCATTGCACACCGACCAGATAGCCCGGACCGGTCCCTGTCACCGCTTCAATGGTTCCATCCGTGGCGCGGGCCTCGACCAGCAGGCCGGGGGCCAGCCGGTCGATTCCCTGATTGTGAAGGGAGTTGACGGAGAGAAGGTTGCTTTCCACGATCCGGGCGAGACGTCCGCCGGAGCGCAACGTGACGTGATGGGCCTTTCCGGTTCGCACCGGGGCGTGTGGCTGCATCGGCGTCGAATGGTCGATGCGCCCAGGCAGATCCTGCAACCGCTGATGCAACGTGCCGCCGAGGGCGACATTCAGTTCCTGGAGGCCGCGGCAGATGGCCAGAACCGGCAGGCCCCTTGCGACCGCGCCACGGACAAGCGGCAACGTCACGCGGTCTCGTTCCGGATCCTCGGGCGCGTCGTCCGGCGGTTGCGGTGGGCCGCCGTAGAACACCGCCGCCACATTGCTGCGGCTACCGGTCAGGATCAGCCCGTCCAGCCGGTCAAGCAGGGTGTCGACATGCGAACGGTCGCCATTGGCCGGAATCAGAACAGGGACGCCACCGATGACCAAGTCGACGGCCCGGACATATGTGTCCGAGGCCGCATGATTGAGCATTCCGAAAACGCCGAAGAGCTTTCGGCAACAGGAAATGCCGATCAGTTTCGATGACCGCGATATCATGCTCGACTTTCTCGCAAATCCGGAACGCCGTGTCAGCATCGCGCTGGGGACTGCCAGAGTTGCGGCCGTGGTTGCCGCCTGGGCTTCCACGGGTTCAGTTCGTGTTGTAGCCGGGAACGAATTCGAAGGTTTTGTCGGGGAACGGTGCGGCCGGCTTCAGGTCGTACAAGCTGACCTGGGTCACGCGGTCTTGAGCGTCGGTAAGCCGCCATTGCCGCAACTCGATCGGATTGGTCGAGAAGACGAGGGTGATGTGGCCCTGCGCTTCCCTGCCCGCCCGCGTCAGCGTGACCTGGATTTCCCCTGGTGGCGTCGAGACGCGCAGGAGCTTGACATCGCCGCCGAAGGTTATGTGCTTGGCGAGGAGGATGCCGAGAGGCGTGGACGACAGCGGAATGTTGGTTGTCTGGTCCAGCTGCGGATCGTGATACACAAGCAACCCGAAGCCCGCGACGAGCAGTTGAGGGTCCGGCTTGTCATATTCGAACCGCATTTTCCCAGGGCGCTGCACGATGGCGGTGCCGGTTCGGACGGAACCATCGGGGCCAACCTGCATGAAGCGGGCGGTGACGGTCTTCAGGCTGTTCAGGTAATCGAGAACTTTACCCAGGACCTGCTGTGTGTGGCCGGACGAAAGGGGGGCCGACCACGCAGGGGAAAAGGATGCCGCAACGCAGGTTGCGGCAATGCCCAGCAAAGCTCTTCTGGCAATCATTCCGTTCCCGTATTCCACTCAGTTTGCCGCGACCGAACGGCGGCTCGTCTGCTCCGGACGGCTGCGTCCGTCACTTGTCACCTCGGTCATGACGCTACGGATTTCCCGCAGAAAAGCCGAACCTTTGGTCGTGCGCTGCACCAGAACGCTGCGGCGATCCGACGGATCGACCTTCCGGCGGGCGAGGTCGAGATCGGACAGACGGTCGAGGGCCCGGGTGATGGCGGGCTTCGACACGTTGAGTTCGCTCGCAAGCCCGCGGACGGTGTGAGCGTCATCATTCAGATAACAAGTGAGGAATACGCCGAGCTGTCGTGCCGACAGGTCGACCCCCTCACGTCTCACCAGAGCAACGATCGTGTCTCGTAGAACCCCGACGAGCTCCTCAGAATTCATTTGCTGGCCCATGCAACTTTTTCTCCTCTCCGGTTGTCTGACGCTCATGATCACCAGAGGGAACTGGCGGTCTCAGGCCTCCCAAAAAGGGACGATCGAATTACGTGCAGCCTTGTCTCAGGAGGACAACCTGAGATCAATTATGAATCCTGAAGCTTACGCACAAGACATTGAAACATGAAAACATTGCAATTCCATTGCCGAATATTTGCCTTAATTCATAGGTCATTATCAAGGCCGTTTCGTGGTCGATACGCTGGCAAGGGCTTCGATGGCGCCAAAAGTGGCATGAAGGGCCTGCGCCTCGCCGCCCTCAGGCTTTCCCGCTCTGGTAGAGTCGTTCCACGCGTAGGTGTCGATATGTGCCCAGGGCGTTCCGGAGGGGACGAAGCGGCGCAGGAACAGAGCTGCGATGATCGCCCCGGCGAACGGCTTCGAGGCGACCGAATTCAGGTCAGCGGTTGGGCTGTCTAGCCAGGATTCGTAACCTTGCCATAACGGCAGGCGCCAGAGCGGATCATCGGCGGCCGTGCCCGCCGCTAAGAGCCCATTGGCGAGCGCATCATCATTCGAGAAAAGTGCCGGCAGATCCGGCCCGAGGGCAACGCGGGCCGCCCCCGTCAGCGTCGCGAAATCGATCAGCCAATGGGGCTTTGCGTCGGCTGCGTCGGCTAGCAGGTCGGCCAGGACCAGTCGGCCCTCGGCGTCGGTGTTGCCTACCTCCACATTCAGGCCCGCGCGCGTGCGGATGATGTCGAGGGGGCGCATCGCGTGTCCGGACACGCTGTTCTCAACGCAGCCGATCCGCACATCGAGCCGAACCGGAAGATTCAGCGCCATCACGGCCTGCGCGACTCCGAGGGTAATTGCGGCGCCGCCCATATCCTTCTTCATCCGTAACATTGCGGCGCTCGGCTTGAGGTCGTAACCGCCGGAATCAAAACAAACTCCCTTGCCGCAAAGCGAGATCAGCGGATGAGAACTGTCGCTGCCCCAGTTGAACTGCAGGACCTCCGGTGGGCGCTCTGAACCGGCGCCCACCGCGTGCACCGCGGGATATCCGTCTTCAAGTTCCGCGCCTCTGATTCGCCTGACGGCGGCGCCGTAGCGTTCCGCCAGGGTGGTTCCCGCATCGGCTAGATCGGAAGGGCCGAGATGATTGGCTGGTGTATTGATGAGGTCGCGCGCGAAGCAGATCGCGGACGCGAGGTGCCGGGCCCGGTCGGGCGCGTGGTCGACCGAAATCCGAGGCAGAGGAGGCCGCGGCCTACGAAACCGCTCGAATCGGTAGGTACCCAGGGCAATTCCAAGCCATGCCTGGCCAGGATCGTAGTCGCCTGGCAGCAGCGACCATTCGGCGCCCGGCGGCAACTTCGCGTGCAAATCGCCGAACGTGGCCTGGGTAGGTCGGTCGCCAAGCCCGAGCAATGCACCCGAACAGCCATTCGGGCCGTGTAGGAGAACCACCGCAGAGGCCTGCCCCGTAAATCCCTGCATGCGGACAGATGCTGCGGTCGGCGTATCTGCGGTGGCGAGAAACGGTTCCACGGCATCCGGACGCAGCGCCCGGATCGGTAGTCTGGGGCCGGAATGTGATGTCTGGGGATCAGGAGTGAGAATCATCATGGTTTCCGCACGTTATAATAGGCGTATCGGTCACGTCGTTGCTGAGCCGCAAATCCGGTGCGAGAATGCCGGAAACCGCAGGTGATCGGCAACTCTTGACCGACATCGATCGAAGCCTGAATGCCCGGTCGCAGCAGGCTGAAAACATTGGATCATTTCGTTCGGAAAGTTGTCCACTCCTGGATGTGACGCATATAACTCCGATGTCATCTTCCACAGGCCTCTTTTTTTTACTTTTGGCAATTCTGGAATGTTTTAATATCAGAGACTTAGAGAGATCATCGGATCGGGCCGTAAATTTCCTGAGAGGGGTTGACTGGTCAGTCACATCTCCATTCTTGCAAACCATGCACAGACTTATCCACAACCTTTCGGTGCTAATGGACCAGGATGATGAGTGATACGCAGCGACCCGCGCCAAAGGGGATTGAAGTGATCTCAGGCGCGCTCGTCTCCATGCCGGCGGCGCCTGGCGTATACCGGATGCTCGATCTCTCCGGAAACGCGCTTTATGTCGGCAAGGCGCGTAGCCTGAAGAAAAGAGTCACGACCTATACGCAGATCGCACGTTTGCCCGAACGGTTGCGGCGCATGGTGTCGGAAACCTCCACCGTCGAGATCATCACCACCCATACGGAAGCTGAGGCGCTGCTTCTTGAAGCCAATCTGATCAAGCGGTTAAAGCCTAAATATAATATCCTGCTGAGGGATGACAAATCCTATCCCTGGTTGGTGATCACGGAGGATGGGGATTTTCCCCAACTCGCGAAGCACCGCGGCGCACAAGTGCGCAAGGGGCGCTACTGGGGGCCGTTCGCTTCGGCGTGGTCGGTGAACCAGACGATCCAGGCGCTGCAGCGTGTCTTTTTGCTCCGTACATGCCCCGATACGGTCTTCGCCAATCGCACGCGGCCCTGCCTCCTGTTCCAGATCAAGCGATGCTCGGCTCCGTGCGTCGGGCGCATCGATGCCGAGGCCTATGGGGCGCTGGTCCGCCAGGCGAGTGATTTTCTGTCCGGCCGCGCGGGGACGGTGCAGCACGATCTGGCCGCCGCAATGGCAGCTGCCGCGGACGTCATGGAATACGAGCGTGCGGCGGCGATCCGGGATCGCATCCGTGGCCTTGCCCACATTCGCGGCGGTGACGTGATCAACCCCGAAAGTGTTGGCGATGCCGATGTGATCGCGATCCATCAGGCGGCGGGTCAGTCCTGTCTTCAGGTCTTCTTCATCCGAGGCGGGCGGAATTATGGCAACCGGAGTTTCTTTCCCACCCAGGCCCAGGGAGCGACGCCGGGCGATGTACTCGGTGCGTTCATTGCCCAGTTTTATGACGACAAGACTCCGCCTCCTCTCATTTTGCTCAGCAACACCGTCCCCCAGGCCGACCTGCTCAAGGATGCGCTTGGTCTCAAGGCAGGGTACAAGGTTGAACTTGCCGTGCCGCAGCGCGGTGAGAAGCGCCATGTCGTCGAGCACGCGGCAACCAATGCCCGGGAAGCACTCGAGCGAAAGCTGGCGGA
The DNA here is from genome assembly GCF_000202835.1 of Acidiphilium multivorum AIU301. Lineage (NCBI taxonomy): Bacteria > Pseudomonadati > Pseudomonadota > Alphaproteobacteria > Acetobacterales > Acidocellaceae > Acidiphilium > Acidiphilium multivorum. Next base: position 583,955 of record NC_015186.1, read on the forward strand.
GTCCGCGGGGCAGGAAAAACTGCTTGCGGCGACGGCCGCTCTGTTCGGTCTTGAGGGAAATCCGGAACGGATCGAGGTTTACGACAACTCTCACATCATGGGCACCAATGCCTATGGTGTGATGATCGTTGCCGGTCCCGAGGGCTTCATCAAACCGGCTTATCGGCGCTTCTCGATCAAGGGGCCGATCACGCCGGGCGACGATTTCGCAATGATGCGCGAGGTGCTGACGCGTCGCTTTGTCCGGGCGACGGCCGAAGACCCGTCGCGTGAAGATGGCACCTGGCCGGATCTTGTCGTGATAGATGGCGGCGCCGGGCAATTATCGGCGGCGCGCGCGGTACTGGACGAACTCGGGGTAAGCGATGTTCCGCTGGTCGCGATCGCCAAGGGGCCCGATCGTGACGCGGGGCGTGAATGGTTTCATCTGCCGGACCGTTCTCCCTTTCAACTGCCGCCCCGTGACCCCGTGCTTTATTTTCTCCAGAGGTTGCGCGACGAGGCGCACCGCTATGCGATCACGACCCATCGAGCGAGTCGCAGCCGCAAAATCACCACGAGTGAGCTAGATGGCATTCCTGGTATCGGATCGGCGCGAAAGAAGGCCCTGCTCAATCATTTCGGTTCGGCACGGGGCGTGCGCCAGGCCGGATTGAAGGATCTGGAAGCTGTCTCCGGCATAAACCGGACGACGGCCCGACTGATTTACGGCTATTTCAACCCGGATGCTCGATTTGACGATCTTCCCGCAGGAGGAATCCGGAAAGATTGACGGCGGGTTAAAAATTTCATCGACACAACTTAAGGTTTAATGTTAAATACAACCATAGAGTTGTATTTTGCATTTGATGCACCTTAAGGAGTGGTCATGTCAGACACGATCAGCGGCACCGTGCTCTCCGGGGTTACCCTATCGTCAGCGCAGTATGCCGACCCGGTGGCCATCGAAGGCATCATCGACGTGGCTGGGGGAAATGCCCTCGTGGCGCCCCTGACGTGGACAATCGACGTGACCGGGACAATCGCCGCATCAGATGACGGAGGAGTTCTGCTTCTTGCAGGCGGTCAAATCGACAATCATGGCCTGGTGACCGCCGCGAGCGATGCCGTGTTGTCCACGTCGGGTCGTGCTTTCGACATCCAGAACGAGGCCAGCGGAACCCTCGCGAGTGCCTCTGGCGATGCGGTGAAGCTGAGTGGCGGCGTGACGGGAAGCACTCTGCTGAATGCCGGCCTGATCTCTGCGGGGAACGCCGGAATCGGTCTTCAGATCGGCGCGGCGGTAGCCATCAATGAGGCGGGAGGGGTGATCGAAGGCGGGTCCGCGGGCGTGGTTCTCGGCAATGTCGCCAGTTTCGATAATTTCGGGACCGTTGGCGGCTCGACTGGCATTCTGGTTCCCATCGGCCAGAATTATGTGGACATCGTCCAGGGCGGCTTGGTGAGTGCCAGTTCCGGCCCGGCGATTTCCTTCACTGGCGGAGCCGTGATGACGGTAACCGATACCCTGACTGTTCTGCCGGGCGCCACGTTCGACGGCGCCGCCATCGGCGGGCAGGTCGCCGATCTCGTGTTTGGCGGGACGACGGAAGGCACCTTCGTCAATCCAACGCAGGAATTCGTGCAGTTCAATACGATTTCGATCGCGGCGGGAGCAACGTGGGATCTTGCGGGCATCTCGACGATATCGTCGTCCTTCCGGAATGACGGAACACTTCTCGTGCAGGCTGGAGATGCGATCGATTTCGGAGCGGCGGTTTCCGGCTCCGGAGTGATCGACCTCGCGGGCGGTTTTGTCGATTTCGCAAACACCGTTGCCGCCGGTACGACAATCGACTTCAACGCGCCCGGCTCGTTCATGCAGTTCAACCAGTCGCATCCGTTCTCCGGTACCGTCGAAGGATTCACGCCGGGTGATACGATCGACATCACCGGATTTGGCGCGTCGCAGCAACTGAGCGGAACGGTTGCGGGTAATGTCCTGACCCTGAATAACGGTCTGGCACCCCTTTACGTGACGTTTGCAACGGCGCCTGGACCACTTGCCGTCGTGGCGATCGGCGGCACGAACCCGAAGACTTTCGAGGTCGTTGTGCCTTGTTTCCGCCACGGCACACGCCTGCTGACGCCTTCGGGCCTGCGGCCAGTAGAAACCCTTTCCGAGGGGGATGAGGTGATCACGCTGCGTGGAGAGGTCCGGCAGATTGCCTGGCGCGGCCGGCGGCGGATTGATTGTCGCCGGCATCCTGTGCCGGAATCGGTGTTGCCCGTGCTGATCGAAAAAGATGCCTTCGGTGTCGGGCAACCCTGCCGTGACCTGTATCTCTCGCCCGATCATGCAATCTGGATCGACGGTTCACTGGTCGAGATCAAACGTTTGATCAACGGCCTGTCCATCCGGCAGGTAACGGTGCCGACCGTGACCTATTATCATGTCGAACTGGAAAGCCACGACGTTGTTCTGGCCGAGATGCTGCCGGCGGAGACCTATCTCGATTGCGGGAATCGTTTCCAGTTCGAGGATGGCGACGCCACCATTTCGCTGTTCCCGGACTTCGGGGCTCTGGCGCGCGACCCCGGCCGCCTCTATGCGCCGGTTGTCGACGGTGGCCCGGATCTCGCGCGGATCCGGGCGGGTCTGCAATACCGGGTTGCCTCACGTGGCATTCGCCAGAAGGCAGGAAACTTCCAGGTCGTTGCAGATGGAAAGACAGTGGCGCCTGTCTGGTCGGCGGACCGGCACCGGATTTACCGGTTGCCGCCCGCGCCTTGCGACCTCAAACTGCTGTCAACCGCCTCTCGCCCGGCAGAACTTGACCCGGCTTCGGAGGACTGGCGGTGGCTTGGGATCGCCATATGCGACGCTGTGCTGGACGGCGATCCGGTTGACATCGCGGCACCATTCTTTGGCCGGGGATTTCATGGTCCCGAACATGCGGGAGATGGCTGGTTCCGCTGGACCGACGGGACCGCGACGATGGACGCGGCTGGCGCCCGCGAACTGGCCTTCACCGTCAGGGCTGTTGCGCCGGTGTGGGATGTGCCGGCTCCGTCTTGCGGTGTTTCGGTAAGGCATCGTGCTTGAGTGTCGCGTTGCGAATGACCTGCCGCAGGCCTAGCGCCGCCTGACTGGCCGCGGCGGCGGCAACGTCGCCCCAGTAGGGTGTCATTTCGCTCGGCTTCAGATCGTGAAGCTGGGAGACCTTGCCGATGAATCCGCCGCGCCGGTTCCGGACTGTCCAGTCAAGTTCGACCAGGTCGCTTCCGCCCGGTTTGCCGTCCTTGTTGGCCGGGCTTACCTTCACGACGCCGTCGATCAGGAAATCGGCGTCGGCCGTGTGGTCGACCATGACCACACCGAGTTTCGGCAGATCCCGGGAGACATCGAGTTTCAGGGCATGGTTGCCATCACCCGGCGCTCCGGTCACGCGAATGAGCCTGACGCGGGGAGGGCGGTTTTCAAGAGACGCCGGATTGCTTTGCTGCACGGCGGCATTGATCGCGGAAAGCTGTTTCACGAGGCCGGGCGCCGCCGCATCCGCTGCCTGCCTGAGCGTTGCGGGATCCCCCGCGGCCCAGGCGGCTCCGCTCACTTCGGCGCCTGTCAGGTGGCCATATTCCTTGTGACCGGGACCGATGATCCGGAAGCCGGGAATGACCGTCGCATTCGCTGTGCGCGCCGTTGCTTCCAGTTGCCAGTCATAGGGACGCGCCGGGCGGACGATGCTGGGCACATTCCGGTCGACAAGCGCTTTGGCAAGATCGTGCGCGTAGGCATCGGCAGCGCGGTTGCCAAGGAGCGCATCCGGCGGCGGAGGGACGATGAGGACCGGCGGTGGCGGCACCGCCAGGCGGGCGCCCATCGCCCCGGGCTTCCCCAGAAGAGGCTGGGGAAGCGTTCCGCAGCCTGCCAGCAGCAACGGCAGCGCAACGAGCAGCCGCCGCCTCATGACCGCACCATGATGATCGAGATCTGGTGGCCGCCCGCGCCTTCGCCGCGCAGGGTTCGGCGGCGGTGGGAGAAAAATGCGGTTTCATCGCTGAGCGTATCGTGCGGCAGGATCGCCGCGTCGATGCCCACCATCGCCAGGCGCGCGGCGCAATAACCCGGAAGGTCGAAGTGCCAATGGCCCGGACGACCGGCCGAGAAAAAACATTCGCTTTCAGCGCCGCTGGCGAGCACTGCCGTTCTCATGTCCAATCCCACCTCATAGCTCTCCCTGTGGATGCAGGGACCGATTGCTGCGACAATCTTTGAAGCGCCCATCCGGCGCATCAGAGCGGCGGTCTGCTCGAGAACGCCAGCGGCGGCACCACGCCAGCCGGCATGGGCCGCGCCTACGATCCTGCCATCGGCGGAACTGAAGAGCACGGGAGCGCAATCTGCGGTGATGATTCCCAGGGCGAGGCCCGGCTGGTCGGTCACCATGGCGTCGGCTTCGTGGAACGGCCCCTCCGGATCGGGGGAGGTGACGGCAACCGCCCCGTGAACCTGTCGCAGTCCGGCCAGACGGTCGCGATGGCCGCCGATGGCCATGACGGCGCGGGCGCGGTTCTCCGCGACGTTGGCAGGATCGTCCTGCCCGGACCGGCCGCAATTTAGGCTTGCATAAGGCCCCGGAGACACGCCGCCCGCGCGGGTGAAGAACCCGTGAGGAACATCGAGCGAAGCGGTGACGAACGAAATCATGCCCCAAATCCTGGAAGTGGCTCCATCCCTCGTGGGCAGATGGCCATCACACGGAACAGGCTCCCCATAGCCTCAGGGGAGGTCAGCCGCCGTGTTGCGGCCAGCAGGCGCAGCGCATCGTCCTGTCCCGCATGATGACCGAGTTGGGCAGTGCGTTCATGAATCCCCAAGGCTGCGAGGAACGCACCCTGCGCCGCTGGCCCTCGGATCTCGGCCCCCGCGTTGCGGGCCGCCATGGCCAGACGGCTAAAATCGACATGGGCGGTGAGATCCCGCCGGCCTGGTTCGGCGAGCGGATCGGCCGGCTGGCCATCCATGATCGCCTGGAGGGACTCGCCGGTAGCGCCGCCTTCATGGCCGTAGTCGATCAGAAGTGCGCTGCCGCCACGGCGGGAGATACGCGAGGCAAGGGCGGCCACGAAGGCCTCTGCGGTCTCGTTCCGCTCGATGACCGTTCCCTCCGGCGCATCGGGCAGAGCCGTCTCCGCGGATGCCTCGACGAAAGCACCATCGGCGACGTAACGCTCGCGCCATGCCGGACCGCGCCGGACGAACTGGCGGATCGGCAGGGCATCAAGAAATTCGTTGGCGAGAAGGATGATCGATTGATCCGGGATTGTCGACAGATCGGCGTGGAACATCGCCTGTGGCAGCCTGTCTTTCAGCAGCCCGATCAGTCGGGGCGAGGTTTCGATCAGATGAATGTCGGCGGCTTCGACGAACGCGGGCATGGCCCGCTTTGCCGCGCGGAGCGCGTCGGTCATCAGATGACCGCGGCCCGGCCCGGCCTCGACCAGAGCAAAGGGGGCCGGGCTGCCGAGCATGCTCCAGGCCATGGCAACCCACAGGCCGAGCAGCTCACCGAAAACCTGGCTGATTTCCGGTGCTGTCACGAAATCCACAAACGGATCGCGGCTCGCGTAGTAAGCGGCATTGGCGCGGGCCATGAAGGCGTCAAGCCGCTCGATCATGCGGTGGCGAGGGCGCCCTGGCGGCGAGCGACGTATTTCGCGCGCCAGATCATCGTCGCGCCGATCACGATCATCGGGATCGACAGCAACTGTCCCATGGTCAGCCCGAACATGAGGTAGCCGAGAAACCAGTCCGGCTGTCGGAAACATTCGGCGGTCGTGCGGGCAATGCCGTAGCCCATGACGAACATGCCGCCGAGATAGCCGGGCTGGCTGCGGATCCGCTCGTTGCGGGAGGCAATGAGCAGAACGATGAACAGCACGAGCCCCTCGAGCGTGGCTTCGATCAGTTCGGATGGGTAGCGCGGCACGTCCGACCCGGATTCGGGATAGATCATGCGGAACGGAAACCAGGCTGGCGCGGGGCGTCCCCAAAGTTCGCCGTTCACGAAATTGGCAATGCGGCCGAGAAACAGGCCGATCGGCACCGGCACGGCGACGCGGTCGCCGAAACGCCACGGGTCGATGCCATGCCGGCGGCAATAGATCAGGATTGCGACCGCCACACCCAGCATGCCGCCGTGGAAACTCATCCCGCCATCCCACACGGCATAGGTCCGGTTCAGATGATCGAGAAAATAGACCGGCTGATAGAACAGAATATAACCGAGCCGACCGCCGAGGACGACGCCGAGAGTTGCCCAGGACAGGAAATCGTCCACCTGCTCGTGGGTTGCGACGACCGGCGCCTCGCGCACGAGGCGGCGCATCAGCCGCCAGCCAAGCACCAACGCGGTGATATAGGCCAGCGCATAGTAATGGATGGCGAATGGTCCGAACCGGACAAGAATCGGATCGAAATGCGGCCAGACATAAACGTTTTTCATCGGTACTGATCCGGCCGGCTGAGGAAGTTCCTGATATAGGCCTCGACGCCCTGTTCGAGGGGCGTGAAGGGACGGTCGAAGCCGGCCGCGCGCAAGCGGTCCATCCGAGCCTCGGTGAAGGATTGATATTGCCCGACCAGACTCTCCGGCATCGGAACGAATTCGATCCGCTCGCCGACGCCACATGCAGAGCAGACTGCGCGGGCGAGATCGACATAGCTGCGCGCGGTGCCGGTGCCGAGGTTGAACAGCCCGCTCACCTCGGGATGATCGAGCAGGAAGAGGATCGCGGCGACAACATCGTCCACCCAGATGAAATCGCGCGCCTGCTGGCCGTCCGCTATATCAGCCCGGTCAGACCGAAACAGGCGGGCCGGGCTGCCGGAAGCGACCTCGTCGAACTTCACCTTGACGACCGAGATCATGCGGCCCTTGTGATATTCATTGGGTCCGTAGACGTTGAAGAATTTCAGGCCGGCCCACTGCGGCGGTCGGGGTCGGCCCGCCGCGCATTCGCCGGCCACCCACAAGTCGAAAGCGTGTTTGGACCACCCATACAGGTTCAGCGGCCGCAACCTTCGCAGTGCCGCGAGGTCATTGTCATCGTCAAAGCCTGCCGAACCGTCGCCATAGGTCGAGGCCGACGATGCATAGATGAAGGGCAACCGCTGCGCCGCGCACCAGCGCCATAACATCTGGCTCAGGGCAACATTCGACTGCCAGACCAGATCGCCATCGATGGCGGTCGTTTCGCTGATCGCGCCGAGATGGATCACCGCGTCGAGTGGCGGCTGGCTGGCGAGGAAATCGCCGAGTTCACGCGGTTCAACGATCATCGCCGGTGGGTGAGCGCGCAGGTTGCGCCATTTCCCCGTTGTGCGGAGCTTGTCGACAATGACGACGTTCAGATCGCGTTCGTGCAGTGCTGCGTGGAGATTGGAGCCGATGAAACCCGCTCCGCCCGTGACCAGTATCATGGAGGCGTTTATAGAGAGGCGGAGATGATCCGTCATCACCACTCTGCAGGAGAATTGGCATGACCGAGAGACCGCGGTTTTTTGATGATCTGGCAGGCCTTGCCGGCGGCGCGCTCTCGGCGGCCAGCGGCCTGCGCGACGAAATCTCAGCCCTGGTGCGGGCGCGGGTCGACGAGGCGATCCGGCGGCTCGACCTTGTCAGGCGCGAGGAATTCGATGCGGTGATGGAGCTTGCGGTCAGGGCGCGTGCGGAATCCGAAGCTCTTGCCTCCCGTGTTGCGCATTTTGAGGACATGGTAATTCCGGCGGCTCCACGCCCTGTCGGACCCGATGCCGGCGCCTCGGCCACCCCGTCGGCACCGGCATCGGGTCCGCTGGCGGTCCCGGATCAGGATGGCAATGCGCCGATCTGACGCAGATAGCCAAGCAGCGGCAGCAGGGGCAGGCCGAGGATCGTGAAGAAATCCCCCTCGATCCGCTCGAAAAGTTGAATGCCCGGCCCCTCAAGGCGATAGGCGCCGACCGAGTGCAGTGCGGCCTCGCCCTCGGCGGCTAGATAGGCGGTAATGAAGGCGTCCGAGAGAGGCCGCATGGTCAGCCTCGGCGCCTCGCCGTGAAACCACGTCACTTCGCCGTCACGGACGCAGGCAATGCTGGTCTCGAGCCGGTGCGTCCGGCCGGAAAGCCGGTGCAGGGTTTCGGCGGCCTCCTCCCGGTCGGCGGGCTTGTCAAACCATGTGCCTTCGCAATCCAGCATCTGATCGGCGCCGATCACGACCGCATCGGGATGACGGGCAGACACCGCGAGAGCCTTCTCCCGGGCAAGCCTGGCCGCAACCACCGCAGCCGACTGGCCGGCGAGCGTGCCGGCGCGCTTGATGGGCGCTTCATCGACCCCCGATGACTCGGTATCCGCCAGCACACCGGCCGCCTTCAGCATCGACTGCCGGGTGACCGAGGTGCTGGCGAGAATCACCCGCACTCAGAATCCCTCGAGCACGATCTTCCCGCGTGTGGTTCCGCTTTCGACCGCCGCGTGGGCACGGCGCAGATTGGCGGCCGTGATCGGGCCGTAATTCTCGGTCATCGTCGTGCGGAGGACACCTTGGTCGACGAGCCGGCTCACCGATTGCAGGATGTGATGCTGTTCGATCATCTGCGTCGTCTGATGCAGCGAGCGCGCGAACATGTATTCGGTGTGCACCGAGGCCGACTTGTTGAAGATTTCGTTCATATCAAGCGGCCCCGTCGATTCGATGAGCCCGATCCGCCCTTCCGGGGCAAGCACATGGCACAATTCGCGCCAGTGCCGTTCGACGTGGTTGGTGCAGAATATGTAGCTTGGCGCGCTCACTTCGCATGTCTCGAGCTGGTGCGCCAGCGGATGGTGGTGATTGATCACGTGATGCGCGCCGAGAGATGAGCACCAGTTGATGGTTTCCGGCCGTGAGGCCGTCGCGACCACGACGAGTCCCGTCAACTGGCAGGCAAGCTGGATCGCCATCGAGCCGACGCCGCCTGCGCCGCCGACAATCAGCAACGTATCGTGATGCACGCGGTCGCGCGGGATGGAAAACCGGTCGAAGAGCATTTCCCATGCTGTGAGTGTCGTCAGCGGCAGGGCTGCGGCTTCGGCGAAGCTCAGCGAGCGCGGCTTGCGGGCGATGATCCGCTCATCGACTGCGTGGAACTGGGCGTTGCTGCCCTGGCGGTCAACGGAGCCGGCGTAGAAGACCTCGTCGCCGATGCCGAAGCGCGTGACGCCGGGACCAACCGAGCGCACGATTCCAGCGGCATCGAAGCCGAGGATGCGGGGCTCGCCGAGCGGTTCGTTACGCCGCCGGATCTTGGTGTCTACCGGGTTCACCGACACGGCGCGAACCTCGACGAGAACGTCGTGAGTCCGCAATACGGGATCGGGTGCCTCGATATCGATCAGCGCCTCGTCGGCAGTGACTGGCAGAGAGTGAGTGAAGGCGACAGCTTTCATGAGTTGGCCTCATCTTTGGGGACGGAAGATCCGTGCCCGTTTCAGGAAATCCGCAACAATCCAGGCCCCTCAGCGGCGAGCCAGGATGTTGCCGCGACCCGGTGCGGCGTCAGCATCTCGGCAAGCCGCCAGAAATCCGGGCCATGATTCATGTGGCGCAGATGCGCCGCTTCGTGCGCAACGACATAGTCCTGAACGAAAGACGGCGCCATGATCAGGCGCCATGAAAACATCAGGGTCCCGTTCGCCGCGCAACTGCCCCATCGCGTCCTGGTGTCCTTGACCCGGATGGCCGCGGGGCGGACGCCGACATGTGCGGCCTTGTCGCGCGCCTGGGCCGACAGTTCCCGCAACGCGAGGTCGTGCAACGCATCCCTCACGCGCCGGGCCAGGAACTCCGGATGACCGCCGATCCGTATGGCGGCCCGTTCGATGATTGCACCACCGCGCAGAGACGGGTCATGGATGATCCGGTGAGGCCGTCCGAAAATCGGGATTTCGTTGCCATCCGCGATGATGACCGGAGCGGGCAGGGCGGCAAGACGTTCGGCAACCCATATCTCATGGCCGCGGAGCAGCGCCAGGCCCGCTTTCCGCGATCCGCGAGGCGGCAGCGTGATCACGATCCGTCCGCCCTGAGGGTCGATTCGCAGGGCGATCCGCCGCGCGCGGGCGCTCCGTCGCCATAAAATCGATGTCTGCAATCCGCCGATCACTACGGGTTCGGCCCCGTCATGTGGTTCGACATCGAACGGGACGACCGGCACGTTGGCTCCTATCCGGCGTGGCACCTGGCGCGCGGCCAACGGGCCGGCCAGTTCACGATATGGTCCTCAAGGTGATGCACCGAGGTCTCGCTTCGCACCCGTCCCGCAACCGACGCGCCTGCACGAAATGTGCTTTCCGGATCACCCGTCAGCAGCGGGTGCCAATCCGGCAAATCCTTGCCTTCGGCAATCAGCCGATACGCGCAGGATGGCGGCAGCCAGTCGATGGCGGTGACAAGCTCCGGCGTGAGCGCCGAACAGTCAGGCACCTCGCGAAGCCGGTTTTCATAATTTCGGCATCGTCCCGTTGCCGTATCCAGCAGGCGGCACGAGACATTGGTGAACGCAAGTTCATTCGTTTCCTCGTCCCGCAGCTTGTGCAGGCAGCAGCGGCCGCACCCGTCGCAAAGGGACTCCCATTCCGACGGGGTCATCTCTTCGAGGCGTTTCGTGCGCCAGAACGGTGCGTTGCCAGCTTTCGACATGACAACAGCCTAGCCCGGCGGGACGTGCCGGAAAAGCATTATCCGCCGTATTTGGCGAGCATGGCGCGAAGCGGATTGGCCCCTGCGTTGTTGACCGTCATGTTCACAACAATCTGCCGCGGGCCGACCGTCTGGCCGTAATATTGCTGGTCGAGTGCCGCGTCATTCGAGAAAACCGAGCCTGACAAGGATATCCCGCCATAAAGTCCGCGGGACTTGGCGAAGGTCACGATATCGGCGCCGAGGGCGGTGCCACTGGAACCGCCAATGCCGGCGCCGAGGGTTGCCACCGATACGCCGGCATCGGCGCCAATCTTGAACTGGCTGTTGAGGAACGCGTTCAGTGCGGTGTTGTTCATCAGCAGCATGATGACCTCGGCGTCCTGGGCGCCGATCTGCAGGCCGAAGCTGCCGCTGCCCATGGTGTAGAATGCCGGATCAGACCAGGAGCCGCCCGCCGCGCGCGACACGAGAACGCAACTCCCGCCTTCGCCGCCAACGAAGAATCCGGCCTTGAAGATCCTTGGACAAACGACGACGGCCTTTGCGTTGCGTAGCAGCTGAGTCGCCTGGCCGGCGGACGCAGTGCCCGACCCCAGCATGGTCTCGATGGTGAGCGTCGACCGGTCGACGAGTTCCTGTGCCGCATTCGGCGTTCCCGCGTCCGATGCGCAGGAGGCAAGCGGAATCGCGAGCAGCAGCGCTGCGATGCCAACCCTGGTCGTTCCGCGAGCGACGCCGCGAACCACGTCATTATGTTTCATCATCAACCGTCTCCGTCTGAACGATCTGGGGAATTGATTTGGCCTCAATCCGCCTGTCGTTCAAATGGAAATTTGTTCATTGACCGTGACGACCCGCCATGCGTGACCGTGGTGCTCGATCCGTGTGACGGAAAGATTCTCGATCGCGAGGCTGAGCGCCTGGTGCGCCGTAAGGTCGAGAGCGTGGGCAACGGCCGCCCGGATTGCTCCGCCGTGAGAGACGGCAACGACGTCCTTCCCCCGGTGCGCGTCGCCCAGCCGGTCGAGACCGGCGCCGACACGCGCGCGCAACTGGGCGAAGCTCTCGCCTTCCGGCGGCTGCTCATCTCCGCCCACCGGCCAGAACGGATGCGGCGAACCGCGCCGGTTGAACTCCGACATGTTCATTCCCTGCCAGATCCCGAAATCCTGCTCGATCAGGGTTTCCTCGACCTGAGGGACGACCGGTCCGTATCCGGCAGCCATGATCGCTTCAGCTGTCAGCCGCGTGCGGGAGAGCGGGGTGACGACCCAATGAGCCGGGCGGGGCAGGCTGCTGGCGAGCGCGGCATAGCGTGGCGTGTCCCGCAGGCGGCGTTCGCCGCAGATCGGCACGTCCATCTGCCCATAGAGAAGGGCGAGTGCGTCCGGCGTGACGGTGGCATGGCGGATCAGCCAGAAGGTCGTCGGTTTCATGTCGAGTTCCGTCATTCGAGGTGGGGCCGGGCTGGGATCATTCGCCGATCGTGACCAGCGCGCCATTGCGTCGCGCCGCCCTGAACTGGGCGGCAAAAATCATGGCTGCGGCAGCCATCCAGATGCCATTCAGGCCGAACGCGATTCCAAGTTGGCTGAAATCCGTCACGTGCCGGTAGAGCGCGCTGCGCATGCCCGCGAAAATGTGGGCGGCCGGCAGCGCGTCGGCGACGGGGCGTAACCAGCCGGGGAGAATCGAGGCCGGATAGAAGACGCAGGCGACCGGAGTGAGGCCGAAAGCCAGTGTCCAGGCCAGCGCCTCAGCCGACGCCCCATAGCGGAACAGCAGCGAAATCACGCCCAGGGCGAGCCACCAGCCCATGAGAAACAGGTTCAGCATGAACAGGATGAGGGCGGGGCCAAATGTAAAGACGTTGAAGTCGTAGAGCAGAAAGGCGATGACGGCGGCCGGCGCAAGGCCGGCGAGGGAGCGCATGATGGAGACACCGAGCAGCGCGAAGACCATCTCCCGCGGGCGCAGCGGGCTGACGAAGACATGGCCCAGGTTACGGGACCAGATTTCTTCGAGGAACGAGATCGTTACCCCCATCTGCGCGCGAAGGGCGACTTCCCAGAGCAGCACGCCGCCGATCAGCGCGCCGGCGGCGCGTACCGGCAGGTCTGCATGGCCCTGAACGACGAATTTCGCCGTGAAGCCCCAGATCAGCAATTCGAGCGTCGGCCAGTAGGCGAGTTCGAGCAGGCGCGGCCAGGACCGCCGGTAAAGGCAGAAATGGCGATACATCAGACCCCAGATGCGGCGCAGAGCGGCAATCATGATGCCCGGGACTCCGTGCCGCGCGCGATGGCGAGAAAGACCTGCTCAAGATCACCGCGGCCATATCGCGCAATCAGCCCGGCCGGCGTGCCGCGATCGACGATGCGTCCACCCTTCATCATCAGAACCTCGGCACAGAGCCGCTCCACTTCGGCCATGTTGTGCGAGGCGAGCAGGATCGCCGCGCCCGTTTCGTCGCGATAGCGTTCGAGCCCGGTGCGGACGTAATCCGCGGTATCCGGATCGAGGCTTGCTGTTGGCTCATCGAGCAGAATCAGGGCGGGGCGGTTGATCAGCGCCTTGGCCAGCGCGACGCGGGTTTTCTGTCCGGCCGAAAGCGCGCCCGCCTTGCGGCGCAGGAGTGCCTCGAGATCGAAATCCCGGGCCAGTTCGCGAATCCGCCGCTCAAGCTGCGGAACGTTGTATAGATGACCGTAGACGCGCAGATTTTCCTCGACGGTCAGCCGCATCGGCAAGGCGACATAGGGCGACGAATAATTCATCCGGGCCAGCGCGGCGAACCGGTCGCGCGCCATGTCGTGGCCGAGCACGCGGATCGCTCCGGCGTCGGGCGCCAGGATGCCGAGAAGCATCGAAATCGTTGTCGTCTTGCCCGCGCCATTGCCCCCGAGCAGGCCGCAGGTGGTGCCCGGAGCGACTCTGAAACTCACGCCCTCCACCGCGCGCACGGCGCCGAAGCTCTTGGTCAGGTTCTCGACGTTGATCGCATCCATGCCGATGTCACTGAGGCCGTTTTCAGTCTTCCGCCGCCGGCTCGCGCCTCAGCACGAAAAGCCCCTGTTCCCCAAACAGATTGGCAAGCAGTGGAAAGCGCCGCCAGGGGGCACGGCGGCCGGCCTCGTCGGCGGCAAGCCATTGCTCGACCTGATAGTGTTCTGTCGCGCAGAGGTCGAAGAAGTCGCGAATCGTGCATGGATGGATATTCGGCGTCTCGTACCACATCCTGTTCCATGTCGTCGTCATCGGCATGCGCCCGGTCGAAAAGAGCTGCCAGCGCAGGCTCCAGTGGCCGAAATTCGGGAAGCTGACGATGGCCCTGGTGCCGACCCGCAGCATCTGGCGCAGCACCTCCCGCGGCTGTTCGACCGCCTGAAGCGTGCGCGAAAGCACGACGTAATCGAACGCGGCATCGGGATAGTGGATAAGGTCCGCATCCGCATCGCCCTGCATGACCGGCAGGCCATGGGCTACGGCGCGCGTGACTTCCGCCATGTCGATCTCGATGCCCCGCGCATCGCACCTGCGCGTGCGGGCGAGAAGGTCGATCAATGCGCCGTCGCCGCAGCCGATATCGAGGACCCGCGAGCCTGGCGGGATCATCTCTGCGATCAGTTCGAGGTCGACGCGCATGTTCTTGCCGACGAACCGCACCGGCGCTTGCTGGCTCATTGCAGGCCCGCCGCTTCGGCCGCGCCGGAGATGAAGCCGGCGACGGTACGATGGAAGTCGGGTTCGTCGAGCAGGAAAGCATCGTGCCCCTTGTCACTGACGATCTCGACGAAGCTGACATTCGCCGCGACCTGATTCAGTGCGCGCGCCATAGCCCGGCTTTCCGCTGTCGGGAACAGCCAGTCGGAACTGAAGGATACCAGAAGGAAGCGTGCCTTCGTGCCGCGAAAGGCGGCCGACAGCGACCCGCCATGATCGGCGGCGAGATCGAAATAGTCCATTGCCCGCGTGATCACGAGATACGAGTTGGCATCGAATCGCCGCACGAAGCTCGATCCCTGATGTTCGAGATAGCTTTCGACCGCGAAGCGTTCACCGAATACGGGCGCGGCGAGGGCGTTCTGGCGCTGTAGCCGGCGGCCGAATTTCCTGGCCAGGGCCGCTTCCGAGAGGTAGGTGATATGTGCTGTCATGCGCGCGACGGCGAGGCCGCGGGCGGGAATCACGCCATGTGTCCGGTAGTGGCCACCATGAAAATCAGGGTCGGTATAGATCGCTTGCCGGCCGACCTCATGGAAAGCAATGTTCTGCGCGGAATGATAAGGCGCGGTCGCGATCGGCACGGCGGCAAACACGCGGTCCGGAAACAGCGAAGCCCAGGCGAGCACCTGCATGCCCCCCATCGATCCGCCGACAACCGCGAAAAGGCGTTCGATTCCAAGCCAGTCAACCAGCTTCTTCTGGGCGCGCACCATGTCCTGAACGGTGATCGCAGGAAAGTCGATCGACCAGGGCTCGTCGGCCCCGTGATCGCGCCGGCTGCGTGGTCCCGTCGATCCCATGCATCCGCCCAGCACATTCGCGCAGATCACGAAGAACCGATCAGTGTCGACCGGCTTGCCGGCGCCGACCAGGGCGTTCCACCAGCCCGGCTTTCCCGTAAGAGGGTGCGGCTCGGCAACGTACTGGTCTCCCGTTAGCGCATGACAGATGAGGATCGCGTTGCTCTTCTCGGCGTTCAGCGAGCCATAGGTGCGGTAGGCCACCTCGAGCCGCTGCAGCGTCGTGCCGCAGTCAAGAACGAGGCCATCTGAAAACGATGCCGTCTGATGGGCTATGTCAGGGAAAGGGGACTGATCCATGGCCCGCCCGATATGCGCTCAACCCATGCGGGCGGCAAGGATGGGGCTTGCCGTGCGGCGTGCCTCCTGTATCAGATAGATTGAAAGTCAGTATGTTGGATTATCATGTCTGAAACGCCGCCTTCGCCGACCCCGAACGATACTGCTCCGGAGACGCTTGCCAGGCTTCGCGCCGAGATCGATGCGCTGGATGACCGGATCCACGACATGCTGATGCAGCGCGCGGAGATCATCGAGCGCGTTGCCTCTCAGGGGGGGAAACGCGGCGTGCCGATCCGTCCCGGGCGCGAGGCGGCGATCCTGCGCCGCCTGCTCGATCGGCACCAGGGATCGCTCCCCCAGCACACGATCGTCAGGATCTGGCGGGAACTGTTTTCCGGCGCCCTGATGATCGAGGGAGGGCTCGTCATCGCCGTCGCTGACGGCGTGCAGGCCGAACTGCTGGCCGTCGCGCGCGAGCATTTCGGGCCGCTGACCGCCATGCGCCGCCACCGCACGCCCTCCCAGGCCCTCGCCGATGTCACCGGCGCTGCGGCGCATGCAGCGGTTTTGCCGCTTCCATCCGATGAGGACGATGATCAGGCGGCGTGGTGGGTCGGCCTGATGCATGGAGGCCCGCCGCGTCTGTCCATCGTTGCAAAGCTGCCCTTCTGGGGACGGCGAGGGGAGGGTGTGCCGCAGGCCGACGCCTATGTCGTCTCATCCTTTGTGCCGGACGCAAGCGGGAATGACCGCAGCCTGATCGGCATTGAGATCGTCCCCGATACCAGCACGGCGCGGATCGTCGGGATGTTGCGCGATGCCGGATTCGACGTCGGCTCCCTGCTGCTCCGCAGGGTTACGCGGCGGGAGGTCGGTTATGCGCTGGCTGACGTCGAGGGGTATGTGCCGCGCGAGGATGCCCGACTCGGCACGCTGGCCGGTTTCCTCGCGCCGCCTGTCGTGCTCGGGTCGTATGCCGCGCCAGTTGGTGCGTCTGGTCCCTCGCGATGAGCGGTCTGCCCACCGCGCGCCCCGCCGTCTTTTCGGTTCCACCCTACGTCGGGGGCGAATCAAGGCTCGATGGGGTGAACCGGGTCATCAAGCTGTCGTCCAACGAGGGCGCGTTCGGCCCGCCGCCTGGCGCCATCGCGGCGCTGACCGAAGTGGCGGCAATCGCCCATCGCTATCCGGATGGAGGGGCGACATCGCTGCGTGCGGCGATCGGTCGTCGCTTCTGCCTCGACCCGGCGCGGATCGTTTGTGGGAACGGATCCGATGACCTGATTGCCCTGCTGATCCAGTCCTATGGTGGGCCGGGGACCGAACTGGTGATGAGCCGGCACGGGTTCCTGATCTATGAGATCGCCGCACGGCTCGCCGGGATGAATGTACGGAAGGCGCCGGAACGAAATCTGACGGCCGATATCGATGCCATGCTCGCCGAGGTGACGCCGGCGACCCGGCTTGTGTTCCTGGCCAATCCGAACAATCCGACCGGCAGCCTCGTGCCCGCCTCGGACGTCTCCCGGCTTCGGGCGGAACTACCGCCGGATGTATTGCTGGTCCTCGACGCAGCCTATGCGGAATATGTCGAGCGCGCCGATTACGACCCGGGCGTCGAACTGGTCGATTCCGGCCAGAACACGGTGATGACCCGCACATTCTCGAAAATGTTCGGGCTTGGTGGCGTGCGCCTGGGCTGGGCCTATGCGCCACTCGCGATTGTCGATGTGCTGAACCGGACCCGTATGCCCTTCAACGTGAGCGGCCCCGCCGCCGCCGCGGGGATTGCCGCGCTCGACGAGCCGGGCTGGGTCGAGCGTTGCCGCAACCATAACACCCGCGCCCGGACGGAACTGGCGGCGCGGATCGAACGAGCGGGATTCCGCGTCTGGCCGAGCGAGGCGAATTTCCTGCTGGCCGATCTTGAGACCGCCGATCGTGCGGCTGCTGCCGATACTCATCTGCGCAGCCGGGGCATCATTGTTCGGCAGGTGGCGGCCTATGGATTGCCGCAATGCCTGAGGATCACGATCGGAACCGACGAGGAATGCTCGACCGTCGCCGACGCGCTCGATGATTTCGGCCAAAACCATGGCTGAGCCGCTGTTCAACCGCCTTGCCCTGCTGGGAATCGGGTTGATCGGCTCGTCGATCGCGCGGGTTGCCCGCGAGCGCGGCGATCTGGCCCGGACGATCGTAGCCAATGCCCGAACGCAGGCAACGCTCGACCGTGTCATGGAACTGGGCATTGCCGATGAATGCGAGATTGACCCCGCACGCGCCGTGCAGGGGGCGGATTGCGTCATCTTCTGCGCGCCGGTGGGCGCCTACGCCGCCTTGGCCGAGGCGATTGGCCCCCATCTCGCGCCGGGCGCGATCGTCAGCGATGTCGGATCGACCAAGCAGTCCGTCATCCGCGATATCGGGCCGCACCTGCCGGAAGGGGTGCATTTTGTCCCCGCCCATCCGATGGCCGGGACAGAGTTTTCGGGCCCCGATGCAGGGTTCGCGGGTCTGTTCAAGGGCCGCTGGTGTCTTCTTACTCCGGTGCCGGGCACGGATCAGGATGCGATCAGCCGCATGCGGACGTTCTGGGAGCGCTGTGGCGCGATGGTCAGCGTCATGGATGCCGCCCATCACGATCGGGTGGTGGCGATTGTCAGTCATCTGCCGCACCTCATTGCCTTCACGATCTGCGGCACGGCGGACGACCTCGCCGACGAGACCAGGCAGGAAGTGCTGCAGTTCGCCGCCTCGGGCTTCCGGGATTTCACCCGGATCGCTGCGTCCGACCCGACAATGTGGCGCGACGTGTTCCTCAACAATCGCGAGGCACTACTGGAAATGCTGGCCCGCTTCACTGAGGATGCGCAGGCCATGGCACGCGCCGTTCGGTGGGGCGATGCCGCTTACATCGAGGACAAGGTTCTGCGCGGCCGCAAGATCCGTCAGGCGCTGATCGACATCAATCAGGCCTGAGCGAGGCCTTGCCGGTTTGCCACGGGGCACCGGCTTCGCTATCAGCCGCACAACCCGAGCAATCCGAAGGTCAATATGGCGCCGAATCAGACGCGGCAGAAGCGTGGACGTATTATCGACGGCTGGATCGTGCTGGACAAGCCGCCGGGGATTACCAGTGCGCATGCTGTGGCCCGCATCAAGCGATTGCTCCAGGCCGCGAAAGTCGGCCACGGCGGCACGCTCGATCCGTTGGCGACGGGCGTCCTGCCGATTGCCCTGGGCCGGGCGACAAAGATGGTGCCCTATGTCATGGACGGGACCAAGCGGTATCGCTTCACCCTTCGTTTCGGCGAGGCGCGTGATACCGACGACGCGGATGGCGCGGTAGTCATGACGTCCGATTTCCGGCCGGAAACGTCGGACATCGATGCTGCCCTCGTCGCGTTTCGCGGTACGATCATGCAGGTTCCGCCGGCGTTCTCGGCAATCAAGGTTGATGGTGAGCGTGCCTACGACCTGGCGCGCGCCGGTCTGCCGCCTGAGTTGCCGCCTCGCCCGGCGCAGATCGACCGGTTCGACCTTATCGACCGGCCCGACCCTGATCATGCGATTTTCGAGGTGGAGTCAGGCAAGGGGGTCTACATGCGGTCGTTGGCGCGCGATTTGGCGCGTGCGGTGAACACTGTGGGGCACATAGCTGCATTGCGTCGTCTTTCCGTTGGCCCCTTTGCCGAAACGGGCTCGACGACGCTGGACAAGATCGCCGATTCCGGCGATAGCCTCGCCCGCGATCCGGACTTCCTGCTTCCCGTCGAGACCGCGCTGGACGACATCCCGGCCCTGGCCCTGACCGAAGCGGAAGCCGCTGCCCTTAGAAATGGCCAGGCATTGAGCCTTGTCCAGTTCATGGGTCGGATTCCGTTGGCCTGCGATCCCGATGGCGGATTGGCGCGGCTGATGGCGGGTCGCCGTTTCGTGGCGCTAGGTCGTCTGACTGACGGCCAACTCAAGCCGGAACGTGTGCTTTAATTTCAGAAACAGGAGTCTACGCGATGTCGATTACACCGGACCGCCGGCAGGAACTGATCGGCGAATATGCCAACAAGGCGAATGATACGGGCAGCCCCGAGGTGCAGGTCGCGCTGTTGACCGAGCGGATCGTCAACCTCACCGAGCATCTCAAGACACATGCCAAGGATTTCCACTCGCGCCGCGGCCTGCTGATGCTGGTTGGCCGTCGCCGCCGACTGCTCGATTATGTGAAACGCCAGGACGTCAAGCGTTACGAGGCCCTGATCGGCCGTCTCGGCCTGCGCCGTTGACCGGCTGGAGCGTTTCGCGCTCCAAATCGTTACGCCGAACTCACATGCCGCCTGCCGATTCCGCTTGATCGGCGGGCGCGAATGGCCAAAATAGGGTCGACAGCGGCATTCCGCCGCTCGACGAGGAGTATCAAGCAATCATGGCTATGGGTCCCGACATGCGTTCCTATCGCAGCGCAACCGTTGCGGCAGGTGCAGGCGTTCTGGACGAGGGTCTGCGCGCCTATATGCTGCGGGTCTATAATTGGATGGCATCAGGCCTGCTGCTGACGGCCATTGTCTCGTATGCGATCTCGCATACCGGGCTGATCAACGCGTTCTATCCGCTGGTTGCGACGCCCGGCGGCGCAATGATCCGCGAGCCTAGCATCCTTGCCTATATCAGCATCTTCGCACCGCTGGCGTTCATGCTCGTGATGAGCTTCGGAGTGAACAAGCTGAGCACCACGCAGGCTCAGGCCCTGTTCTGGGCATTCTGTGGTCTGATGGGCGCAAGTCTGACCAATATTTTTCTAGTTTATACCGGGCAGTCCATCCTGACGACGTTTTTCGTCACGGCCGGCACCTTCGCGGCGATGAGCATCTACGGCTACACGACGCGAACCGACCTTACGAAATTCGGCAGCTTTCTGGTGATGGGTGTCATCGGTCTGCTGATTGCCATGGTGGTGAACATTTTTCTTCACTCTCCGGCCATGCAGTTCGCAATCAGCGCAATCGGTGTGCTGGTGTTCACTGGGCTTGCGGCATACGACACGCAACGGATCAAGGCCGATTATGTCCAGTACGGGTACCGGTTCGGCGCCGGAATGGCGGCGAAGCGGAGCGTTTATGACGCACTTCAACTCTATCTGAACTTCATCAACCTGTTCCTCTTCCTGTTGCAGTTCATGGGCAATCGTCGGAACTGATTTCAGGATCTGTAAATCCTTGCAGAACAGGCTCCAGTTGATTTCTGGAGCCTGTTTTTTTGCTCAGACCTGTCGCGATCAGAGGAACGAATTCAGCCGTTCTCGTAAAATCCGGCCTCGACCAGTTCGACAACGGCCGCCAAGGCTTCCTTAGCGTCCCAGCCTTCGGCGGTAATCTCGATAGTTGAACCGAGTCCCGCCCCCAACATCATCAATCCCATGATTGATTGCGCCGAAACGGACTGACCATCGCGAGATACCTCGACGGACGCGCTGAATTTCTCGGCCAAAGTCACCAATTTGGCTGCGGCGCGCGCATGAAGGCCGCGGGCATTGCAGATGGTGACCGTCTGGGCCAAGCGAACGGGCGAATGATCGGCGCTCATCCGCACGCACGCTTCGGTGTGACGGGGTGGAGGATCTCTGATCCACAGGCAATGTATTTTCGACCGGCTTCTTCCGCGCAATGAACGGCATCTGCCAGGCTATGTGAGCCGCGGACCTTTGCCAGCTTGACCAGCATCGGCAGGTTGACCCCGGCGATTACCTCCACGTCGTCGCGCTCCAGCATGCTCATCGACAGGTTGCACGGCGTTCCTCCGAACATGTCGGTCAGAACCACCACGCCGTCACCTGTATCGACATCGGCAACGCGATCGGCAATTTCCTTGCGCTGGGTTTCAATATCGGCATCCGCCTCGACGGAGACGGTCGCGATGTTTCTCTGCGGACCGACGACATGCTCCAGCGCCTCGCGGAGAGCGACGCCAAGCTTGCCATGGCTTACGAGCACCATACCGATCATTTCTGGACTCCGGGCATCGGAGCACCTTGATGGGCTCCCGGCATCGCCTTCCACGCACCGCCTGCGGATCTGGAGCCGAGGCTGCGATGCTCAATCAGGACATTCCAGTCAGCATTGCGCAGACGGCTCCCCAGCATCTCCACGAGAGAGACCGAGCGGTGCTTTCCGCCCGTGCAACCAAACGCGATCATGACGTATTTCTTGCCCTCACGAACAAAACGCGGCAACAGATAATCGGTCAGGCCGCTGACCCGCTCGAAGAATTCGGGAAAATCGGGATCCTGTCGGATATAGTCCCTTACCTGGGGATCGAGGCCGGTCCTGTCGCGCAGGTCCGGTATGTAATGGGGATTGCGCAGGAAGCGGGTGTCGAGCACAAGGTCGGCTTCCTGCGGCAATCCAGACGGATATCCGAATGAAACCAGCGTGATGGACATTCCCGGGCCGCCAAGCCCGAAACGCTGATCAATGATTTGCCGAAGCCCAGCCAGGGAGAGTTCGGAGGTATCGATAACCCAGTCCGCCGCATTGCGAAGGGTGCGGGTCAGGGCCTGTTCGGTTTCGATTCCTTCGCTCACGGTGCCGGCCAATGCCAAAGGATGCCGACGCCTCGTTTCGCTGAAGCGGCGCTGCAATGCTTCCGGGCTCGCCGTGATGAATATGAGTTCTGGGCGGACACATCCCCGTGTCTGCAGCCGATCGATGGTCGACAGGACATCCTCGGCCGAAAAATCCCGGGTCCGAGCGTCCACGCCGACTGCCAGCGGCTTGTCGCCCCGCACCAACGTTTCGACGATCCGCAACGGCGGGTTATCCACCGCCTCATAACCGATATCTTCCAGCGCGCGCAAAACGGAATTGCGTCCCGCGCCGGAGAGGCCGGTAACGATCACCATGCGTGCGCTCATTCGACGAAGCTCCCGCAATACTGCATACGGCGGCCGCCAAGTGCGTCGAGCGCCCAATGAATCCGGATCGGTGCCGAGCAGGAATGCGGGTTTATGGTGATCTCCGGTGCGTTCAGGGTGTCATTGGTGCGAGGTTTCGGCAAACGTTCTTCGATCCCGCAGAGCTGAACGACGAGCTTCAAAGTCGCCTGGCGGACTGCTGGCACGCCGAACAGCCCGATCCCACGCAACTCAATCATGCCGACAAGTGTGTCCGGTGCGGATACCTGGTCCCCGGCGACCTGCACCTGATCATCGGCAACAAGGTTGAAGCCGCGGTCGATCAGCTTGAGCAACAAGTCAGATTTGCCGGACCCGGGCGGGCCCAGCAGCAAAACCGCGTCGTCGCCTAGTGCCGCACAAGATCCATGCAAAAGCATTTGAGTTTAATTGTGGCAAGTTTCAGGCGAAAGAGGAAGGGGGCAGCCGACGATGCCGCTCTGACGATGCCGCTGGCCCGGTTCGACGTATTGCCGTGAGGCCAACAAAAGCAGAAAACGAGACATTTCAGGAAATAAGGATTTGATAAAATTTAATTAATTAATATAATCCAAAAATATGAAAAAATTTCAACGCGAGCAATCCGGTGTGTGGGCTGTTCAAGGACTGCTTTTGTTTTCTGTCGCTTCCGGCAGCAATTCGGATGCAAACATGCATGCGTCGTAACGTTGCTGCAACGCTCATGCAAAGGCGCTTGAGCGATCCTAGGTTGCAGACGGCTGATGTTGCAGGCGGTCTGGCCCAATCAGTAGGAATTGCCATGCCGGCTTCATGCCGTGCTTTTTTGATCGGCTTCATCGTTCGCACTGTCGTTTTGTCACGGCCGGCCGCTAAGCCATGCCGGTGAATATCGCCCGGCGCTTTCGTGGCGGATCGTTGCTCATGGTCGCAGGCCTTGCGGTTGCCAGCGACGGTGATGCGCGGCGGCGACCCCGAGAATGTATCCAGCCCGGCAGGATTTCCTTTCGGCGTCCTGCATCTGGTCGCGGCAATGTCATGATTGGCCCGGCGAAGCGTGGATATTCCATCAAGGCGGCGCAGACTTCATCGCAACCAATCGCCTGGTTACGGCGACTGCCAGGACGTTCACCGTGACGCGCGGCTGTGGCCAACCTGTTCCTTCTCACATTGTCAGGCACAACAGCCGATGGCTGTATTCCATAAGGCCCGTCTGGCGTATCAGGGATCGATCGGCCGGAACGAGTGCCGGGGTGACGCTGGTTGGTGTTGAATTCCCTGAACTTGCCTCGAATCCGGGGCTGCGGCGAGGTGACATCGTTCACGCGATGAACAGAGTTCCGATATATGGTGCGGGTGTGTTGATGCGAGCCTTCATCTCGGTGCGGTCGGCGCATATTGAACATTGCAGGTGATGCGAGACGGCGACATCTCTGGCCTGTCTGTCATGGTCGGCCGCAGGCCGGCGAACTTGGGAGCGACTGATGCGAATACTCGTGGTTGAAGATGACAAGGATGTCGGCGGCTTCGTGGTGAAGGGGCTGCGCGAGGCGGGGCATACGGTCGAGCATGCGGATAACGGGCGGGATGGGCTTTTCATGGCGGCATCGGAGAATTTCGATGCGATCATTCTCGACCGGATGCTGCCGGGCGGGATCGACGGCCTGCGCCTTCTGGAGACGCTTCGTGCGCAGGACAACGTGACGCCGGTTCTGTTCCTGTCGGCCCTGGGTGAGGTGGATGATCGCGTCAAGGGCCTCAAGGCCGGCGGCGATGACTATCTCACCAAACCTTTCGCGTTTGCCGAACTTCTGGCCCGGGTCGAAGCGATGGCCCGGCGTGGCAAGGGCGAAGGTCCGGCGACGCGCCTGAACGTCGGCGACCTCGAAATGGACCTGCTGTCGAGAGGCGTGAAGCGGGCCGGACAAAAGATCGATCTGCAGCCCCGTGAATTCCGGCTGCTCGAGTATCTGATGCGCCATGCCGGCCAGGTCGTGACCCGGACCATGTTGCTGGAGGGAGTGTGGGACTATCACTTCGATCCGCAGACGAACGTGATCGACGTTCATATCTCCCGTCTCCGCCAGAAGATCGACAAGCCCTTCGACACCCCGCTTCTGCATACGGTACGCAATGCCGGATACATGTTGAGGGTCGAGGAACCCTGAGAACGCGTTGTGAGCAGCGGCGCCTCCGATACCGAAGAACTGCGAGGCTTGCCCCAGAGGCACGTCCGACATAATCGCCTATTGCGTTCGGCTGGCGTTCGGTTTGCGATTTTCTACGCGCTTGTTTTCGGGATTTCGGCCATCGTTCTGGCCGGCTCGCTCTACTATTCGACGATCGGCCTGCTCGGGAGGCAGACCCATGAGGCGATCCGCGTCGACGCGCGCAGCCTGGCCGCTCATTTCGAGGCAGGCGGGTTGACCGGACTGGTTCTGACCCTGGACAGTCGGATCAGCGAGGACATCAACGACCACGCCATCTACCTGCTGGTCGATCCGCTGGGAAACCGGATTGCCGGCAACATGAGCCGATGGCCGCAAGGCATCAATACTGCTCACGTCTGGTATCAGGTGCCGCTCGAGCGAGGCGGCCGCAAATCGACGGCTCTGATGCGCTATTACGAACTGCCGGGCGGGTTTCAACTGCTGGTCGGCCGGGATGTCAGCACGCGCGCCCAGTTGCGGCGCATTCTCCGCGATGGGCTGCTCTGGGCCCTTGCGGCAATGGCGTTTCTTGGTGTGCTCGGAGCGATCGTCATTCGCGGCCTGTTCAAGCGGTCACTGGCCGACATTTCCGGCATAACCCGGGCCATCGCCCGCGGAGACCTGACCCGGCGGGTCCGCCGCTCGGGCAACGGTGACGAGTTCGATGAACTTGCTGAAACGATCAACGACATGCTCGATCGCATCGCGAAACTCATGGACGGCGTCCGCGAAGTGTCGAATTCGATCGCGCACGATCTTCGCACGCCGATTACGCGCGCCCGTGCGAGGCTCGAAGACGCCGCCGCACATGCGCGAACCACCGAGGAACTGCAAAGCGCCGTTGAGCGGGCGACCTTGGATCTCGACGGAATTGTTAACGTGTTTCAGGCCCTGCTTCGCATCGCCGAGATCGAGGCCGGCGCCCGCCGTTCGGCGTTCAGGGATGTCGATCTCGCGCCTGTGCTCGACGATTTGGCAGAGTTTTTCGATGCGTTGGCCGAGGAACGAGGCATTCTCATTGTCCGTGACTGGCCGAAATCGATCCCGATTTTTGGCGACCGCGACATGCTGCAGCAGGCGGTCTCCAACCTGCTGGATAACGCGATCAAGTTTTCCCGTGAAACCGACAGGGTGGTCATAGCCGCCCATGCCGGCGGTGGCCATGTGGAAATCCAGATCGCTGATCATGGTCCGGGCATTCCGGAGGCAGACCTGTCACGTGCCACCGAGCGATTCTATCGCGCCGAGGCGGCGCGTTCCACGCCGGGGTCAGGGTTGGGGCTTGCGCTTGTTTCCGCAATCGCACAACTCCATGGAGGTTCGCTGCTCCTGGAAAACAACGAGCCGGGCCTGCGGGCGCGTCTCATCCTGTCCCAGAGGGACAATGCTCCGCCACAATCACCGCGCCAGGAAGCTGCGTCATCGATGGCGTGATTCCGCGCCTCCCGGTTCATTTCGACTCTGATTGACATCCGACCGCGCCGTCCCGATACCGTGATCAATTGCGGAATGCGGGCCATGAAACGGGGCGGCGGATGCGGGGCGCAATCTGTCCGCGTCATCTCTTCATCCAGCATAGCGTCCGGGGAGGATGAGACCATGACCGATACCACGAGCGCCGCTGCGCCTTCGTCCTGGAGCGCGCGTCTGACCCCCGCCCATTGGCGGGTGTTGACCGCCGCCTTCTTCGGCTGGGTGTTCGACGGATATGAGACCTACGCCCTGATCACCGTGATTGGCCCTGCGATGGCCGCGCTTCTGCCAGCGTCCGAACGCGGGCACATCCATGCCGCCGCCGGCCTTGCCATTGCCATTACCCTGCTCGGCTGGGCGGCCGGTGGAACGGTTGGCGGCATTGCTGCCGATTATATCGGCCGCAAGCGGATGCTGCTGATATCGGTGGTTGGCTACAGCCTGTTTACCGGTCTGACCGCATTCAGCACGTCGGTCGGCATGCTCGTGGCGTTCCGCTTCCTCACCGGCCTGTTTCTCGGTAGCGAATGGAGCACTGGCAATTCGCTGCTGGCCGAAACCTGGCCGAACGAGGCCCGCCCCAAGGGCGCCGGCTTTCTGCAGTCCGGCTTCGGGTTCGGCGCCTTCCTCGCTGCAGCCGTCTGGTACCTGCTGCGTCCGTTGGGGCCCGACGCGTGGCGTGCGATGTTTCTGGTCGGCGTCCTTCCGGGCTTTCTTGTGCTGTTTCTGCGTCGCCGCATCGACGATTCAGAAGCATGGGCACGGGCGGTTCGCGAGAAGCGCTGGGCCGTGACTGAAAATTCCGGCAGGCTGAGCCTGTCGGCGCGTCCTTTCACGCTCTTCCAGCTCTTCGCCGATCCGGAGGGCCGGCGCCGGACCGTGCTGGCCTGCCTGATGTCGATCAGCACGACGATGGGGTGGTGGGGAATCGCCACTTGGATACCCGGCTTCGTCGGGGGCTTCGCTGCCCATCACGGGCTTCACGGGCCATACTGGGCGAGCGTTGCCGGGCTCGTCTACACTGCGGGAGCCGTGGTTGGCTATCTCGTTTCTGGCTTCCTTGCCGACTGGATGGGCAGGCGGCGTTACCTAGTCTTCCTGTTCGTCGGTGGCCTCGTCATGACACCGGCGGTCTATCTATGGTCACATTCCCTCGCCACGCTGCTCTTCGCCTCATGGCTGAACGGCTTCTGGACCCTCGGCGCGTTTTCCTGGTACGCGATCTATCTGCCGGAACTCTTCGCAACCAATGTGCGCGGTACTGCTTCGGCATTTGTCTTCAATGCCTCGCGGTTTATCGCGTTTCTCGGTCCGCTGATGGCTGGGGAATTGATTGGCGCGCTGGGCGGGCTGGCACATGTCGCGCTGGCCTTTTCCGTGATCTATGTCATCGGCCTCGTTGTCGCGCCGTTCATGCCGGAAACGAAAGGGCAGCCGCTGCCGCAATGATGCGTCACGCGGCGTTCAGAACCGGGCCTTGAGCCCGACATTGACGGCCTCGGCATTCATGCCGGACGGCGCGTAATTTACGCTGACACCGGCATTCCAGCTCCATGCCCGGTCAAGCCTGCCGCTCAGCTGAAAGCCGGCCCGAAGGACATTCACCGGCATGTTCTGTCCCGACAGGTTGAATGTGGCAGCCGGCGTCGCTTCGAAGGCACCCTGACTATTGCTGCTTCCGCCCAGCCGATGCTGCCATGCCAGACGCCCGCTGGCCAGTATCGCGTGGCCGAAGAGAGCGAGCACCGTCCGGCCGCGCAGGCCGGTCGTCACATACCCGTCTGTCTGGTCGACAGCCGGCATCGCGAGGCCGAACCCGAGGCCGCCGGTTTCACTGACCGCGTGTTCATAGAGGTGCACGGCGCCGAGTCGAACATAGGGCGTCCAGGCCCCGATGCGATAGCCCGCTTCCGCCGCGAGGCCGCCGATCGTTCCCGTCGGTTCGCTGCTGACGGGGGCCGTCTGGTAGCCGAGCAGGACCGAGCGATCGACCCGCCCGTTCATCCACCCATAACTGACCTGACCCGTCAGGTAGGGGCCGGCGGCACCGCCAAGCCGGGCATAGGCGGTTGCGGTATCAAGGTCGCTGCGGAACCGCCCGCCGAAGCCGTTGAGGCTCGCATTGGCCTGATCATGGGCAAAGGCGACCCCGGCCGTGAAGCCCGGTGCGATAGGCGTGTCGAGGCCCACCACAACGCCGTTGTCGTTGTAATGGGCGGCATCTGTCCCGGTCTCACGGAAGCTGCCGAAGGTTCCAAGATAGCGCACCCAGACGGAGGTCGTCGGGCCGGCTTGGTGTTCGGCCGCATGACCGGCGATCGCACGGCTGATCGACATGTCCTCGTCGATCGTGATCGTGCGAAGCGTTGGATAGATTTCACCGGACAGGCTGGTGAGGCTTGCCTGTGCCTGCTGGGCGGTTCTGGCGGAGAGAACGGCGGCGACAGCGTTCAGGAAGGTCGGGTTGGCCGCCGCCTCACCAGCTGACCAGGTGTTGATCTGCTGCAGGGCTCCCTGAACGCCGGAAGCCGCCGCCACCGCAACCGGGGTTGCGCCCGGCATGGCCGCAGCGACCTGGGCGACGTTCGAACGCGTTACCGTCGCCGTCAGATCCTGAGCGCCATATTGCAGGTTGCTCACGGTATAATAAACGCCAGCGCCATAGGTCTGGTTGGAGAAGGCGCCCTGAATCGAGCCGGCGCTGATGAATGTCTCGATCGATTGCGGCAGGTAGGTCTGCGGCGGCGCCAGAACCTTGAAGGTTCCGTTGAGTTGTGCCTTGCCGCTGACGGTCAGCGGATTGCCGATCGCGATCGCCGTCGAACTCCCGGAGCCTGTTGCGTAGTTTCCGTTGATGGTAAGGCCGCTGCTACCGGCGGCGGCCTGGCTGACCAACGTGCCGCCGGCGTTTGTCACGCTTCCATTGACGGTGCCGGAGCCGCCGAAGCTGCCTCCGTTGATCGTGACGGCCGAGCCGAGCGAACCCGTGAGGGCAAGGTTTCCGCCGTTGATGGTGGTACCGCCGGCATATCCGTCATTGCCGGTGAGGGTGAGCGTGCCGGTGGTGCCGTCAACGACGAGGCCGCCGGAGCCCCCGATATTGTTCGAGAACGTGCCCTGATCGCTGCCAATGTTGGCGGTGAAGGTGCCGAAGGCGAACTGAGCGGGTCCGTTGATCGCAGCGGCGGCGTTCACAAGGCCCCAGCCATAGGTGGTGTTGGGGGCGGGCGCCGAGCCGAGAGGCGTTGCCGTGGTCAGGAGTGTATCGGAGACATTGGCCGGCGTGAACCACGGAAATTTCTGCCAGATCAGCGCGGCCACACCGGTGATGATCGGCGCGGAAAAAGACGTGCCAACTGCAAAACCGGTATTGAATGAGGTCCCGGCGACGATCGGCACCTGGTCGTAACCCGGCGCGGCAATGCACCATTGGGCGGTGATGCCGCAGGCGTTGGATGTCGGGTCGAGGCCGCTCACCTGACCGAGGCTATTGATGTCGACATTCACCGCCGAGATCCATTGGGGCTGCAACGAATTCGTGTAAGCCGGCGCCTCTGCCTCGACGCTGATGTCGTTTGGCGACTGCGGGTTGTTGCCCGCTGCCCACACATAAAGATTGCCCGTACCGAATGGCGCGAATAGTGCCCCGATCTGCTGCGAAGCCTGGATGGCGGCCGAGGTCGTCGAGAAACTGCTGGCATTTTCTGCGAGGGACTGGTTGAACAGATGAACGCCGTTGGCCATCAGGTCCTGATACGTCTTGCCGTAGAGCGTGCAGGCGCCGGTGGCATCGCAGGTCTGGGCGACGTAAAGCGTCGCATCTGGCGCAACGCCGCCAGCAAAGAAGTTCACTGGCCCTTGCGTATTGTCGTAGGTGCCTTGGGTCGCTCCTCCGAGGAGCGCCGTCACGATCGACCCGTGACCATAAGGGTCGTTCGCCGACGCGATGTTATTCTGATTTAGCGTGTTATTGCCCTGAGCGAGGTATGAGTTGAACCAGGCAACCCGTCCCTGGAGGGCCTGCACGCCGGTATTGGCGCCGGTATCGAGGATTCCGATAGATACGCCAGCCCCGGTGGCTCCCTCCTGTATCGCGGTAACCACAGTGGTCGGCACATACTGATTATACGCGGGATAGGTCCAGGTCTGGGCCGTCCCAAGATTGATCAGCGTCTGCAAGGTCGACAGGAGAGGCGTCGAGGTCGGGGACGTTGGTGTGGAAACCGATGACGGCGCGGGCAGGCTCGACGAGGCGGTGCCACCGCCACCCCCCCCGCCGCCCGAACAGGCAGACAGGCTCAACGCCGTGGCGGCAAGGAGGGAGAACCGCCTTGAGATCTTCATATCCGTTCCCCGTCATGATGATCTCGGCCCGGTGCTGGAAGACGCGCGGTATCGATAGCGCCGGCGCGCTTTGTGGAGCATGCCGAGGGGCGGGCAGGATGAGCTAGAGGAAGGTCGATGCGTGTCATGGTGTGACACACGCTACGAAGTTAATCTAAATTATTTATTAAAAAATAACTTTTCGATATCGTTGAGATATAATTCTAACTATCGAATAAATCAAAATATAAATTAAATTAAAATAAATGAAAATTATGATCACTAAATTTTATTAGCATTAAAAAATTAAACGATACCGAAATGATCAAAACATCTTCCGATCCAATCGGATCAAGAGTCGTCGAGGACTGTACGCGCCCGGCGACGAACCACATCGGAACGCGAGCCAACGGCTTTCCTATTCTACGCATAGCAGAGGTGGCAGTCACATTCCGTGGAGATCGCAGGTATTTCGAAACGATGATATTCTGGCTGCCGATGCCGTGCTTAATTTGCCCATATTCCGGGAATTATCACCTACCTATCTCGAGATTCATTTGCTCGACCATTCCGACTTTTATTCGCGCGGATGGGCGGAGGTGGCTGGGTCGAATTGAGGTCTCTACCGGCTGGTTCAGCCTCATCCCTTTGGTTGATCGAGAGAACGGGTGAATGCCTGTGGAGCAGATTGCAGTGGGCGACGTGCGCGCGATTGAACGGTTGAGGTTCGCGGGGCTGCTGACCTGCCATGTGGGGATTCGGATTGAGGTTGCCGCATCGACGGTACGCCTGACGCTACGGCGGCTGGAGGCGGCTGGAATGGGCGCGGATCCGCCGGGAGTTACAGCGCAAGCACCTCTCGCCGTGCATCCAGGGGGATCGGTATAGCTGCTTCTGTGAGCTCTGCCGGAACTGGGAAGCGAAGTTGCCGGTGACAATGCGCCAGACGCATGCTTCGGATAAGAAGCTGTTTGTCGATTATGCCGGCGATACGGTGCTAGTGGTGGTTGGACGACTTACCTGCGAGACGCGTGCGGCCCAGATCTCGTCGCGGTTCTCGGCGCATCGCGCTGCATCTATGCCGAGGCGACCTCAACTAGATGCTTGATCCCGGTTTTGATGCTGACAGGCCTGCTCTCAGGCGCCACGGGTGGCTCCGGCCGACGAGCCCGCCTTTCTGCCGTCACCGGCTTCCTATCGGGGCAACCAGCAGGCTGTAAAGGGAACGGGCGGAGCGGCGGGCCATGATCATTACCGCCGCTCCGCGCCGGGGCATCGCTCAGAACAGCCCGGCCGCGATGTTGATGGCTAGAGCCAGCACCACTGTATTGAACAGGTAGCCGATCACGCCCTGCAATGTCGCCAGCCGCCGCATCTTGCGGCTGAGGATGTTCACGTCAGATACTTGGAACGTCATTCCCAGCACGAACGAGAAATAAACGAAGTCGAGATAGTCCGGTGCCTCACCGCCTGGAAAGGCGAGCCCGCCTTCCGGCCCGCTATCGGTCGCCGCGTAATATTCGTGCGCGTAGCGATAGGTGAAGGTGATCTGGGTCATCAGCCACGATGCCACCAGCGTTGCCGCCGCCAGCGCGACATAGGGCGTGTGCGCCGTGGTCCCCTTGCCACGCGCGGCGAAGATGACGATCGCAGTGAAGCTCATCAGCGCACCGGCCAGGCTAAGGCCAAAGATCGTCCATTCCCCTTCCTCCTGCCGCGCCGCGTCGGCGCCGATCCGCGTGTGGTCGGCGCGGCTGAAATGCAGCATGGCGAGCGCGACATAGACCGCGACGGCAATGTCCCAGCCGATCACGACCCGCAGCGTCGGCGCAAGATCGCCCGACAGCAGCAGGAAGACGAGGGCTCCGCAGAGGAGGCCAGTGAACAGGCGGGGGTGGCCGCGCGCAATGCGCACGGCAAGCGGGCGAGGCGTCATCCGTTCTTCATACAGGAACTTCGCCGCGAGGGCAGGCGTGGCGCTTCGCTTTTCCGTGAACGGTGTCAGCTCCGCATGAGCGCCCGATACGCCATCTGGTCGTCATGCATCCGCCGGAACACGGCATATTTGCGGGCATGAAAGCCGGCGTTCGCTGCCTCTGGCGCAATCATCGCCCCGGCCCGGCTCATCGCCGCCATTCCTGCCGGCAGGTCAGGATACACGCCGCCCGCCACCGCGCCGAGAATGGCGCTGCCGAGCAGCACCGCCTCCGGCTCCGCCGGCAGCACGATCCGGCAACCCGTCGCATCCGCGTGCTCGCGGAGAAAAAGCGGGTTTTTCGTCCCGCCGCCGGTCGCCATGATCGTGTCGATCGCGTAGCCATTGGCGTTCATCGTCTCGATGATGTGCCGCGTGCCGTAGGCCAAAGCCTGGAGCGTTGCGAGATAGAGCCGCGCGCAATCCGCTTCGTCCGCCGAGAGCGGCAGGCCCGAGATCATGCCCCGCAGGGTGGCATCCGCGCGCGGCGAGCGGTTGCCGTGGAAATCGGGAAACACGTGCAGGCCCTCGGTCAACGCCGCGGCCGATCCAGCCTCCGCCGCCATCCGCCCGACCAGCGCGTTCAGCCGCTCGTAGATGCTCACCCCCTCCGCTTTCGCCGCGGCGGCAAGTGCCGGATAGGCGGCATGGGTCGTCACCATATGGTCGATCAGCGAGCCGGTCGCGGACTGCCCGCCCTCGTTCAGCCACATCCCCGGAATCATCGCCGCGTGATACGGCCCCCACACGCCTGGCACGAAGCGCGGTTCCGGCGCCACCGCCATGTGGCAGGACGACGTCCCGCCGATCAGCGCGACCCGTCGCCCGAGCGCGGCCGCATCCGGCGCCATCCCGTCGAGTGCGGCGCCGATCACCCCGATCCCGCCCGCATGCGCGTCGATCGCCGAGGTGCCGACCGGAATCCCCGGCGCCAGCCCGAACGCCGCCGCCGCCTCGGCCGAAAGCCCGCCGCCCACCGGTGTCGCGATCGGCAGGATCGTGGTGCCGATCCGCGTGAACCCCTCATCGGCAAGCTCGCCAAGCCCGATCGCCCGGAAATACGCCTCGTCCCAGCGTTCCTCGTGGCCGAGATAGGTCCATTTGCACACGGTCGAGCAGAGCGAGCGGCTGGCCGCACCCGTCGCCCTGTAGGTGAGGAAATCCGGCAGGTCGAAGACATGCCGCGCCGCCGCCCAGCTTTGCGGCGCGTGCCGCTTCAGCCACAGCAGCTTCGGCGTCTCCATCTCCAGCGAGATCCGCCCGCCGACATAGCGCAGCACCTCGTACCCGCCCGCATTGATTTCGTCCGCCTCCGCCTGCGCGCGATGATCCGCCCAGAGAATCACGTCCTGCGCCGGGTCGCCGTCCGGCTCCACCGGCAGCGGCGCGCCGGCTTCATCCAGCACCACGAGCGAGCAGGTTGCGTCGAACCCGATGCCGCGCACCACCAGCCCACTGCCGGCCTCCGCCATTGCGCAGCGCACCGCATCGCTCACCGCTGCCCAGATATCGGTGCTCGACTGCTGGATGAAATCCGGCCGCGGTCGCCAGGCGCGGATCGCCCGCACGGCACTGCCGCGCATCGTCCCGTCCAAGCCGAACACGCCAGCGCGAGCGCTGCCGGTGCCAACATCGACGCCAATGACGATATGGTTTGCCGGGTGGCTCATGGCGGTCCTCCTCGTTCCGGTTGCCGCTCAGCCCGCGGCGGCGATGAAGGCGTCGAGCGTTGCGAAGTCGGCAACCCCTTCCATCCCGCCCTTGCGGCTGACGGCGAGCGCGCCCGCCGCGCGGGCATAGTCGAGCGCCCGCCTTGTCCCCATCCCCTGCAACAGGCAGGTGACGAAGGCAGCGCCGAAACAGTCGCCCGCCCCGGTCGGGTCGATCTCCTCCACCGGAAACGCCGGCAGGTCGAATTGTTCATCGCGCGAGCGGAAACTCACACCCTTGCGGCTGCGTTTGATCACTACCATCCGTACGCCGAGATCGAGCAGTTCCTCGACCGCCGCGCGTTCCGACTTCGCCTCGGTCGGCAGCAGGATCTCAGGGCCTGACGGCATGAAGATGTCGGTATAGCCGAGCATGAATTCGAGGCCCGCGCGCATTTCCGGAATCATCAGCATTTCCTTGCGGATGTTCGGATCGAAGGAAATCACCGCGCCGTTCGCCTTGGCCAGCTCGATCGCCTTTTTCATTTCGTCAATGATATGAAACGAGAAGAGCGACGACCCCATGATGTGGAAATGCGCGCATTGAGCGAGCATCGCCCGTGCGGCGGCGTCGATCGTGATCCGCCCCGCGGCGCTGCGCTTGAGGTTGAACAGGAAGTCGCGGTCGCCATCCTCGCGGTAGCGCACGAAGGCGCTTGCCGTCACCTGGTCCGGCTCGATCCGCACGGCGCTCACATCCGCCCCCTCGCGCCGCAGCCGGTCGACGCAGAGCCAGCCGAAATCGTCGTCGCCGATGCAGGAGATGATGCCCGCGCCAGCACCAAGCCGTGCGGCCTGGGCGATGAAGGTCGCCGGCGCGCCGCCGGGGAAGGGGCCAAGCAGCCGGCCGGGCTCGTGGAAGCCCTGGCCCTTTTCCTCGGCGAGAATGTCGACGAGGATTTCACCCATGGTCACGATCATGCCGGTCATGACGCCTCGCCGAACGCCCTGGCGCCGCTCCGGCTATGCGCGGGATGGCTGGAGAAATGCGCCTCGGTTCCGCCATCGGTCTCGACAGGCCTGAAGCCGGCGCCGAGGAGGATGTCGCGCAGACGGTTGCTGGGCATGCCGGGCAGGATCAGGTCGGAAATCCCGGTAAGGCCGAGCTGCGCCGTCCGCCGTTCGAGCGAGAGCGCAGGGTTGCCGATCAACACGATGCTGCGCGTACTGCGCCGTATCGCCGCCTCGGCCAGCCGTTCGGCGGGCTTGGCGGCCACCAGCAGCGCCGAATCGGCGGACAGGGCGTCCGCCTCGAGGATCGACCAGCCCAGCGCAAAATGGTCAAGCATCCTGAGGGCGCCTGCGCCTTCGATCATACCGCTCTCCGCGGTAATCTCGCCGCCGAGCAGGTAGATCCTCGCATCGAGGCAGGTGCGGGCGAGGGGGATCGCCTCGGTGCTGGTCAGCACCACGGAAACTCCCGGAATTTCCGCAAGCCAAGGAATTGCCTGGGTGGCGAGCGGGCCAGGGCCGATCAGCACGGTCTGGTCGGGTCCGATCAGCGCCTGCGCCCGCCGCAGCATCGGCACGAGCAGCGCCTTGGTCAGTGGCGCGCCGGCGGGCCGGTCGCGCGGCGCGCCCGATTTCGCCGCTATCGCTTTGCCGAAACTGCGGACGATCAGCCCCTGCTCCTCAAGATAAGTGAGATCGCCACGGATGGTGACTTCGGAAACCTTTAGCGCCGTGCTGAGCTCATCAACGCGCATTTGCCCGTACTGGCGAATCCAGTCGGCGATCTTCAGCCGCCGCTGCAGCACGGCACTTTTCGCGCCGAGCGTCACGTCGATGTTCCCAGGCTGCCCATCTGCTATCGATGCCAGCAACATGCTCGGAAGTCCATAGGTTTCGAAACGAAAGCGGCCGAATCATGTCATGATGACTGTCCTTAACCAATTCTATAGCATTTTCATTATGAATTAGTGTTTTTGGATATTGCGATGCGGTGAATTTTTTCCGTTGACTTATCAAACGAAAGTTCGCTACCTACGAATCACAAGCTGCGCCGAAGCCTGGACGCAGCGCGCGGGGGGATGTTCATCCATCCGGTCGCGGCCCGCATCGGGGCCGCAAGCCGGCATCCCTGTCATCCGCACCGGCTCCTTGCGGGCCCACCTTGCGCAGCCCGTCTGCGCACGCTTCGGCGCGCGGTTTGGCGGCGCCCTTGCTTGATTCAATGAACCGGATTGTTCGAGAGGGAGAAACGTCTCGTGAAACGACAGATCAGGATTGCGGTGGGCGGACTCGCCCTCGGTTGCCTCGGCATTACCGCCGCCCATGCGACGACGCTGACGATCGCGACGGTGAACAACCCCGACATGCTGCAGATGCAGAAGCTGTCGCCGCAGTTCACCAAGGAAACCGGCATCAAGCTGAACTGGGTGGTGCTGCCTGAAAACACCCTGCGCCAGCGCGTCACCACGGACATCGCAACGAATTCCGGCAATTTCGACATCGTCACCGTCGGCTCCTACGAAGTGCCGATCTGGGGCAAGGCCGGCTGGCTCGCGCCGATCAAGAACCTGCCGGCGAGCTACGACGTGAAGGACCTGTTTCCCTCGGTACGCAACGGGCTGTCCTACAAGGGCACACTCTACGCTCTCCCGTTCTACGCCGAAAGCTCGGCGACCTATTACCGCAAAGATCTCTTCAAGGCTGCCGGCCTGACCATGCCGGCGCATCCGACCTATACCGAAATCGAGAAGTTTGCCGCCAAGATCAACGATCCGTCGAAGGGCATCTACGGCATCTGTCTGCGCGGCCTGCCTGGATGGGGCGAGAACATGGCCTATTTCACCACGCTGGTGAACACGTTCGGCGGCCGCTGGTTCAACATGAAGTGGCAGCCCCGGATCGACAGCCCGGCCTGGAAGAAAGCTGCCAACTTCTACGTGAATCTCGAGAAGAAGTACGGCCCCCCCAACGTTACCTCGAACGGCTTCACCGAGAATCTCGCGCTGTTCAGCCAGGGCAAGTGCGGGATGTGGATCGACAGCACGGTCGCCGCCGGCACGCTTTGGGATCCAAAGACCTCGAAGGTCGCGAACGAGGTCGGCATGGTATCCGCCCCGGTGGCGGTCACGCCTCATGGCGCGCACTGGCTCTGGGCCTGGGCGCTCGCGATGCCGAAGACCACGCGCCACAAGGCGGACGACATGAAGTTCCTCGAATGGGCGACGTCGAAGGCCTATCTCAAGCTCGTCGGCAAGACCTTCGGCTGGGTCCAGGTCCCGCCCGGCACCCGCATCTCGACCTATGACAACCCCGACTACACCAAGGCCGCTCCCTTCGCCTCGAAAGTGAAGGAAGCGATCCTGAGCGCCGATCCGAATAATCCGACGCTCAAGAAAGTCCCCTATACCGGCGTGCAGTTCGTCGCGATCCCTCAGTTTGAGGGCATCGGTACCGAAGTTGGCCAGCAGATCGCGGCAGCTCTCGCCGGTCAGAAATCGGTCGACGCGGCGCTCGCCCAGGCCCAGAAGGCAACGGCGCGGACGATGAAGGAAGCCGGTTACCACTGAGTGCGGCAGCAGGGCGGCGTCGCCCCGGGTCAACCGGAGCGCCGCCGCCCCTTCGGAAAGCGGGAGTGTGCGATGATCCAGCCAACGTCAGGCACGATAACACCGGGCAGATCGGGCGCCACGCAGCGCCGGCAGGTGCGGACCCTGCCACTGCTGCTGCCCGCTGTGATCCTTCTGCTCCTCTGGTCAATCCTGCCGCTCCTGCAGACGATTCTCTATTCGTTTCAACATTATAATCTGATGGAGCCGCCCTCGGCCTACAATGGCGGCCTCAATTACACCTATCTCTTCACCGATTCCTCGACCTGGACGGCGATCTGGAACAGCGTGGTGTTGGTTGCCGGCACGCTCGTCGCTTCGATCGTGTTCGGCACGATCATCGCTCTGCTGCTGAACAACGACTTCCCCGGCCGCAACATCGCCCGGCTGATGGCGATCGCGCCCTTCTTCGTGATGTCGCCGGTTGCCGCCCTGATCTGGAAGAACCTGCTGCTCGATCCGGTCAGCGGCCTCGCCGGCTGGCTGATGACGCTGGTCGGCTTCAAACCCATTGCCTGGTTCAGCGTCTATCCGATGGTCTCGATCGTGATCATCTATTCATGGCGCTGGATTCCCTTCGCTACCCTCATCCTGCTCACCGCCCTGCAATCGCTCGATACCGACCAGCTCGAAGCCGCGCGGATGGATGGTGCGAAGGGCCTCGCCCGCCTGCGCTACATCGTGCTGCCGCATCTCGGCCGGCCGATCTCGATCGTGGTGATGCTGGAATCGATCTTCATGCTCTCGGCCTTCGCCGTCATCTACACCACAACCAATGGCGGTCCAGGCCACGCGACGACGACGCTGACCTACATGATTTTCATCCGCGCGCTCAACGATTTCTCGATCGGCAGCGCCTCAGCCGCCGGCGTCTTCGCGATCGTCCTCGCTAATATCCTCGCCTTTTTCCTCATCCGCGCGGTCTCGCGCACCCTGCAGGCGTGAGGTGCTGCTGATGAAACCATCCCTCTCCAGCCGCGTTGTCCTCGCCATCCTCGCCTGGGCGGCCGCGTTCATCATGTTCTTCCCGATCCTCTGGATGCTCGTCACCGCCTTCAAGACCGAAGGCCAAGCCATCGCGATTCCCCCGCTGCTCATCTTCACGCCCACGCTCAAGAGCTTCTTCGATGCAACGCAGAATGCCGGCTACCTGCTCTTCGCGCTGAACAGCGTGATCGTCAGCGTCGGCTCCACCGTGCTTGCCATCGCCATCGCCTTTCCCGCTGCCTACGCGCTCGCCTTCTTCCCTGGCAAGCGCACGGAATTTACCCTGATGTGGATGCTCTCGACCAAGATGCTCCCGGCGGTTGGCGTGCTCATGCCCATCTATCTCTTCCTCAAGAACGTCCACCTGCTCGACACGCGGCTCGGCCTCGTCGGCATCGACACGCTGATGAATCTGCCCATCGTGGTCTGGATGCTCTACTCGTTCTTCAAGGATATTCCTCACGAAATTCTCGAAGCCGCGCGCGTCGATGGCGTTGGCCCGCGCCAGCAGATGATCCATCTGCTGCTCCCGCTCGCGGGTCCCGGCGTGGCCTCCACGGCGCTGCTCTCGGTCATCCTCGCCTGGAACGAGGCGTTCTGGAGCATCAACGTCACCGCCTCCCATGCCGGAACGCTCGCCGCCTATATCGCGCGGTTCTCGGCGCCGGAGGGATTGTTCTGGGCGAAACTCTCGGCGGCCTCGGTTCTCGCGGTCGCCCCCATTCTGGTCTTCGGCAGCCTGACCCAGCGCCGCCTCGTGCGCGGGCTCACATTCGGCGCGGTGAAATAGGAGCGGATCATGGCGAAACTTCTGCTTGAAAAGGTCGAGAAGCGATATGAAGGCTTCCACGCCATCAAGGGCGTGGACCTGTCGATCGACGATCGCGAATTCGTCGTCTTCGTCGGCCCCTCGGGCTGCGGCAAGACGACGCTGCTGCGCATGATCGCGGGGCTTGAGGAAATCACCGGCGGCGATTTCAGCATCGATGGCGTCCGCGCCAACGACATCCCGCCTGACAAGCGCGGCCTCGCCATGGTGTTCCAGACCTATGCGCTCTATCCGCACATGACGGTCGCGGAAAACATGGGCTTCGCGCTCAAGATGGCAAAGGTGCCCAAGGCCGAGATCGAGAAGAAGGTCGCCCACGCCGCCGAGATGCTGCAACTCGACAAGGTGCTGGCCCGCCGCCCCAAGGCGCTTTCCGGCGGCCAGCGCCAGCGCGTCGCCATCGGCCGCGCGATCGTTCGTAATCCGAAAGGATTTCTGTTCGACGAGCCACTGTCGAATCTCGATGCGGCGCTGCGCGTGCAGATGCGCACCGAGCTGGTGAAGCTGAACAAGCAGCTCGAAACCACGATGATCTACGTCACCCACGACCAGGTCGAGGCGATGACGATGGCCGACCGCATCGTGGTGCTGAACGGCGGCATCGTCGAGCAGGTTGGCTCCCCGCTCGAACTCTACCACAACCCTGCCAATCTCTTTGTCGCCGGCTTCATCGGCTCGCCCAAGATGAATTTGCTGGAAGGCGAGATCGCCGCGCGCGACGATGCCGGTGCGGATGTGAAACTCGATGATGGCGGCACCATCCGTGTCGAGGCGGCGAACATCGCCGCCGCCCCCGGCCTGCGCGTCACCCTCGGCACCAGGCCCGAGCACACCGCGCTCGCCGCCGATGGCGAGATCGGCGGCACCGCCGATTTCGTCGAGCATCTCGGCAACGAAACCCTGGTCTACGTCAAGCGCCCCGGCGAGAAGCAGATGATCGTCAAGGCGGACGATCTCGCGGGCGTGCGCATGGGCGACCCCGTGCGCATGAAACCGCAATCCGCCCGCGCCGTCCTGTTCGGACCGGACGGCAAGGCGCTGCTGCGGCGCGAATTCCACCTGCACTGAGCACGTTGCCAGTGCCGGACAACACAAGGAGCGGACATGTATCTCGAGAAATATGACCTCAAGGGGCGCAACGCGGTCGTCACTGGCGGCGGCCGCGCGATCGGCCTCGCCTGTTCGACCGCTCTGGCCGAAGCCGGCGCGCATGTCGTCATCGCCGACCGCGATGCGAATGTCTGCGAGGAAGGCAAGGCCGAACTCGCCAGGCTTGGCTACTCGGCCGATGCCATCGTGCTCGACGTC
Organism: Acidiphilium multivorum AIU301; assembly: GCF_000202835.1. Taxonomy (NCBI): domain Bacteria; kingdom Pseudomonadati; phylum Pseudomonadota; class Alphaproteobacteria; order Acetobacterales; family Acidocellaceae; genus Acidiphilium; species Acidiphilium multivorum. The sequence continues at coordinate 624,751 of NC_015186.1, forward strand.
ACCGACCCCGACGCGGTGAACGCGGCGGCGGACAGCCTGAATGCGAAATTCGGGGCGATCGACATCCTGGTGAACAATGCCGGCATCGCCCGCTCGGGCGTCGCCGCCGAGGATGTTACCGACGAGCACTGGCTTGACGTCATCAACGTCAATCTCAACGGCGTGTTCTGGTGCGCCCGCGCCTTCGGCCGCGCGATGCTCGCCCGCCAGCGCGGCGTCATCGTTAACACCGGCTCGATGTCGGGCTTCATCTCGAACAAGCCGCAGAAGCAGTCGTTCTACAATGCCTCGAAGGCGGCGGTGCATCACCTCACCCGCTCGCTCGCCGGCGAGTGGGCCGATCGCGGTGTGCGCGTCAACGCCGTCGCCCCCACCTATATCGACACGCCGCTGACCCGCTTCGGCATGGAAGATCCCGAACTCAACCGCATCTGGCTCGACATGACGCCGATGCACCGCGTCGGCCAGCCGCACGAAATCGCCTCGGTGGTGCTCTTCCTTGCTTCCGACGCGTCGAGCCTGATGACTGGCTCGATCGTCCTCGCCGATGGCGGCTACACGGTCTGGTGAGGCAGCGATGAGCGGACGCCTGCAGGGCAAATACGCAGCCATCACCGGCGGGGCCGGTGGCATCGGCCGGGCGATGGCGGCGGGCTACATCGCCGAGGGGGCCACGGTCTGCATTGCCGACCGGTCACTGGAAGCGGCAGCCGCCGCCGCGTGCGAACTCGGGCCGCAGGCGCATGCCTGTGCGCTCGATGTGGCGGAGATGGCGTCGATCGCCGCCTTCACCGATTTCACCGCCGCGCGCGGCGGGCTCGACATTCTGGTGAACAACGCCGCGGTGTTCGATCTCGCGCCGATTGCCGACATCACCGAGGCAAGCTACGACCGTCTCTTCGCGGTCAACGTGAAGGGCCTTCTGTTTACCCTGCAGGCGGTCGCCCGGCAGATGATCGCCAACGGCCGGCGCGGGCGGATCATCAACATGGCCTCTCAGGCCGGCCGCCGCGGCGAGGCGCTGGTCGGCGTCTATTGCGCCACCAAGGCGGCGGTGATCAGTCTCACCCAGTCTGCCGGGCTCGACCTGATCCGCCACGGCATCCGTGTCAACGCCATCTCCCCCGGCGTGGTGGACACGCCGATGTGGCAAGAGGTCGATGCGCTGTTCGCGAAATATGAAAGCCTGCCGGTTGGCGAGAAGAAGCGTCAGGTCGGCCTTGCCGTGCCCTATGGAAGGATGGGCCGGCCGGACGATCTGGTCGGTGCCGCCATCTTCCTCGCCTCCGACGAGGCGGAATACGTCGTCGCCCAGACGCTCAACGTCGATGGCGGCAACTGCATGAACTGAACGCAAGCGGACCGCCGGTGTTGAGTTGACCGGCGGCCCGGCCTATACGGGGCAGCGGCAACCAGGGATTATTTTGACCCATGAATTTTTCCCAGCCCATCATCGACCCGTTCGACTACGTGGTGTTCGGCGGCACCGGCGATCTCGCGCGCCGCAAGCTTCTGCCCGCGCTTTACCTCCGCGATCTCGATGGTCAACTGCCGGAAACGTCCCGCATCGTCGGCTCTGCCCGAACCGACATGACGGGCGAGGGGTTTCGCGAACTCGTTGAGGCCAGTCTGCGCGAATTCATCGCCGACAAGCTCGACCCCGAGGTTCTTGCCCGCTTCCTCGCCCGGCTGCACTACGTCTCCGTCGACGCCAAGGCCGCGCGCGGCTGGCCTGAACTTGCCACTTTGCTCAGCGACGAACCGCGCCAGATCCGCGTCTTCTACCTCGCCACCGCTCCCGAGCTTTACGGCCCGATCGCCGACAACATCCACGCCCACGGCCTGCAAACGCCTGAAACCCGCATCGTGCTGGAAAAGCCGATCGGCCACGACCTTGCCTCCGCCCGCGCCATCAACGATCGTGTCGGCGCGGTGTTCGAGGAGCGCAACATCTTCCGCATCGATCATTATCTCGGCAAGGAAACGGTGCAGAACCTCCTGGTCCTGCGCTTCGCCAACTCGCTGTTCGAACCGGTCTGGAACCATAACGGCATAGACCATGTGCAGATCACCGTCGCCGAGACCGTCGGCGTCGAGGATCGCGGTGGCTATTACGACCATACCGGCGCGCTGCGCGACATGATCCAGAACCACCTGATGCAGCTGCTCTGCCTCGTGGCGATGGAGCCGCCAGCAACGTTCGACCGCGAGGAAGTGCGCGACGAGAAGATCAAGGTATTGAAATCCCTCGCTCCGATTTCCCGTGACGATATCGCAACAAAATCCGTCCGTGGCCAGTACCGCGCCGGCGCGATCAAAGGCGGCCCGGTGAAATCCTATGCCGAGGAAAAGGACATCGCCCCCGGCTCCACCACCGAAACCTTCGCCGCCCTCAAGGTCGAGGTCCGCAACTGGCGCTGGGCCGGCGTGCCGTTCTATCTGCGCACCGGCAAGCGGATGCCCGAGAAGGTCTCGGAAATCGTCATCCAGTTCAAGCCGGTGCCCTACTGGATCTTCCCCACCGGCTCGGATCACGCGATGCCGAACCGCCTCGTCATCCGCGTGCAGCCGGACGAGCATATCCGCCTGCATCTGTGGACGAAGGAACCGGGCCCCGGCGGCCTGCGCCTGCGCAACGCCCCGCTCAACCTGAGCTTTGCCGAAACCTTCAAGAACAACCACATGCCGGATGCCTACGAGCGCCTGCTGATGGATGTGGTGCGCGGCAACGCCACCCTGTTCATGCGGCGCGACGAGGTCGAGGCCGCCTGGGAATGGACCGAATCCATCCTGGATGCCTGGAAATCCGCCGGCGACCGTCCCAAGCTCTACACCGCCGGCACCTGGGGCCCGTCCGAGGCGGTGGCGATGATCGTCCGCGACGGCCGCACCTGGTTCGACGAACAGGCCGGCTACGGCGCCGGCGACTGACGCGCCCCCGCACGGGCCGCGCGCACTGCGAGGAGCAAAGACATGGTTCAGGATGCGATCGCACGGGTCACCGACCGGATCAGGGCGCGCAGCGAGGCCGGGCGCGCCGCCTATCTCGCCCGCACCGGTGCGCTGATTTCGCGCGGCGTGCACCGCAGCGCGGTCGGCTGCGCCAATCTCGCCCACGCCCTGGCCGGCTGTGCCAAGGCCGAGCAGGACGACCTCAAGCGCGACGACAAGCCGAATATCGGCATCGTCACATCTTATAATGATATGCTCTCGGCGCATCAGCCCTTCGGCCGCTTCCCCGACCTCATCAAGCATGCGGTGCGCGAGGCCGGCGGCATCGCCCAGGTCGCCGGCGGCGTGCCGGCGATGTGCGACGGCGTCACCCAGGGGCGGGAAGGGATGGAGCTCTCGCTCTTCTCGCGCGATGTCATCGCCATGGCCACCGCGATCGCCCTCTCGCACGACGTGTTCGACGGCGCGCTGCTCCTCGGCGTCTGCGACAAGATCGTCCCCGGCCTCGTCATCGCCGCCCTGTCCTTCGGCCACCTGCCGGCGATCTTCGTCCCCGCCGGGCCGATGCCCTCGGGCATTTCCAACACCGAGAAATCCCGCGTCCGCCAGCTCTACGCCGAGGGCAAGGTCGGCCGCGAGGAACTGCTCGAGTCCGAAATCGGCGCCTATCACAGCCCCGGCACCTGCACCTTCTACGGCACCGCCAACTCCAACCAGATGCTGATGGAGATCATGGGCCTGCATCTGCCCGGCGCCTCCTTCGTCAACCCCAACACCGAGCTGCGCGACGCGCTGACCGGTGCGGCGGCGAAGCGCATCCTCGAAATCACCGCCCGCGGCAACGAATTCACCCCGGTCGGCCAGATGGTCGACGAGCGGACGGTGGTTAACGGCATGATCGGCCTGCTCGCCACCGGCGGCTCGACCAACCACACCATCCACCTCGTCGCCATGGCCCGCGCCGCCGGCATCGCCATCACCTGGCAGGATTTCTCCGATCTCTCCGAACACATCCCGCTGCTCACCCGCATCTATCCCAACGGCAGTGCCGACGTGAACCATTTTCAGGCCGCCGGCGGCATGCCGGTGCTGATTGGCGCCCTGCTCGATGCCGGCCTGCTGCACGGCGATGCCCGCACCGTCTGGAGCCCGGACGGGTTGCAGGCTTATCGCGACCAGCCGGTGCTGGAGGAAAAGGTCTTGCGCTGGAAACCCGCCCCGGCCGCAAGCCTCAACCGCGACATCCTCCGCGATGCGACCGAGCCCTTCAGCAAGGATGGCGGCCTGCGCATCATGCACGGCAATCTCGGCCAGGCGGTCACCAAAATCTCCGCCGTCAAGCCCGAGCACCGCGTCGTCGTCGCCCCGGCCCGCGTCTTCCGCAGCCAGGAAGCGATGCAGGAGGCGTTCAAGGCCGGCGAACTGCACCGCGATTTCGTCGCCATCGTCACCCATCAGGGCCCGAAGGCGAACGGGATGCCCGAATTGCACAAGCTGACACCGCCCCTCGGCGTGTTGCAGGATCTCGGCTTCAAGGTCGGCCTCGTCACCGACGGGCGGATGTCCGGCGCCTCCGGCAAGGTGCCCTCGGCGATCCACGTGACGCCGGAAAGCGCCTGCGGCGGCGCGCTGGCGAAGGTGAGGGATGGCGACATGATCAGGCTCGACTGCGAGGCCGGCATATTGGAGGTTCAGGTGGATCAGGCGGAATTTGCGGCGCGGCCGCTCCCGGAGGTCGATCTCTCGGCGCATCACCACGGCATCGGCCGCGACCTGTTCGGCGCCTTCCGCGCCGCCGTCGCCGGGGCCGATCTCGGCGCGAGCGTCTTCGCATGAACCGCCAGGACGGGCTCGATGCCCTGCTCGCCGTCTCGCCGGTCATCCCGGTCCTGACGATCGACAACGCGGCGGATGCCGTCCCGCTCGCCCGCGCCCTGATCGAGGGCGGCGTCGGCGTCGTCGAGGTCACGCTGCGCACGAAGGCGGCGATGGAGGCGATCGCGGCGATGGCCGAAGCGGTCCCCGAAATGGTCGTCGGCGCCGGCACCGTGCTCACCCCGTCGCAATATCGCGAGGTCGAGGAAGCCGGCGCCAAATTCGTCGTCTCGCCCGGCTCCAGTCCCGCCGTGCATGCCGCGGCGGCGAAAAGCCGCGTGCCATTCCTCCCCGGTGCCGCAACGCCGACCGAGGTGCTGCACCTGCTCGAGGCCGGTTTCCGCTACCAAAAATTCTTTCCGGCCGAGCAGGCCGGCGGCATCCCGATGCTGAAGGCAATCGGCGCGCCGATCCACGAGGTCACCTTCTGCCCGACCGGCGGAATCACTCCCACCACCGCGCCCGATTACCTGGCTCTCGCCAACGTGATCTGCGTCGGCGGTTCCTGGCTCACCCCTGCCGCCGCGCTGCGCGCCGGCGACTGGGCGGGAATCGCCAAGCTTGCCGCCCAGGCCGCCGCATTGAAACGGTAGCCTCGCTGTCTATCTCCCGATAGAGCCGCCCTCCCGGCGGCGATCGGGAGAAGGCCATGAATTTCACGGTGATCGCCATCATCGCGGGTCTCGGCGGACTTCTGTTCGGCTATGACACCGGAGTGATCTCGGGTGCGTTGCTGTTCATCCGGCACGTCTTTCACCTCGGTCCGGCAATGCAGGGCGTGGTCGTCGCCATCGCTCTCGGCGCCGCGGCGGTAGGCGCTGCCGTCGCCGGCACCCTGTCCGACAAATTCGGCCGCCGCCCCGTCCTGCTGGTCACGGCGGCGGTCTTCGTCCTCGGCGCGTTGCTTTCCGCTGCAGCCTGGAGCGTGGCAATCCTGCTCGCCGGCCGCGTCCTTGTCGGCGGCGCCATTGGCGTCGCCTCGATGCTCACGCCGCTCTACCTTTCCGAGATGTCGCCGCGCGACAAGCGCGGCGCGGTCGTGACGATCAACCAGGCCTACATCACCATCGGCATCGTGGTGTCCTACGGCGTCGGCTACCTGTTCTCCCATGGCGGCGATGGCTGGCGCTGGATGCTCGCGCTCGGCGCCCTACCGGGTGTCATCCTGTTCGCCGGCATGCTGGTCTTGCCCGAGAGCCCGCGCTGGCTGGCCGGCAAGGGCCATCGTGAGGCTGCGCGCAAATCGCTCGCCTTCCTGCGCGGAGGGCACGATGTCGAGAGCGAACTGCGTGACCTCCGGCAGGATCTTGCCCGCGAAGGCCGCGCGACGGCCCCCTGGTCCGTCCTGCTGGAGCCGCGCGCCCGCATGCCGCTCATCGTCGGCATCGGCCTTGCGGTGTTCCAGCAGATCACTGGCATCAACACGGTCATTTATTTCGCGCCCACCATCTTCCAGAAGGCCGGCCTGTCCTCCGCTTCGGTCTCCATCCTCGCCACCGCCGGCGTCGGCCTCGTGAACGTGGTGATGACCTTCGTCGCCATGCGCCTGCTCGATTCCGCCGGCCGTCGCCGCCTGCTGCTGGTTGGCCTGTCGGGCATGCTGGTCACCCTGCTCGCCGTCGCCGGCGGCTTCATGGCCGGAATGCAGGGTGGCCTCGCCTGGGTCACGGTGATCTCGGTCGCCGCCTATGTCGCCTTCTTCGCCATCGGCCTCGGTCCGGTCTTCTGGCTGCTGATTGCCGAGATCTTCCCTCTCGCGGTGCGCGGCCGCGGCATGTCGCTCGCGACCATCGCCAACTGGGCGTTCAACATGCTGGTCTCGATCACTTTTCTCGACCTCGTCCACGGTCTTGGCCGCGGCCCGACCTTCCTGATCTACGCGGCGATGACGTTGATTACCCTTGTCTTCACCTGGTTCCTGGTGCCCGAGACCAAGGGGCGCAGCCTCGAACAGATCGAGGCTGCGCTGGAAGGCGAGGGCCGCCTCGCCTGAGGCGGCGTCAGCCCGCGAAGAAGATCAGCGTCGTCAGCGCGAAGAGCGGCAGCAGCACTGCGGATGCTGCCAGCATATAACCGAAGAAGCCCGGCATCCGCACGCCCCGCCGAGCGGCGATCGCGCGGATCATCAGGTTCGGCGCATTGCCGAGATAGGTCAGCCCGCCGAACAGCACCGAGCCGGCGGCGAAGCTCGTGAGCAGCGTCGCCGGCGGGGCGATCAGCTGCGCCGCGTTGCCGCCCGCCGCCTCGAAGAACATCAGATAGGTCGGCCCGCTATCGAGAAATGCCGAGGACAGGCCCGAGGCCCAGAACCACCCCGCCGCCGATTGCGGCAGCCCCGCCGCCGTCACGGTGCGCAACACCGGCGGAATCGTCGCGAAGATCGCGAAGAACAGGATGGCGATCTCGCGCATCGGCGCCCAGGCGAACTGGTTGCGCGCGCGGATTGCCCGCGGCGTGACCCGCTCGGATGCCGCGACGAAGACGATTGCTGTCAGCGTGATCGCGATCTGCCCCGCCGGCAGCGATGCCGGCCCGATCGCGATCTCCGGTCCCGGCACGATGCCGGCCACCGTGAGCACCGCGATGAAGATGCCCAGCATCGCCAGATTGGCGCCGCCACGCACCCTGATCCGCTCAGCCGGCCGCACCGGCTCACGCCGCGCCAGTCGCCAGTCGATGGCGAAGGTGAGGGCCAGCACAGGCAAGACCACCACCAGCATCGGCCCGGCAAGGTTGAACAACGGCCAGAAAAACGGCACCCCGCGCAAAAAGCCGATCAGCAGCGGCGGGTCACCGAGCGGAGTCAGCGCGCCCCCGGCATTGGCGACGACGAAAATGAACGCCAGCACCAGGTGCCGCACCTCGCGCCGCGCCGCGTTCGCCGACAGCAGCGGATGGATCAGCAGCAGCGAGGCCGCGATCGTGCCCATCGCCGAGGCGAGCAGCGTGCCCGCCGCCAGCAGCAGGAGGTTGCCGCCCGGCCGCCCCCACGGCCCGCCGGCGATCAGCACCCCGCCGCCCAGCGTGTAGAGCGCCATCAGCACCGCGATGAAGGGGAGGAAATCGACCAGCCCTGAATGCCACAGCTGTGTCAGCGCCGCCGCCGGCCCGGCGGCCTCGGCCCCGAACACGAGGCCGAGCGCCACCCAGAACAGGCTGATCCGCAGCATGTATCGGTGCCAGAGCCGTGGCGCCACGCCGGGCAGCAGCGCGAAACTCGCCAGCGTGCCGAAGAACGGAACGAGCGCGGCAAGTCCGGTCACATGCGGGTGCATCGTGCGCCGCCTTTCAAGATGTCATCGGACAGGGCAGGGCGGATTTGCGCGCGCGGCGGCCTCAAACTAAAGATGCGGTAACGGAACACGGTCACGAAGGAGAGCACGCCCCATGGAAATGTCGGGAGAACGGCTGATTGCTGCGCCGCGCGAGGCGGTCTGGGCCGCGCTGAACGACCCCGAAGTCCTCAAGGCGTGCATACAGGGCTGCGAATCCATTGAAAAGCTCTCCGATACCGAGATGACCGCGACCGTTGCCGCCAAGATCGGCCCGATTTCCGCGCGGTTCAATGGCAAGGTGACACTCGCCGATCTCGACCCGCCGAACGCCTACACGATTTCCGGTGAAGGGCAGGGCGGTGTCGCCGGCTTCGCCAAGGGTGGGGCGAAGGTGCAGCTCGCCGATGCCGAGGGCGGCACGAAACTGACCTATCAGGTCTCGGCGCAGATCGGCGGCAAGATGGCCCAGCTCGGCGCCCGCCTGATCGATTCGGTGGCGAAATCCTACGCCGAATCCTTCTTCACGAAATTTTCCGAACGGCTCGCGCCCGCGCCCGAAGCCGCACCCGCGCCGACCCCCACCAAGGAGACGACCAGCATGGCCGAACACGCACATGACCACGCCCATCCCGCCCATGGCGAGGACCGCAGCAACCCGGTCATCGCCGGGCTGCCCCTCGGAATCTGGGTTCCCATCATCATTTCCGCCGTTGTCGTGGCGCTGGTCATTTCTAAATTCCTTGGATGACCGAAACCTCCCTCCCGCGCACCGTCGCCGAAACCGCCGAACTGCTCGCCCGCGGCAACTATGTTGCCGACCGGGCACTGGCGACCAGCGTCCATCTCGCCCTCGCCATGGGCCGCCCGCTCTTCCTCGAGGGCGAGCCCGGCACCGGCAAGACCGAGATCGCCAAGGTGCTGGCCGAGCAGCTCGGCCGGCGCCTCGTGCGCCTGCAATGCTATGACGGGCTCGATCTCGCCGCCGCTGCCTACGAGTGGGACCACGCCCGCCAGCTGATGGAAATCCGCCTTGCCGAATCCGGCGGTGCCAGCCGCGCCTCCCTTCGCGAGACGCTCTATTCCGCCGAATTCCTGCTCCGCCGCCCGCTGCTCTCGGCGATCGATCCGGGCCTGCCGCCCGCCGTCCTTCTGATCGACGAGCTCGACCGCGCGGACGAGCCCTTCGAGGCATTCCTCCTCGAATTGCTGGGCGATTTCCAGATCACCATCCCCGAACTCGGCACCATCGCCGCCTCCACCCGGCCCGTCGTCGTCATCACCTCCAACCGCACCCGCGAGGTGCACGACGCGATCCGCCGCCGCTGCCTCTACCAGTGGGTGGACTACCCCGATGCCGTCCGCGAGCGCGCCATCCTCGCCGCCCGCGCGCCCGGCGTGCCGGCGAAGCTCTCCGCCCAGGTGGTCGAATTCGTGCAGCGCATCCGCACCACCGACATCTTCAAGCTCCCCGGCGTCGCCGAAACGATCGACTGGGCCTCCGCCCTCGCCGCGCTGGACGAGGTCGAGCTCGCCCCCGCCGCGGTCGAGGACACGCTCGGCGCCCTGCTGAAATACCAGGACGACATCGCCAAAATCCGTGGCGAGACCGCCGCCCGCCTGACCGGGGAGGCGATCCAGGCGGCATGAGCGCCTCCGATACGGGACGGCTCGCGCCGAATGTGATGCATTTCGCGCGCCTGCTCCGGCGCGCCGGCCTGCCTGTCGGCCCCGGCGAGGTCATCGCCGCCGCCGAGGCGCTCACCCATGTCGACATCACCGACCGGCGGGTGATGCGAGCGGCGCTACAGGCGGTGATGCTGCGCCGGCACGAGCACGCGCTGCTGTTCGACCAGGCCTTCTCGGTCTTCTGGCGCAACCCCGACGCCGCCAAATTCGCCCAGATGCTGGCGGCGATGGATGGGCGCGCCCCGCGCGAGGAAAAGGCCGCCGCCGGCGCCCGCCGCCTTGCCGAGGCGATGCAGGCGGCCAAGTCGCGCGAGCAGGAACCCCGCCCCGACGAACGCCGCGAGATCGACGCGCTGCTCTCCGCCTCTGGCCAGGAACGCCTCGAATCCCTCGATTTCGAGGCGATGAGCGCCGAGGAGATCGCCGCCGCCTACCCGGTCGACGACAATGCCGGCAAGCGGATCGGCTATTTCATCTGGCGCCCCTACCGCCCCGGCACGGCGGTGCTGTCGCGGGCGATGCCGATCCTCGGCGGGCTGCTCGCCCTGGCGCTGCTCACCGTCGCCGGCTTCCTCGCCGTCGTCCGCAGCCGCTCGCTCCGGCTACAGGCGAGCGAGGTGCGGATCCATCACCTCGCGTTTCACGATCCGCTGACGGGCCTGCCCAATCGCACCTTCTTCAACGAGAGCGCCGATGCCGCCCTCGCCGCGCTGTCTGGGACCTCGATCGCGCTGCTCTTTCTCGATCTCGACCGCTTCAAGCAGGTGAACGACACGCTGGGCCATCCCGCCGGCGACACGCTGATCCGCGAATTTGGCGCGCGCCTCCGCGCCCTGGTCCGCGAGGAGGACATGGTCGCCCGCGTCGGCGGCGACGAATTCACCGTCATGCTCGCTGGCGTTGCCGGGCGCGAGGATGTGGAGAAGCTCTGCGCGCGCATCGTCGAGTCCGTCCGCGTCCCCTTCGATCTTGATGGCAACCGTGTGTTCGTCGGGCTGAGCATCGGCGTCGCTCTCGCACCGGATCATGGCACGGACCGTATTGACCTGCTCCGCAAGGCCGACATCGCCCTCTACAGTGCCAAATCCACCGGGCGCGGCCGCTTTGCGTTCTTTGACCCGGTCATGGACGACGCGCTCCGCCTTCGCCGCGAAATCGAGGCCGACCTGCGCGCTGCCCTGCAGGAAAGCGGCGAGATCGTGCCGTATTACCAGCCCATTCACGCCGCCGCCGGCCATACCATTACCGGGTTCGAGGCGCTGCTGCGCTGGCGCCACCCCGCGCTCGGCTGGATCTCGCCCGACCTGTTCATCCCCATCGCCGAGGAAGCCGGCCTGATCGAGATGATGGGCGAGCGCGTGCTCCGCGAGGCCTGCACTGCCGCGGTCAACTGGCCGAACCGCACCATCGCGGTGAACGCCTCCGGCCCCGAACTCGCCAATCCCGGCTATGCCGAGCGGGTCGCCGCCATCCTGCGCGTCACCGGCCTGCCGCCGCAGCGCCTCGAGATCGAGATCACCGAAACCGCCGCCAACGGCCAGATCGGCACCGCAGCCGAGAACCTCGCATCGCTCCGGGCAATGGGGGTCCGCATCGCCATCGACGACTTCGGCACCGGTTTCTCTTCGCTTGCCCGCCTCCAGCAGCTCCGGGTCGACCGCGTCAAGATCGACCGCAGCTTTATCCACGGCTTCGGCGACCAGGACAGCGACGAGGTCATTGTCCGGGCGATCATCGAGCTCGCCCACGCCCGGGGGCTGCGCGTCACCGCCGAGGGCGTCGAGACACTGGAACAGCGCGAGGGCCTCGCGCGGATCGGCTGCGACGATCTCCAGGGCTTCATCTTCTCGAAGGCGCGGCCTGCCCCCGAAATCGACAGACTCGTCGAGGCCGACGACGCGCCTGCGAACGATATGCCCGCACCGCAGGGCCGTACCGCCTGATGTCAAGCGGCACTTCGCGACACGCGCGGAAGGTTGCCTGTCTGCTCCTCTGTCAACTGCCACCCATATGCAGAATTTCCGACACTGCCTGATCGGTTTGAGAAAGTGATCGCGCGCAGCCTTGCGACTGTCCGGACGATCCTGCGGATGACCTGATCGACTTCCGCTGACCAAAATATGCCCGCCAAATCTTCGTAATCGTCGCCATCACCACATCCCGGCTCCGCCCCCATATCGTCCATGGGGGCGATTGTGGATCCAGCGTCCCCAAGAGCCCGATGCGTTGCCGATCCCCCAAACAACCTGGCCCTTATTCCATGCCGAAAGACCGTCTGATCCCGGTTGGAAGGCGATCGTACGAACGGTTGAACGTGCCGCCCCGCCCTGTCCTTTCTCCCGACTCTCTGCTTGATCCAGCGCAACGCCCGGCACATGCGGTCTGCCTAGCCTCCACACACGCAATAAGCGGCAACCTTCTTGGCGTGGAGCAAGACAATGGCCTTACGTATCGACTCATCGGAAATCATGTCCCGCCGGCGCGTCGTCGCCGGCGCCGCCGGGCTGGCTGGCCTGGCTGCCGGCCTGGTTGCCCTCAGCCGCACGGCCCGGGCGCAGGACCAGGATCAGGACCGGCTGCGCGATCAGGACAAACTGCAGGATCCCGATCAGGACCGCGATCTCGACCGTGACCGCGACCGCGACATGACGCACGACCAGATCGGCGTTGGCCGAGGCCCCGCAGCGGGCGGCCACGGGTCGGGAAGCGGCGCGGGCGGCGGCGGCGGTGCCGGCGGTGGTGGCGCTGGTGGGGGCGGAGGCCGATAGGCCTGCGCAACGTCTGTCCGGGAGGACATGCGGTCTCCACTGGCGGCAGAGCCGGGCGGCGGCATGATGAACTCGCGCGAGACTACCGCGTTTTCTGCAAGCCAAGCCCACTCGCGACAACTGTGTGTGCCCCGGAGCGATCCGGGGCCTTCTTTCCGCCCGCCGGAGCGAACCCGGTATTGGCTCAATCGGAAGCTGTCGCCGTTCATCTCAAGGAGAGGACGTGATGGGCCAGTCGGTAGAGTTGCGCGCCTCCATCAGTTGATGCACCAGACCGGCTACGGTCACGAACCCCGCCGGGAGGCCGCTTGCCTGCGCGGTCTCTCGGCCTGGTTCAACGCGCCACCGCTAGCCTGGTGTTGTCATCAGGATCGACAGCTTCACACCCTCAGCGGAGTCAATGTTGCGTGGCGAGGCGGGATGCTGCTTCGCGGGTTTGGGCCTCGCGGGTCGCAGCCAGCCGAGCGAGACCCTGCCGGCAGGCCGCGAGGATGTCAGGCGGCGCGTGTTCCGGGCGCCCAGCCTCGAAGGGTGGGGCGGGAGCGTATTCGAAGCCCAGCTGGAGGGTTTGCGCCACCTGCGGACCGGCAATCTCGGCGAGGACCACGAGCGCGAAATCAATTCCCGCGGTCACACCGCCGCCGGTGATGACGTTGCCATCGCGCACCACGCGGCCGTCATCCGGAATTGCGCCGAACGGCTTCAGCAGGTCTCGCCACGCCCAGTGGCACGCGGCGCGCCGCCCCCGCAACAGCCCGGCGGCGCCGAGGATCAGCGAACCGGTGCAGACCGAGGTGATGTAGCGTGCATCGGCGGCAAGTCGGCGGAGTTCGGAGATAAAGCCGTCGTCCAGCGCCGCGTCGAGCGCGTTTGTGCCGCCCGGCACGCAGAGAAGGTCACAGCCGGGAACGTCCGCAAGGCGGGCGGTGCGGGCGAAGACGAGGCCGTCGCTCGGCACATCGCCGCCATCGCGACTGGCGACGATGACCTCGCATCCCGGCGCGCGGATGAAGAACTGGTGCGGACCCGTGAAATCGAGCTGGGTCATGCCCGGATAGACGGCGAAGAGGATACGAAATGGCGGTGGGGACATGGGGTATCTCCGATGATGCGACCGAGTGTCCCATGACGGCACGATTGACGAAATGACCATGATCCCTCATTTCAGGCCATGGCCCGGCATATCGGCATCCTGATCTATCAGGACTTCCAGATCCTCGACGCCTCGGGGCCGATCACGGCGTTCGAGATCGCCGCGCGGCATCAGGCGGACGTGTATCGGCTGGCGATCCTCTCCGCATCTGGCGGCCCCGTCCGCTCATCGTCCGGCGCCGTGCTGGGCAGCGAACCCGCCAGTGCGGCCGGTGCGCTGGACACTCTGATCGTGACGGGCGGCAGAGGCTGCCGGCGGGCAATGGAGTGTCCCGAGATCCGTGCCTTCGTCGTGGCGCAGGCGCGGGGAGCGAGGCGGCTGTGCAGCGTCTGTTCGGGTGCTTTCCTGCTGGCGGCGGCGGGCGTTCTGGACGGGCGGCGGGTGACGACGCATTGGCGACGGACGGAGGAACTGGCGCGGCTGTTTCCGCGCCTCCTGGTCGAGCCGGATGCCATTCACATCCGTGACGGGGCGATATGGACCTCGGCGGGGATTACCGCCGGCATCGATCTGTCGCTGGCGCTGATCGCCGGGGACCTGGGCGAGGCGGTGGCGCGGCGCGTGGCGCAGGAGATGGTGGTCTATTATCGCCGGCCGGGCGGGCAGTCGCAGTTTTCGGCGCTGATCGAGATGGGTGGAGGAGACGGACGCTTCGCCGGGCTGCTCGGCTGGATGCGCGACCATCTGGACGCGCGTCTGACCGTCGAGGTGCTGGCCGAACGGGCCGCGATGAGTCCACGGCATTTCTCGCGGGCATTCAGCCGGTCGGTCGGCATGAGTCCGGCGAGGGCGGTGGAGCGCCTGCGGCTGGAGACCGCGCGCGAGCGGGTCGAACATTCCAGCATGCCCATCGAGGTGATTGCCGGGATGGTCGGGTTTCACGACCCGGAACGCATGCGGCGGGCGTTCCTGCGCGCCTTCGGCCAGCCGCCGCAGGCCTTGCGCCGCAGCGCGCAAGCGCAATGACGGCGACGGGTCACGCCGGCTGTTTCCCGTATCGGCAACGGGCAAGGAGCCGAGCGCGGGAGGTCGGACTCCCGCGCGTTGACCGGATGCGGCTACTGCATGAACCAGCCATGGCTGACGACCATCGACTGGCCGGTCAGGGCATTGCTCGGGAATCCGGCGAAATGGAGCACCGCGGCGGCGACGTCTTCCACGGTTGTGAATTCGCCGTCCACGGTGTCTTTCAGCATGACATTGCGCACGACGTCATCCTCGCTGATGCCGAGTTCCTTTGCCTGTTCCGGGATCTGCTTTTCGACCAGCGGCGTCCGCACGAAGCCGGGGCAGACGACATTGGCGCGGACATTATGTTCCGCGCCCTCCTTGGCGAGAACCTTGCAGAGGCCGATCAGCCCATGCTTCGCGGTGACATAGGGCGCTTTCAGCTTCGACGCCTCCTTTGAATGCACCGACCCGATATAGACGACCGAGCCGCTTTTCTGCGCATACATGTATTTCAGGCAGGCGCGCGTCGTCAGGAATGCGCCGTCGAGATGTATCGAGAGCAGCTTCTTCCAGTCGGAAAAGGGAAACTCGGCAAGCGGCCTGACGATCTGGATGCCGGCATTGCTCACCAGCACATCGATCCGGCCGAACCTTTCAGCGGCGGCGGCAACGCCGTCCTCCACGTGTTGCTCGTCGGTGACGTCCATCGAAACCGCCAGCGGCGCCGGCCCGAAGGTCGCGATGGCGCTTGCCGTCTTGCGTGCGGCGTCGAGATCGAGATCGGCGATCACGGCGTGGCCGCCTTCTCTGGCGAACTGTTCAGCGATGGCGCGGCCGATGCCGCTGGCGGCGCCGGTGATGATGCCGACCTTGCCGTCGAAACGGGCCATGGGAAAATCCTTTTCTCTTGAGGGGAATCCGGAGGGTCGATCAGGCAAGATAGTCGTGGACGACCTCGCCGAGATCGAGCGTCATGTCCGCGAGGATGTGGGAGGCGGCGACGACTTCGCGAACCGGCAGATCGGCGACCGGGGCGAGGGCGTGCGGATAGAGCGCGAGCGCGGCGGGACCGGTCCAGGCACCTTTCAGGACGATGTCGCTCATGTGATAGCGCACCAGTTCGCAGATGCGTGGCGAACCGTCGACATGCGGGATGATCTTGAGCAGGAAGTTCGGCTCATGCATCGAGGAGAGAACCGGATCGTGATCGAGCGTATGGTGCTTGTAGCCCATCGTGCCGGTGGCCACCCGGATTCGGCCGTAATCGAGCGTGCCAACCAGCGTGTCGATTTCGACTTCCAGGACCGGGCGCGCGAGTTTCTTCGGAAAGCCCCAGATCTCCCGTCCGCCGGCGATCGGCGGATGGTCGTTCAGGAACATCGAATGGACATAGACCCCAGGTTTGCCCTTGTAGCGAACCGGTATCACCTGGCCAGACTCCGTGTAGTCGCCGAAGCCGGTGCTGTCGGGCATGCGGATGAATTCGTATTTCACCACGTCATCGGCGAGTTCGAGCGGTTCGGGGACGATCTTCTCGAGCGCCGCGCGATCGGTGCGGTAGGTGATGATCATGTATTCGCGATTGACGAAGCGATAGGGTCCTTTCGGAAAGCCCGGGCTCGTCAGCGGCATCGCAAAGGCGGTTTCCCTGATCGTTGCTGCATCCATCGTGGCAATGCTCCTCGTCAAGATTCGGTTTTGGCGATGTCGAAGGTCCGCATGCCGAGTTCGTGCGGGTGTGGTTCGCGCCACGGTGCCGCGACCAGCGCGCGCGAGGCATCTTCGTGACCGTGGCGCCATCGTTCCGTGGCGGTGGTACGGTCGAACTGCACGTCCTTGTCGGCGCCCTGCGGATGCTCGGGGCGGTAGATCAAGTGTACGACATCGATCTGTGCCGGGCAGGAAAATTCTTGGAGATGCTTCGCGATCGGATCGTCGCGCAACTCGGGCGGCAGCTTTTCAAGGAAGGCGCAGACCCGGCGGCGCAGGTCCTGGCGGCGTTTCTCCGCGTCGGTGCCATAGCGCGTGCGGCTTGAATAGCGGATGTCCTTCTCGCGTTCGGCGACGCCATCGAGCGTTTTCGGCATCGGCCCACGGGCCGGAAACAGGTCCACCTGGAAGACCAGGCTATTCTCGCGCGGTTCGCAGCGCATCATGTATTCGAGCGGAGTGTTCGAGACGAGCCCGCCGTCCCAATAGGCTTCTCCATCGATTTCGACCGGCGGGAAGCCGGGCGGCAGGGCGCCGCTGGCCATGATGTGCTGCGGCGTGATCCGGCACTCGGCATTGTCGAAATAGATCATGTTGCCTGTACGAATCTGCACGGCGCCAACGGCAAGCCGCGTGGTGCCGCTATTGATCAGGTCGAAATCGACGAGTTCTTCGAGAGTCTGGCGCAGGTGGGCCGTATCGTAGAAGCTGAGCGGGTTTTCCGTAATGAAGTCGACCGGATGGCGGGGGCGGAAAAAGCCGGGTTGGCCGAACAGGACCGCGTTGAGCGCGCCGAGCTTCTTCTCGGCGGCGACGTGCAGGGACAGGGCGGGAGGAATGAAACCCGGCCGTGGGGTCGTGACGCGCTTCCAGAATTCGCGAAGCCGTTCGAGGCGGCGCTCCGGCGGATTGCCGACGATCAGGCTTGCATTGATCGCGCCGATCGAGACGCCGATGATCCAGTCGGGGTCGTAGGCGTGCTCCGCGAGTGCCTCGTAGGCGCCGGCTTGGTAGGCACCGAGCGCGCCGCCGCCCTGCAACAGAAGGACGTTCCGCAACCCCGTGGCGCAAGCCGGGGTGGCGGCGGAGGGCTGTCGGGATCTCCGCTTGTTCGTGACCGACATCGGGTAAGCCTTTCCATTGGAGCCTGGCAGGGTTCGGCAAGGCGGTGGCGACAGGCGAGGTGCGGCCAGGTTGAGCCCGCGCGGCAGGATCGATCCGGAACCGGTGACCCGCCATGCGAATGCCGACCCGCCGATATTGACTGCCCTGATTTTGTGCGCTGCGGTAGAGGTCGCGATGACGTGTCAATAACACGTCATCGTCAGAAGAGGCCGTCGGCGACCGGCCGATCGGAAAAATTGCCGATACTGCAAGGACAATCCAGAAACGCACTGGTTCCGGAGCCGGTGTTGTATCACCGTATCTTGAAGCAGCGGGCGTGAACCTGCGGCCGCGGATCCTGATGTCATGATCGGCAACGGGACGATACGATGCCCGGAGCGATCCGCATCACGCAGGTCTGGACTCGTCGCCATAGGCGAGACGGCGTCGGGAGAGGGCGGCCGCGAACAGGTCCCGGGCGATCTTCACGGGGCCGAGAAGCGTGCCATGCTCGATCACCACGGCCGCAGCGAAACGTGGCCTGTCGAGCGGCGCGTAGCCCACGAACAGCGCATTCGGCCGGTCCTGCCACGGCAGTTCGGCATCGTTGTAGTTTTCGGCTTCCATCTCGGCGCTTTCCCCGATGACCTGGGCCGTGCCCGTCTTGCCGGCCATCCTGGCACCCCGGAGCGCGAGGCGGGCGCCCCAGGCGGTGCCGAGGGGCGTGTTGACCACCTCCGCCATACCCTGGCGGACCAGGGCCAGGTGACGATCCGAAAGGGAGAGCGTGGTTGCCGCCGGATGGGTTCGCTCGACCGCTCCGACCGTCCGGATGATTCGCGGGCGAACCGCCCGGCCGGTGCCGATGCGTGCCGCCATCACAGCGAGTGCGAGCGGCGTCAGGACGGTGTAGCCCTGACCGATCCCCTGAACCGCCGTATCGCCCTTGGTCCAGTCGATTTGCCGCTGTTTCGCCCATCGGCGCGTCGGGATGAAGCCTTCGGCGACATTCGGCAGGGCGAGCGCTTCGCGGCCCGTCAGGCCGAGATGCCGGGCCATCGCGGCCATCCGGTCGATTCCGGTGCGCATCGCGACGTGGTAGAAAAAAATGTCGCAGCTCTGCTGCAGGGCCGAGGCGACGTCCATCGAGCCGTGGCCGGAGCGGAGCCAGCAATAGAAGATCCGGTTGCCGATCTTCATGTGTCCGGAACAGAAGAACCTTGTGTCGCCGGTGATCGCGCCGGCTTCGAGTGCGGCGAGGGCGACGGTCGGCTTGAAGGATGAGCCCGGGGCATAGAGTCCGCCGGTCGCACGGTCAGTAAGCGGATGATGCGCCGCCTTCGAGGTCCAGCGCCGCCAGACATGATCGGGCACACCGTCGTCGAACCAGGTCGGGTCGAACGAGGGCGCGCTGGCCATGGCGAGCAGGTCGCCTGTGCTGGTGTCGATCAGCACCGCGGCGCCGGGCCGCCCGTTCAGGGCGCCGGCAGCGGTGCGCTGCAATCCGGCATCGAGGGTGAGACCGACGGCGTGCCCCTCGCGCGCCGGGCGTCGCGTGATGACGCGAACGACGGCCCCGCCGGCGTCGACCTCATCCTCGACGATGCCGGGCGATCCGAAGAGCGCGGCATTGGCCGATTTTTCGATGCCGCTGCCGCCGACGCGCACACCCGGCAGGGCGAGAACCGGCTCGCGCCCCGCATCGGCGCTGTCCGGGCGGACGACGTAGCCCACCGGATGGGCGGTAAGCGGGCCGAGCGGGTAGAATCGCCGGAAGCCGCGATCGATGATGAGGCCGGGCAGCGATGGCCTGTGAACTTCGAGTCTGGCCATCTCGTCCCAGCCGAGATCCTTCTTGACGAGGATCGGCAGGAAATGGATCGGCCCGGTGGCGAGCTTCGCAAGCCGGGCGCGATCGGCCGGCGACAGCGACACGATCCGTTCCAGGCGCGCGATCGTGGCGGCAGGGTCAGACGCCGCCGTCATCAGGAACAGGGCCTGCCATTGCTGGCGATTGCCGGCCAGAATGACGCCGTTGCGGTCAGTGATCAGTCCGCGTTCCGGCGCGATCAGCCGTTCGCTCACCGCGTTCTTGCGGGCGAGCCGGCTGTAGCGGCTGTGATCGACGATCTCCATCTCGTAGAGTCGCGCAGTCAGCGCCGAGAACAGCGCGACCTGGCTGCCTCCGATGATCATGGCGCGCCGGGTGAAGACGGCACGCTGCTTCTTGTCGCGTTGCGCGTTCATGCGGGCGGTCTGCCTCGCGCCGCGGCCGGTGCCAAGACACGGTTCGATGATCGTTGCCGGTCTCACGCGGCTTTGACTCCCCGCGGCGTGAAACGGGGCGGTTCGCCATATGTGGCATGGCAGGGTTTCGCACCGGGCGGCCGGCGTGCAAGGGCATGTGACCTGGCGGGGGTCGTTCTGGCGGAAAGCCGCGGCGCTGCGTCCTGGTCACCGGGTCGTTGCCCGGATGGGGGCGCGCGACTGGCCAGATGGCGTCCTTGACGGCACGGCGGCTTGTCACTCTATGTTGACCGAGGCCCGGCGCGGGCGAACCGCACCGTCCCGCCCGCATTCACCGAGGAGACCCGTCATGAAGCCGAAGCACAGTGCCCTGTCGATGCTCACCCTGGCCGCCGCGCTCGCGCCGGCGCTGCCGCATGCGACGGCGGCGAAGGCGGCGAGCGGGATCGTTCTCGCCGCGGCCAATCCCTGCGCACCGCAGAATCCGTGCGCGCCGCAATCCGGCGCGACGAACGGGCAGACGAATTCGGGCAACCCTTGCGCTCCGCAGAACCCCTGCGCGCCGCAGAAATAGGCGTTTCGCCGCGGCGGCGGGCGCGCGCCGGATACGCCGCGGCAGCCCAGATCGCCGCCTGGGCGCGGGCCGGAACCAGCGCGCCCGCGCGGTTGCCCGGCACTGCCGAGGGGTTCGCCGAATGGACGCAATATCCGCAGCCAGAGGCGTTGGATCCGGTGTCAGGCTGGCGGTTCTTCTACCATGCCCATGCGGTGCGTGAGCGGTTGCGCGCCGAGCATGGGCATTTCCACATCTTCACGCCGGGGCCGGCGGGCGGGATGGGCTTCACGCATCTGATCGGCATTTCGGTTGACGTGCAGGGGCTGCCGATCCGGCTGTTCACAACCAATCGCTGGGTGACTGACGAAGCCTGGCAACCAGCGGCGGCGATCGGACCACGCGCCTCGCGGCCGCGCCTGGCGGGGGCGTCGCCCGGCGATGTGGCGCGCTGGCTGGAAAATCTCGTTGTCCTGTTCGCGCCGGACATCGTCGCGCTGCTGTACGCCCGGGATGCGCGGATGGGATCGGGGATCGGCCCTGACGACCGGCGGTTCGAGGATCGCAGGTTGCGGATACCGAGCCAGATGCGGGTTTCCCTCGCCGCCGCCCTGCGGCGTCTCGCCGCGGCATAGAAAACATTCATTTCCGCTACCGTGTTTTGCAGGACAATCGTTCTGCCCAAGGAGGCCTTGCCGACATCCCCATTTTCATTTTTCCGGAACTATTGACCGGCCTTTGGTAGGTCACAAAAATCGTCTCGAAAGTCTTAATTCGAACGATCACGCGGCCGGCGAGTCCGGCGCGCAATCCGGGCAAGATGGACCTCGAAGGAGGAAGGATGAAGGCGGGCGGTTTCGGAATGGCCGGCGCAATCGCTGCTGGCCGCAATGCCGGGAATGGCGCCTCGCCGGCGGTTGTCACGCGGGGTGAGGCATGAGCCAGATTGCCGCGACCGGGCCGCGTCCGCCGCGAGTTCTGCTGGCCGCAGCGAGCGTCGTCATCGTCGGGCTTCTCGCGATGACCATGCCGGCTACCGGCGGCAGGCTGCCGGCGCTGGTTCTGATCGGTGCGGCAATGGGCATGACGCTGGCCCACGGCGGCTACGGTTTCGCCTATGGCTGGCGCGCGCTGGTCCTGCGCCGTGACGGCAGCGGGGCGATGGCCAATCTTCTCATGCTCGCGGCGGCGACGGTGCTGTTCGCCCCCATTCTGGCGCGGGGAGCGGTGTTCGGCCATGGCGTGGCCGGTGCGATCGCGCCAGCGGGCGTGCCGGTCGCGGTCGGTTCGTTTCTGTTCGGGGTGGGGATGCAGATGTCCGGCGCCTGTGCCTCGGGCTGCCTGTATGCGTCGGGCGGCGGCAATCTGCGCACGTTGCTCGCGTTGCTGTTCTTTTGCGCGGGAGCCTTCATCGCAACATTCCAGCTGCCCTGGTGGCTTTCCCTGCCTTCGCTTGGCGCGGTCTCGTTCGGTGGCATGATCGGCTGGGGCCCGGGCGCGGCCCTGCAGATCGTTGCGCTCGGCGGCCTTGCGCTGATACTGCGGCGGTTCGCGCCGCCGGCCTCGCCGATGATGCGCGCCTGGCTGCCGCAAGGGAGTGCCTGGTTCCGTGGCCCCTGGCCGCTCCCTTTCGCCGCGCTGATGCTGGCCGGGCTGAACTGGTTGACCCTCCTGATCGCCGGGCATCCCTGGTCGATCGTCTGGGGGTTCACGCTCTGGGGCGCGAAGGGGGCGAGCCTGCTCGGCTGGGTGCCGCCCGCGCACGGCTTCTGGAGCTGGCCGTTCCCGCACGCGGCGCTTTCCCACGGCATTCTGGCCGACGAGACGTCGGTGATGAATATCAGCATCGTTCTCGGTGCGCTGCTTGCAAGCGCGATCGGCGGACGGTTCAGCCTGACCGCGAAATTCGAGCCGCTGCCGTTGCTTTCCGCGGCGCTGGGCGGTCTTGCCATGGGTTATGGCGCGCGGCTCGCCTTCGGCTGCAATATTGGCAGCCTGTTCAGCGGCATCGCCTCGACTAGCCTGCACGGCTGGGAGTGGCTTGTTTTCGCGC
The DNA here is from genome assembly GCF_000202835.1 of Acidiphilium multivorum AIU301. Classification (NCBI taxonomy): domain Bacteria; kingdom Pseudomonadati; phylum Pseudomonadota; class Alphaproteobacteria; order Acetobacterales; family Acidocellaceae; genus Acidiphilium; species Acidiphilium multivorum. The sequence continues at coordinate 647,078 of NC_015186.1, forward strand.
TGCTCGGCACGCCCGTGGGCATCGCGCTCAGACGACGGTTCGGACTGCCGGACTGAATGGACATGCGGGCGGCCGGCGCAGGCCGGCGCCTCGCCAGGGATCAGGGAGATCATCATGAAACTGTCAGTCATTCCGGCATTCGGTCTTGCCGCGGCCGTTCTCGGCGGCACGGCCTTCGCCGCGAAGCCGGTGCCGCCGCTGGTGAGCGCGGATTGGGTCGCGGCCCATGCGTGCAAGCCAGGCGTCGTCATGCTCGACGTCCGCAATCCGATCGGCGGCGGCAACGTGCAGACCTATATGCACGGGCACGTGCCGTGCGCGGTCTACAGCAATTATGCGCAGAACGGCCTATGGCGGAAGGATGTCGACGGCGCGCCGGGGATGGTGCCGCCCGTCGCGGAGCTGGAGACCCTGATCGGCGGCCTCGGTATCGGCAACCGCACGCGCGTGGTCATCTACACGGCCGGGACGAGCGCCACCGACATGGCGAGCGCCGCGCGTGTGTTCTGGACCTTCAAGTATCTGGGCGACAACAATGTCTCCATCCTGAACGGCGGCTATGCCGGATATGTCGGGCGGGGCAGCACGCCGGCCCATCCGGTGCAGGCGGGCTTCGTCAAGCCGGTGGCGACACGCTTCGTGGCCCATGTCAGGCCGCGCCTGCTGGCGACGGAGGCCGAGGTGGAGCGGGCGATGAAGGCGCACGTTCCGCTGGTCGACGACCGGCCGTCGGCGCAATATCTCGGCGTGAACCTCGCGCCGGTGGATACGCGTCCGGGCACGATTCCCGGAGCGCGCAACCTTCCCGAAAGCTGGTTGACGGTGAACGATGGCGGCGTGTTCCGCACGCCGGCGGATCTTGCCGGGCTCTACAAGGCGGCAGGGGTGCCGATGGCGGGTCGGCAGATCAATTTCTGCAATACCGCGCACTGGGCGGCGCTCGGCTGGTTTGCCAGCTATGAGCTGCTCGGCAACAAGCAGGCGAAGCTCTACACGGGCTCGATGTCGCAATGGTCGCGCAACGCCGCGCTGCCCGTCGAGCGTCAGGTGCGCTGACCTCGGATGCGTTCTTGTGACACCGCCGTGGCCAGGCTTTGGCCGGGCCACGGCGGTGTCAGCGCTGATCCTGGCAGCCGCAGGAGTTCCGGATCCTCAATTCCGGCGTGAGACGCACGATTTCGAATTGATCATCGGGCCGCGCGATGCGTCTCGTCAGCAGTTCCACCGCCTTCATGGCGATGTCCTCGAGTGGCTGTGCGAGTACTGTGAGCCGGGGGTTGAAGAGTTCGGCCCAGTCGAAATCATCGAACCCGACCAGAGCCATTCCCGCAGGCACCTCTATGCCGGCGTCGCGCAAGGCGTGCATGGCGCCGATCATCATCAGGTTGTTGGAGGCCACGATCGCGGTCGGCCGTGGGTCGAGCCGGAGCAGTTCGCGAACGGCGCGGCGTGCCGGTTCGTTTGCCGATTCTCCGCAACACACCAGGGCGGGATCGAACGGGATGCCGGCCCGATGCAGGGCGTCGCGATACCCTTCGAGCCGCTCGATCGATGTTGAAATTCCTGGAGCTCCCGCCACGAAGCCGATGCGGCGATGGCCGTGGCCGATCAGATGCGAGATGAGCTCGCGGCACGCGACGGTGTTCTCCACGCCGACCTGGTCGAACTCGCCTCGAACGATACGATCGACCAGCACCGACGGTATGCCCTTGCCCTTCAGGTAGTCGAGCGCCCGTCGGTCGGTTCCCGCGGTCGGCGCGAGAATGATGCCGTCCACCCGGCGCTGGTGCAACGCCTTGATGACCCGCAGTTCCTGGTCCGGATCGTCATGCGTGTCGGCCAAGAATATCATCAGGCCCCGCCTTGCGCATTCGGATTCGATCACACGGACCGTTTCCGCAAAATAATGATTTGTCAGGGCAGAGATCGCCACACCGATCGTTTTCGTCGACGCTCCCGCCAGGGCCTGCGCCAGCGAGTTCGGAACGTAGCCGGTCTTCCTGATGGCATCCCTTACAGCTTCGACCGTCGCGGGACGGACTTTTCTGGTGCCGTTGATGACATGCGAAACGGTTGATACCGAAACGCCTGCCCTGTGGGCAACATCTTCCATGGTGGCCAATTGCTCGACCCCTTACAGATCCGGCGACCGGTGATGTCGGTAAGCAGCCGACCGAGGAGATGGGAACAGGGCGACGTTCCCATACTGTCCGATCATGATGCGGCGAGTCACGAAATGGCCCCTCCTTCAGGTGCAGAGCGAACGCGCCGCAGGGTAAAGGGTGCGGAATTTTCGATATCGGTCGTCCAGATCCTCGCGACGGTCCGCTTGCGGCTCGAAGGTCTTTCTGACGGGCAGTGACATGTTCACCGGCTCGTCGATTCCGAGCGCGGCGAAACCGAGTTTCGCCGCGCCGATCCCCGCGCCGAGTTCGCTGCCTTCCAGCGTATGGAGTTCGCGTCCCAGCACGTTCGCCAGCAACTGTCCCCAGTAATCGCTTTTCGCTCCGCCGCCGACCAGAGAACAATGACGAATATCCGAACCTGACTCCTCCACCGAACCCATGGCATCCCGCAGGGCGAAGGCGACTCCTTCGAGAACGGCGTAGCCGAATGACGGCGCCGCGGTCTCGATGCCGACATTCATGAAGCCGCCGCGCACGTTCGGATCGTTGTGCGGGGTACGCTCGCCGGATAGATAGGGCAGAAACAGCGGGGTTGTCGGCGGAACCGGCCGTTCGAGTGGCAGTTCGGCGGCAACCCGATCAAGCAAAGCCTGTTCGCTCGGCATCGACAGCAGTTTCGATACCCAACGCAGCGAATTTGCGCCGCACAGGATGGCCCCCATCGCGTACCATCTCTCTGGCAGCGCGTGGCAGAAGCCGTGAACGCCGCCGGCAATGCGCGCCAGGGGGCGATCGGTGATCGACACGACGGCGGCACTGGTTCCCAGGGTGACAAACGAATTGCCCGGATGTGACGCGCCGATCCCGACCGCGGAGGCCGGATTGTCGGCGCCGCCGCCTGCGACCACGACCTTGCTGTCGAGGCCAAGCTCGCCGGCGGCGCTTCGGGTCAGGGTGCCGGTGGCGGATGTTCCCTCGCACAGGCGGGGAAATTGCCGAGGTTCGAGATGGGTCGCGGCGATCATCGGCTCGAACCATGAGCGGCGATGCACATCAAGAAAGAGAGTGCCGGCGGCATCGGACATATCGGTGACGCGCTCGCCGGTCAGCCGGAGCCGGAGATAGTCCTTGGGCGACAGGAGGCAGTCGATCTTCCGGAATGATTCGATTTCGTGGCCATGCAGCCAAAGCAGCTTGGGTGCCGTGAGGCCGGCCATCGGAAGGCTGCCGGTCGCCTCGATGAACGAGGGATGATTTTCCGCCAGGAACGCCGCTTCGGCAGTGGAGCGCGCATCGTTCCACAAGATCACGGGGCGGATGCTTCGGTTATGCCGATCCAGAAGGACCGCTCCATGCATCTGTCCGGACAGCCCGATCGATCTGACCGCCTCATAAGCTTCGGGATACTGCCGGCGAAGTTCGCGCAGGGCCGTCATGCAGGCGATCCACCAATCCTCGGGATCCTGCTCGGCCCAGCCGGGGTGCGGATGCGATGTCGGCACGGCAGCCGACATGGTGCCGATGACCGCTCCGGATGAGGTCAGCAGGACCGCCTTGACGCCTGATGTCCCGAGGTCGATGCCAAGTGAGAGGGGGGAGGCGAAAGATCTCATTCTCGCAACTGCTCGATATTTCCAATGCTTGCCTGTCTCGCGCTGCGGCGCACGAGACTGCGCCGGAGGTCATGCGTGGAGGCGTTTGCTGTCAACCCATGTGGCCTGCTCCGTGCGGAACCGAAATCCAAAACGATCGCGTGTATGCGGCGAGCCCTGGCGGATGCGGGGGGATGATGCGCAGCGGCACGATGCCGGCCCGCGAGTCGATCTTCTCCTGACCTGCCTACAAACACTACAGGGAGCGAAAGCGCTTGCGCAAGCGCTTTCGTTCATCTAATTTTTGGTCTCCGGGCAAAGCTATGAGCCAAATTTGTCCGAAAAGTAGAATTGTTCAAAAACAGGAGGGAACGGGAATGAAGCTGGCAAAGCGGCTTTCGATAGTGGGCATGGCAATCGCCGGAACGATCGGCCTGGCCGGCCCGCACGCCGAGGCGGCGCAGACCTGCGCGAAGCCGAAATACGTGATCGGCATGTCGTTGATGACGCTGACCAATCCGTATTTCGAGACCATGGCGAAAACCGCCGCCAAGGATGCGGCCGCGGATTGCGCGAAGCTGATCTATTATGGCGGCAACATGAGCGAGGCGCAGCAGCTCAACCAGGTCGAGGCGTTCATCCAGCGGCATGTCAACGCGATCATGTTCGCTCCCGCCGATGCGGCGGCGGCCTCCTCCGCCGTGCTGGCAGCCAATCACGCGCATATCCCGGTCTTCACGATCGATACCAATGTCGACATGAAAACCCTGAAGCGCGCGGGCGGGCATATCGTCGAATTCGTCCAGTCGAACAATGTCCAGCTTGGCGAGAATGCCGCGAAGGAAGTCATCGCCTATGACAAGTCGGCTCTGCACGGGGCGCCGGTGAAGCTGGGATGGATTGATTATCCGTTTGCAACCTCGGTCCAGGATCGGGACAAGGGTTTCAAGAAAATCATCGATGGTGACAAGAACATCCACGTCGTATCGAGGTTGAATGGCAAGGGGACCACGCCGGGCGGCTTGTCCGCCACGGCGGCGATGCTTTCGGCGCATCCTGACGTCAATGTGATTTTCGATATCAATGCGCCGAGTGGTCTTGGGGCGATGGATGCGATCCGCGCCGCCAACAAGGTTGGCAAGGTTGCGGTGATCGGTCTCTCAGGCAGCCAGCAGGCCGTGCAGGCGATCTGCCAGAACTCTGTCTACAAGGCTGGCGCGCTGCAGTCCCCCGCGGTCGAGTCGAAGATCGAGGTCGCGAATATCATCAAGTATCTCGATGGCGACAAGAATATTCCCAAACTGGTTCTTACCAAGACCTATACCGTCAGTAAGGCTAACTGCCACGAGATGATGAAAATCGCCTATCCGTGACGACGGTGTCCACCGGCCAGGCTGGCAGCCTGGCCCTTTCGGGAATCGTCAAGCGATACGATTCCGCTCCCGTGGTGCGCGGAGTGAGTTTCTCGCTCCGCGCTGGGGAAGTGACGGCGCTGCTTGGGCATAATGGCGCGGGCAAGTCGACGGCGCTGAAGATCCTGGGCGGGGCGGAGCAGCCATCCGGCGGCCATATCCTGCTCGATGGCGAGGCCGTGACGCTGACGACGCCGCGCATCGCCGAAGCGCACGGCATTGCCGTGGTCTGGCAGGAACTGCGCATCATCGAGAAACTGACGGTGACGCAGAATTTCTTCCTCAACCGGGAGAAGCGGCGCGGGCCATTCACCGACCGCACCGCGATGAACGAACATGTCAGGAGGGCCCTGGCGACTTACGGCCTCGCCGCTGATCCGGACATGGCTGCGGGAGCGCTGTCGCCGGCTGACCGGCAGATGCTGGAGATCATCATCGCGCTCGACAAGGGCGGCCGGTTCCTGCTGCTCGACGAGCCGACGTCGGCACTGAACGCGAGTGAGATCACCCGGCTGCTCGATACGGTCCGCCGGCTGGCGGCGGGCGGCACCTCGATCGCCATTGTCACGCACAAGCTCGGCGAGGCGCTGGCGGTTGCCGATCATGTGGTGGTGATGAAGGATGGCGATGTCGTGCTGGATGCGGAGCGCGCCGATCTTTCGGAGGCAGATCTTGCCTATTACATCACCGGCCATCGGCGCGATGCCACGGCGCTCGCCGAGGTCTCGCCGCGGACCGCGTTCGGCGGCACCACATTGCTCGATATAAGGACCCTCTCGAGCGGCAATTGCCGCTCGGCGAGTCTGGAGATCAATGCTGGAAGAGTGGTCGGGCTGTACGGCGTGGCCGGAGCCGGGCAGGTTGAACTGCTGGAGGTGCTGTTCGGCGTTCGGCCGATGCAGGGTGGCGAGATCCGCCTGGCCGGTGAGCCGTATGTGCCGACAACGCCGCGCGCCGCGCTGGCAAAAGGCTTCGGGTTCCTGACGGACGACCGCAAGGCCAACGGCTTCATTCCCGACATGACCATCGGCAAGAACATCGTGCTCGCCAGCATCGACCGGTTCTCGCGCGGGATCTGGTTCGACGATGCGGCAGTGGCGGAGCAGGCGCGCACCATGGCGGCCCGCCTGGCCATACGCTCGCCGCTTGGAACCAGCGTGCGGCGCCTGTCCGGCGGCAACCAGCAGAAGGTCATCTTCGCGAAATGGGTGACGGCGCGGAGCCGCATCCTGCTGCTCGCCGAGCCGACAAAAGGTGTCGATATCGGTGCCAAAGCCGAGATCCATGCCCTGATCCGCGAGTTGGCCGCGGCGGGCGATACGCTGCTCGTGTGCTCCTCGGAGATCGAGGAGATTCTCGAAGTTTCAGACGTGATCTATGTATTTCGGCACGGCATCTGCGAGGGCACAGGGATTCCGCGCGCCGAGGCCGAGGCACGTTCGATTCTCGCACAATCCCTCTGACATATCCGCAACCGGGGCGATCTTCATGGCAAAACAGGACACCAGCACGACAGCCAGCCCGCAACGGAAGGGCCTTCGCCTGCCGCCGGAGACGGGAATTTTCGTCATTCTCGCGCTGATCATGGCCGGGATGGAGGTGCTGACCGGAAACTTCCTGACCATCGGCAATATCTCGACCCTGCTGGTCAACACGATCACCATCGGGTTGCTGGCGGTCAGCGAGACCTTCGTGCTGCTGATCGGCGGCATCGACCTTTCGGTGGGCGCGATCCAGGCGCTGTCAGGTGTAACGGCCGCCGTAGTCATCAACCATACGCCGCTCGGCTGGCCTGGAGCGATCCTCGGCGGCATCCTGGCCGGGGCGCTGATCGGCTTCATCAATGGTTCGATCACACATTACATCAATGTTCCCGCCTTCATCACGACGTTCGCGACCCTGGGCGTCGCCGCATCGATCCCGCTGATCGTGACGCAAGCGAATCCGATTCCGATTTTCAGCAACACGTTCAACGCCCTTGGACAGGGATACGTGCTGAAGATCATTCCGATCGGCGTTCTCGTGATGCTGGTGGTCGCCGCGGCCGCGCATGTGGTGCTCAGCCGCACCGCGTTCGG